>NZ_CP133469.1 GCF_031191185.1 Prevotella nigrescens | reverse complement strand
TTATTGATAAAAGTTCATTTCGTTTTTATTTCTTTAGCCAGCGGTCGAGCCAGTTGAAGAAAGTACGTTGCCATAATATTCCATTCTGTGGTTTCAATACCCAATGGTTTTCGTCTGGGAAGAGTAACAGTTCGGCAGGAATACCACGTAAGCGTGCAGCATTGAATGCTCCCATACCCTGCGTTGCATTAATACGATAATCTTTCTCTCCATGAATGCAAAGAATAGGAGTGTCCCATTTATCAACATCAAGATGGGGACTATTCTCATATGTACGTGTTGCTGCAGCTGTACGGTCCTTATTCCAATATGCATCATCATATTCCCAATTACTAAACCAGACTTCTTCAGTATCAGTATACATACTTTCGAGGTTGAAAGCACCGTCGTGAGCAATGAACGCTTTGAAGCGTTTGTTGTGATGCCCTGCCAAATAATAAACAGAGAACCCACCAAACGAAGCACCTACAGCACCTAATCTATCTTTATCTACGAATGGAAGATTATTTGCAGCATCGTCTATTGCTGATAGATAGTCTTTCATACATTGACCTGTCCAATCTCCACTAATTTCTTCATTCCATTCACTACCAAACCCAGGCAATCCTCTACGGTTTGGTGCAACAATTACATATCCGTTTGCTGCCATTATCTGGAAATTCCAACGATAGCTCCAGAATTGTGATACTGGGCTTTGTGGACCTCCCTCACAGAAAAGAAGAGTTGGATACTTTTTATTCGGGTCAAAATGAGGAGGAGTGATAATCCATACCAACATATCTTTCCCATCAGTAGTCTTTACCCAACGTGGTTTAACTTCTCCAAGTGCAAGCTGATCATAAATATGTTTATTTTCAAAACTCAACTGTATTTGTTCACTCTGCTTATCTTTCTTTGCAGGTACTATGGAAAATATCTCAGTAGCCTGTTTTATGCTTTGACGTAAGCCTAACAATTTCCTTCCCTTATCGCCTAATAGCGCAATTGAGACATAATTATGCTGTCCATCGGTTAATTGCTTAATTTCGCCTTTTAAGTTAGTTTGATAAGCATTTACAGTACCATGCCAAACACCTATAAAATAAAGTTCCTTTGAATTTGGAGCCCAAACATAGTCATCTACGTTAGAGTCAAATTTCTCTGTAACATAGGTTTTCTTCCCCGTACTGAAATCATAAACACAAAGACGATTACGATCGCTTTCATATCCATCGTTCTTCATACTCTGCCATGCAATATACTTTCCATCAGGAGAGAACTTAGGATTAACGTCGTAACCGACATTGAAATCACCATCTTGATGATTTACCTTTTGATTACGAAGCGACTTCGTCATGTTTATTTCTGGCGCAACATAGTCTGCAGGTTTACATAAGTTCACCGTTTTTTTTGTGTCTATATTGTAAAGGTATATGTCAGCATCGGTTGATACAGCATATTTTACACCTTCTTTTTTCCTACAAGTATAGGCTATCTGTTTCGAATCTTTACTCCAGTCGAATTGTTCTATCCCACCAAATGGAGCAAGCGGACTTTCGTAAGGTTCACCTTCTATAATATCCACATCGTTCTTACTAATACCATTGGCAGTAATTTCTGCAACAAACGGATGTGCAATAGTTTCTACATAATGATCCCAATGACGATAATTCATGTCGGTTATAAGACGACCAGATGCTTTTGGAAGGTCGGAAGGATTTTTCTTAATTGTACCATAATAAGGGATACTCTTTATAAGTAGGACCTTCTTCCTATCTGGAGAGAAGCGGAATCCTTCTATTTCTATATCTGAAGATGAAAGCTTTTTACGATAAGAACCGTCTGAATTCATAGACCAAATTTGTCCATCGAGAAGAAAAGCTATGGTATGGTCATCTAACCATGTAGGACTTACTTCGCTTTTTGCAGATGTTGTAAGCTGACGTACATTCTTTCCATCGGAATCCATTACACAGATTACTTGGTGTCCTCTATTTTCCTTCACACTATAGTAACCTACTTGGTAAACAATTTTATTGCCATCAGGGGAAGCTTGTGCATTTCCAATTCTTCCCATCGCCCACAATGTTTCGGGAGTCATAACATTTTTACTAAGTGTTATGTTATGCTTTCCGATGTTAGTCGCTTCTTGGGCATTTACAATTCCACAATTCATAACAAGTGCAGTTGTAATAGCAATTGAAACATTTTTGTTCATAATTTTAGTTATTCCTTAATTCCGCAGCATTATTCCTTGTGAGGTACTTTTATATATTGAAGTGACATTTTTGGGCTCTATCCATTGATATGGGGATTTTCTGGGATTTTTGGTTCTTGCATAGACATGAAATCCCCCACCCAAACCAATGGGGAATGTGAGAACCACAAAGACATGCTGTTTATTCAAGGAATACCTCAGAGTAGTATGCTTTATTTGTATATAGGTTCAGAACGTTCCGCCTTCCTGTTCGTACCCATTTTGCTGGTACACTGACAAAATGCAGGATAAAGGCTTTCAGCCTGCTTGTCTTTTTCAATGGCTTGACCTTCTCGCTGATATGACGGACGAGATAGAGATAGAAGTTTTTCAGCATGGCGGTAACCATCATGAAAACCATGTTCTCAGCCATAAAGGAAAATGGCAGATGTGCCCAGCCGAAGTCATTGTTCTGTATGTCGAAGTTCTTTTCGCTCGCTCCACGTTCATTGTAGAATGTAATGATGTCCTTCTCGGTAGATGTCCGGTTGTTGGTAAGGATACAGCGGTATGTGTATATCACTCCGAACATATCCGTCTGTTCCCTGCCGTGCTTGTCTTTCAAGGGAGTACGCTGTACGACAAGCCTGTATGACTTTCCTTCGATGAGGTCGTCCATGCTGACGGAGGTGACATCGCACCTCTCATAACCAACCTCAACGCTCTTCCATTCTTCCAGCTGGCGGAAGTCCTCACACCGGCTGCCGCAGTTGGCAGCACGTATATAGAACGTGTTGCAGCGCGGCTCTACGGTCTGGATGATTTCCTTCGAGAACGACCCGCAGTCGGCACGGAAATGCTCTATCACAACACCAAGTTCGGAGGTCACACGGTCCATAATGCGACGGAGCGTGTCCTCCTGATGGAATTTCACATTGGTGTTCCCGTCACGGTTCTCACCTCCGACTATGATGCCCCCGATGGAAGCCCAGCCTGGGAAATAACCATGATCCTGCTTGTAGGAATACTTTGCATCGAACTTGCGGGATGGAATAAACTGGTGGTCAAAGTCCAAGTCAACATGACTGCCCGCCTTTATAAGCCCCATTCTACGTATCATCCGTAAAAGTAAGGTGTTCAGCTTCTCTGCAGTATTGAAACTATAAGACTTGCCTGATGTCTCGCTCTTGTAGATAATGTTCTCTTCGGCAAGCTCCTTCAGTCCACGTCCCACGGTGTCGGCACCGGGTAATAGCGTGTCAGGCCTCTGCTTGAACTGCCCTATAAGCGCATTGATGTCCTCAAGGCATTCTCCACCACAAAGGTAACTGAAGAAGAGAGAGCCGAAAATGCTTCCATGGCTGAATGCCTTGCCACTGCTTCCGCGTCTGCCCAACACGGATTCGGTAAGTTTTTCAAAGCCCAACTTTGAAAAAACATCCATAATGTGATAAATTCCTCCGAAAGAAGTGATATTCTCGTTTTTAATTGCTACCTTTGTCATGTCAGATTTTTGCTTACTTGTTATGTTTGTTGCACTAAGATTAGGTGAAAATTCTGACATATCCAAGTGTTTTGAGGACTTTGTTTCTCAGGCACTTGGATTTCTTAAAAGATTTTATGCTGCGGAATTGAGGTT
>NZ_CP133468.1 GCF_031191185.1 Prevotella nigrescens | reverse complement strand
TGGTAATCCGCCGTATTTAGAATCGAGAAGTCCAAATTTCCCAGAATCATTAAAGGTGAGTTTGCAGAGTGAGATTCAAAAAAGAAGATTGTCAGATGCGAGAGCCTTTCCCCGTGGTGCAGATTTATTGATTTTCTTCTATGAATTATCGCTGAGATTATTGAGCCCAAATGGGTACAACGTCTTTATCACTGAAAATTCGTGGCTTTCCACAGACTACGGAAAACTGTTTCAGAATTTTTTATTGAAGAAGTGTAAAGTTCATGCAATTATTGATTCTGAGTACAAATACTTTGAAACAGCTGATATAAACACTATTATAACCATCATCAGTAACAGAAACGAGAGCAATGATAAATTTCCTGTTAAGTTCTTTCATTGTAATGGGAGTCTTGAAAAATATCCATGTAATACATTTTCCATGCATGATACGGAAAATGTTACTCTAAAAGAATTCTTATCAAGCGATCAATTATTGCATAACTACAAGTGGGGGGGTATCATTAGAGCTGAACAGAAACTATTACGGATTATAGAAACTATAAGCCAACTTGAAGATAAAAGTCTTTCTTCAAAGATAAGCATTGGACAAGGACTAAATCTAACTAAAAGTCATATTGTTTATAGTCAATCTTCTCGAACTTATCCGTATTATACATCAGAGATTGGTCCAACCTATAGTTGGAATAATTCGTCTTGTTATGTCAGTAAAGACGACATCTCAAGCAGTAGGAAAAAACCTCTTCTTATAATGCCAAGAGGAATAGGGACACATTTCTGTAGCATTAACGAATGCTCTGGCTATACATCAAGTTATGTTGAAATTTATGGTGATTTGTCGCAAGAAGAAACCTTAAACATATGGCTATTTTGTAACTCATCATTGTTCTGGCTTTTAAGAGAAATTACAGGAAGAACAAACTTGGGAGGCGGAATGTTAAAAGCAGAGGCAACAGACTTGAAGAGCATACCTATTTGCTACAATTTTAACAAACCGTCTGAAATTTTTGCCCTATATATGACAGTTAAGGATAAAGTGATAGATACGAGTATATCAGCAACGCTCAATGACAATCAACATAAAATGATAGATGCTATTGTCCTTAAATTCTTTGGATTAGGCAAAGAAGAAGCTTATATTGTAAATACGCTTCAAGACATGGTATTTAGGCGTATGAAGAAAAGTAAGACCAAATGATAATTGGAGGAATTGTCCTCCAATTATCATTTATTCTGGCTCTATAACGAATCGTGTGGGTAAATATTTTTTTCTTGCCAGCGTTCCTATGTTTAAAGGCTTTATGACTGAACAGAAGAAGACGGATTAATCTACAAATATAAAGGAGTTTGAGCTAAACAAGCTTCTACACACCTCCTGTTTATTCTTAGTATTACAACGTTTTGCTCACAATTCATCCCCTGTCATTCATATATCATAGTAAATTTAACCCTCCGCATCACATGTGCAGAGTATCCGCACCACAGCAAATGATGGTAAACATTCACAAACATAGTATGAATTAAGACCTTAAAAACATCTTATTTCGTTGGCTAAAGAGTAAAACTAAACTGAACAAATAACTTCTTTCTATGAATACAGTAGATATTATTCTAATTGGGTCAAACAACCCACACGAAACGTTATAGAGCCTTTATTCTCCTGCCAGCCTGAACTGCAATTCGTAATTTTTGACAAAGTCCGTTTCTTTCTGGGTCAAGCCGTATAGTGGGCAAATGTAGTCATCTATCTCATCAATGATGCCCTTGGAGCGTACAATCTTGTATTCCTTGAATGAATCAACATTGTAAGTGGACTCTCCAGATGTTGTTCTGACATTTGCCTTAGACTCTATGTCCGTTAGATACCGAGAATATAGTTTGTCAAGATACTCAATGTTTTCAGTTGTAAGCTGTGGAATGGTGAAGTTCTCAATCTCGTATGTCTTCCAATCAAGGTTGTTGGAATAGATTTGGTAAAACCAAAAAGCCAAAGAACTGCTAAGAATGCAACCAATAGCATTCGATAGTCGTTTTTGAAAATATAATGGCTTTTCTTTAGTTGAACCAGTCGGATAATTGGTTACAACCTTAAAGTACCTACCGCCAGTTGTCCTATAATAGATAGGATCACCCTTGTCGTCATAAAGAGTCCTAATCGGAGTATTGTTGAAGATTTTTATAAGAATGTCTTTTTCCATTTCACAACCAATCTTCGGAATGCGACCTATCATAGTATAACCATACACATTAGAAAAATTAAGATTGTCAATAAGCTTTTGTAAATCAAGCTCATTTCCTCTTCTGTACATCTTTGTGGAATAAAGATGTTGACAAGGTGTTTCCGTTTTTTGGAATAGCAATATAGAAGTATTCACGACGGCATTCTCAAATACAGGCTTGGGGCGAACTGAATATGATGAAATATGAATGGTGTCACAGTTATTCATCAATAAACGGTGTACTCCTGTGAGGGAATCACTTGAAGTCAAGGATATTGGAACGATATAGGCAAAGCTGCCATTCCGTCTGAGTAGGTTATAGCCCAATTCAATGAACAGTGTATATGTGTCGAGTGACCCTTTCTGCAAGCCACGAATGCTATTTGCGGTTACATAAGTATTCTTGTAATACCTCTTTGTTTGGTTATCATATTTAGCCCCATACGGTGGATTCCCAATAACAATATCGAAGCCCTCT
>NZ_CP133467.1 GCF_031191185.1 Prevotella nigrescens | reverse complement strand
AGAGGGCTTCGATATTGTTATTGGTAATCCGCCGTATTTAGAATCGAGAAGTCCAAATTTCCCAGAATCATTAAAGGTGAGTTTGCAGAGTGAGATTCAAAAAAGAAGATTGTCAGATGCGAGAGCCTTTCCCCGTGGTGCAGATTTATTGATTTTCTTCTATGAATTATCGCTGAGATTATTGAGCCCAAATGGGTACAACGTCTTTATCACTGAAAATTCGTGGCTTTCCACAGACTACGGAAAACTGTTTCAGAATTTTTTATTGAAGAAGTGTAAAGTTCATGCAATTATTGATTCTGAGTACAAATACTTTGAAACAGCTGATATAAACACTATTATAACCATCATCAGTAACAGAAACGAGAGCAATGATAAATTTCCTGTTAAGTTCTTTCATTGTAATGGGAGTCTTGAAAAATATCCATGTAATACATTTTCCATGCATGATACGGAAAATGTTACTCTAAAAGAATTCTTATCAAGCGATCAATTATTGCATAACTACAAGTGGGGGGGTATCATTAGAGCTGAACAGAAACTATTACGGATTATAGAAACTATAAGCCAACTTGAAGATAAAAGTCTTTCTTCAAAGATAAGCATTGGACAAGGACTAAATCTAACTAAAAGTCATATTGTTTATAGTCAATCTTCTCGAACTTATCCGTATTATACATCAGAGATTGGTCCAACCTATAGTTGGAATAATTCGTCTTGTTATGTCAGTAAAGACGACATCTCAAGCAGTAGGAAAAAACCTCTTCTTATAATGCCAAGAGGAATAGGGACACATTTCTGTAGCATTAACGAATGCTCTGGCTATACATCAAGTTATGTTGAAATTTATGGTGATTTGTCGCAAGAAGAAACCTTAAACATATGGCTATTTTGTAACTCATCATTGTTCTGGCTTTTAAGAGAAATTACAGGAAGAACAAACTTGGGAGGCGGAATGTTAAAAGCAGAGGCAACAGACTTGAAGAGCATACCTATTTGCTACAATTTTAACAAACCGTCTGAAATTTTTGCCCTATATATGACAGTTAAGGATAAAGTGATAGATACGAGTATATCAGCAACGCTCAATGACAATCAACATAAAATGATAGATGCTATTGTCCTTAAATTCTTTGGATTAGGCAAAGAAGAAGCTTATATTGTAAATACGCTTCAAGACATGGTATTTAGGCGTATGAAGAAAAGTAAGACCAAATGATAATTGGAGGAATTGTCCTCCAATT
Source organism: Prevotella nigrescens (assembly GCF_031191185.1). NCBI lineage: Bacteria > Pseudomonadati > Bacteroidota > Bacteroidia > Bacteroidales > Prevotellaceae > Prevotella > Prevotella nigrescens. Next base: position 1,453 of record NZ_CP133467.1, on the reverse strand, counting down.
ATCATTTATTCTGGCTCTATAACGAATCGTGTGGGTAAATATTTTTTTCTTGCCAGCGTTCCTATGTTTAAAGGCTTTATGACTGAACAGAAGAAGACGGATTAATCTACAAATATAAAGGAGTTTGAGCTAAACAAGCTTCTACACACCTCCTGTTTATTCTTAGTATTACAACGTTTTGCTCACAATTCATCCCCTGTCATTCATATATCATAGTAAATTTAACCCTCCGCATCACATGTGCAGAGTATCCGCACCACAGCAAATGATGGTAAACATTCACAAACATAGTATGAATTAAGACCTTAAAAACATCTTATTTCGTTGGCTAAAGAGTAAAACTAAACTGAACAAATAACTTCTTTCTATGAATACAGTAGATATTATTCTAATTGGGTCAAACAACCCACACGAAACGTTATAGAGCCTTTATTCTCCTGCCAGCCTGAACTGCAATTCGTAATTTTTGACAAAGTCCGTTTCTTTCTGGGTCAAGCCGTATAGTGGGCAAATGTAGTCATCTATCTCATCAATGATGCCCTTGGAGCGTACAATCTTGTATTCCTTGAATGAATCAACATTGTAAGTGGACTCTCCAGATGTTGTTCTGACATTTGCCTTAGACTCTATGTCCGTTAGATACCGAGAATATAGTTTGTCAAGATACTCAATGTTTTCAGTTGTAAGCTGTGGAATGGTGAAGTTCTCAATCTCGTATGTCTTCCAATCAAGGTTGTTGGAATAGATTTGGTAAAACCAAAAAGCCAAAGAACTGCTAAGAATGCAACCAATAGCATTCGATAGTCGTTTTTGAAAATATAATGGCTTTTCTTTAGTTGAACCAGTCGGATAATTGGTTACAACCTTAAAGTACCTACCGCCAGTTGTCCTATAATAGATAGGATCACCCTTGTCGTCATAAAGAGTCCTAATCGGAGTATTGTTGAAGATTTTTATAAGAATGTCTTTTTCCATTTCACAACCAATCTTCGGAATGCGACCTATCATAGTATAACCATACACATTAGAAAAATTAAGATTGTCAATAAGCTTTTGTAAATCAAGCTCATTTCCTCTTCTGTACATCTTTGTGGAATAAAGATGTTGACAAGGTGTTTCCGTTTTTTGGAATAGCAATATAGAAGTATTCACGACGGCATTCTCAAATACAGGCTTGGGGCGAACTGAATATGATGAAATATGAATGGTGTCACAGTTATTCATCAATAAACGGTGTACTCCTGTGAGGGAATCACTTGAAGTCAAGGATATTGGAACGATATAGGCAAAGCTGCCATTCCGTCTGAGTAGGTTATAGCCCAATTCAATGAACAGTGTATATGTGTCGAGTGACCCTTTCTGCAAGCCACGAATGCTATTTGCGGTTACATAAGTATTCTTGTAATACCTCTTTGTTTGGTTATCATATTTAGCCCCATACGGTGGATTCCCA
>NZ_CP133466.1 GCF_031191185.1 Prevotella nigrescens | reverse complement strand
AAGAGGGTGGTTTCGACATTACTATTGGCAACCCTCCATACATTAGTGCGCCAACGCAAATTGCATCCCCAGAACTAAATGAGCAACGCCAACGTATTATCGAGTGCAAGAAATACAAATCACTCAATGAGAAATGGGATTTATATATTCCCTTTATGGAACTTGGATTGCAACTCCTCTGCCCCAATGGAGTATTCTCTATGATTGTTCCATATCCTTTGACAAATCAGAAATATGGCAAGAAACTCCGTAAGATGATTATAGAAGAATATCGCCTATTGGAAATTGCAGATTTGAACGGTACAAAGATTTTTGAGAATGCAACTGTGAGCAACTGTATACCATTCATTCAGAACTCATCACCAAAAGGTGATCTTCGCATAACTCAAATATATGCGGACAAGACATTCCATAAAGTATTGCATAAGTCTCCAGAAACGTTAAAACAGGACGAAAAGAAATATGTCTGGAACTTAACAGAAGAAAGAAGGTCTGGAAATCGTTTTGCCAACATGAATGTGTTGGGTGACTTCTGCTATATCAGTGTAGGAATGGTTGTTAATGCAGATGAAAAGAAAGCAAAAGGAGAATTTAGGAAAGATGACCTTATAAGTGAAACTTACGACGAAATTCATAGTCGCAAATACATTGAGGCTAAAGACATAGACAAGTATCGGGTAAAACGTGTTCGTTATCTTGAATGGAATACAGAACGATGCCCTGATAAGTTGCGGCGCCCTACCTTTCGTGAATTGTATAATCGTCCAAAACTATTAATAAATCGTTTAGGTTTTCTTAAAGTACATCTTGATATGGACACGCATTTCTTGCATAGCGACTCTATGTTTTCTGCTGTTCTATGGAAGGATTTGAAGGGAGTTAACAACAAGAGCATATCCTCAAGCATTAAGAAATTCTGCAAGCACACTCGTACTGAGATGGAAGCGTTGTCAAGCGAAGTAGACTTGCTTTATTTGTTAGGTGTCCTCAATTCCTCAATGGCTGGTCAGTTGTTGGCTGACCAACGAGGCAGCGATTATCACATCTACCCCGAGCATATACGCAATCTTCCTATCCCTATTGCGACTTCCAAGCAGCAAGAGGAGATAGCTCAGCTCGTCAGAATCATTATGGAAAAGATACATGATGGGCAAGACTGTGAAACGGAGCAACAGAAAGTCAATCAGATAGTTTCCATACTATACATATAATGCATTTTTCCTATTTCCTGATTAACGCGTATTTACGCAAAAAAAACGAATAGAATCTTGATGTTGTGAGAAAATATCCATATCTTTGTAGTCGCAAAGACTGCGTTTTTACGCATAAATAACTAATAGGAATGAATATAGAACGACCCATATATCTGCAAAGGTTAATTGACCGACGCCACAATGGAATGATAAAAATCATTACTGGATTGCGTCGGAGTGGCAAATCGTATCTGCTCTTTACACTTTTCTGCCAGTATCTTAAAGAACAAGGGATAGATGATACCCAAATCATTAAGTTGGATTTGGAGAACATTTATAATGAACGTTATCGAAAGCCTTTACCCTTGTTAGATTACATTAGCCAAAGGGTAACAGATACGAGGGAATACTTTATACTCATAGACGAGATACAATTGCTTGACCGTTTTGAGGAGGCGCTGAACACGCTGCTGAAGAATCCACAATTAGATGTGTATGTCACAGGCAGTAATGCACGCTTCCTGTCAAAAGATGTTGTGACGACTTTCCGTGGTAGGGGCGATGAGTTACGTATCCACCCATTGAGCTTCAGCGAATATATGTCGGTGAAGCCAGATGCGCCTTTCTTGGAAACACACCTTAATGAATATATGCTTTTGGGAGGATTGCCCCAAACGGTAACGATGGCCACAGAACAACAGAAGAAGGGCTATCTGCAACAGCTTTTCTCCAATACCTACCTTATCGACATCAAAGAAAGGTACGGCATACGAAACGATGATGATCTGGAAGAACTCATTGATGTCATGGCAAGCAGCATCGGAAGCCTTACCAACCCACAGAAAATAGCGAACACCTTCCGTTCCGAAAAGCGGAGCACCATCACCAGAGACACCGTCAAGACTTATCTGGACTATATGCAGGACGCTTTCCTGATGGAGCGTGCTGTTCGCTACGATATTAAGGGTCGTAAATATATTGATACTCCAGCAAAATACTATTTTGAAGACTTAGGATTACGCAATGTCCGATTGAATTTCCGTCAGACAGAACACACACACTTGATAGAGAATCTTATATACAATGAGTTACGGATGCGTGGCTATTCTGTGGATGTAGGGCAGGTTACGCAAAATACGAAAAACGAAAATGGAATAAGTGAACGCAAGCAGTTAGAAGTGGACTTCGTATGCAACAGAGGACAGGACAGAATTTACATCCAGTCGGCTTACGCTTTGCCATCTGAAGAAAAAACAGAACAAGAACTACGATCTCTCAAACAGATTAAAGATAGTTTTCAGAAAGTTGTTATTGTAGGAGGCATGCAACCCACTTTCCGCAACGATGACGGCATACTCATCCTGAACATTTTTGATTTTCTGCTGAATAGAAGTGGACAGAATCTGTGACCCTCAAAAGAGGGCTTCGATATTGTTA
>NZ_CP133465.1:1930000-2105254 GCF_031191185.1 Prevotella nigrescens | reverse complement strand
AGGGCCCTTTTGTTTTTCCCGGTATAAGTGTTGTATGATGGGTGCAGGTATTTTAATGAGTATTATCAAAACGCTTGTTCTTCTTACAAAAAGACTTGTATTTTGGATTTAATGTAAAAAGATGTTGTATTAAAGATGATTTCTCGTACACAGATTGGGAGATAAAAGTTCTACTGGACGGCAATAAATGAGTATCAATTGTTTTAATGAGAATCAAGTATTTCAATAAATCTGATGATGAAATTACAGAGGTTAAATCAGGTGTCATCTTTGGTTAATTGATTGTATGCATATAGGTTGATACGTTTCGGACTGATAAATTTTGTTAGTTAGGTGGTGTCTTTAAAAAGGGAAAGGTGTCATCTTTTTCTTATCCCATAATAGTAGTTGGTTTCGTTTCTTGGTATGTCCAAGAAAGGACAATCTTTCTTATCGGTATAGCTTTTACCATCTACTTAGTTCTCCCTTAAAAACCTAATATTCTCCTGATTCATAGTATATTATCCTGTAAATTATTTGCTCATATCTGCAAGTTTTTGTACCTTTACATTATAAATCTTGCAGATATTTATGCTTAAACGTACATCCAAACAGCTTTCTATGTTCTCTTCTTTAGAGGACATGCTTAGCCATGAACATCCCCTTTTCCAACTTAGTAATAAGATTAATTGGGAATGTTTTGAAAATGCTTTTTCTCCTTTGTATTGCAGCACTAATGGTCGCCCTGCCCATGCTATTCGCTTGATGTGTGGTCTTTTAATTTTAAAACATTTGCGTAATGTGTCAGATGAAATGGTGGTTTCTCAATGGAGCGAGAATGCTTACTACCAATATTTCTGTGGTGGACTTGAATTTATGCCAAAAGAGCCCTGTGACGCTTCCGAGTTAGTTCATTTCAGAAATCGTATAGGTGAGAAAGGTATGGAGTTAATATTAGCCGAGAGCATCCGCATTAATACTGACCATGATAACGAAGATCATTTTGATACGGCTTTCATTGATTCTACCGTGCAGGAGAAGAATATAACCTATCCTACAGATGCGAAGTTGCATAAAAAGATAATCAAAAACGTTCTGAAGATAGTTCATGACAATTGTCTCCCTCTACGACAGAGTTATACGCGTACCTTGAAAGGAATTTACCGTTCCCAACGTTTTCGTAATCATCCCAAGAATCGTAAGAAAGCTCTTAAGGCAGATAGGCAACTGAAGACCATAGCAGGTAGATTAGTAAGAGAGCTAGAGCGTAATCTTGTGGGAAGGAAAGGATATGAGAAGATGTTTGAGCTATATTACAGAGTTCTTTCTCAGAATAGGAAGTCAAAGAACAAAGTATATTCTCTGCACGAACCAGATGTAGTTTGCGTCAGCAAGGGTAAGGACCATAAGCAATATGAGTTTGGCAATAAAGTATCTATTCTTCGCTCATGGTCAGGACTTATTCTTGGTGCATGTTCTTTTAGGAATGAATATGATGGGCATACTATCGAAAAGACGCTAGAACAAACCCAAAGGATGACAGGAAGGCAGGTTGATAAGTTAGCAGGAGATAGAGGGTATAGGAGGTATAAAGCAGATGGGGCAGACAAAGATACTCATCCCAGACACTCCTAAAGCTAAAGACAGCTACTACCAAAAGAGAAAGAAACACAAACTATTTTGTAAACGAGCTGGTATAGAGCCAACGATAGGACATCTTAAAGAAGACCACCGATTATCTCGCAACTTTTATAAAGGTGTCAAAGGAGATGCTATCAATGTATTATTAGCTGCCGCAGCATATAACTTCAAAAGAGCTATGAGAGTTCTTTTGTACCTTATAAAAAGAATCAGCATAGAGTTTGCTAGTACAAGCTCTATGCTGAAATATAGTTTTTAAGGGATGACTACTTATACTTTGGGAGGAAACTCTATATTTTAACGAGATTGCGTACAAAGTGAAGTGATTGTTTTCAATGTCAAAAACTATTTACAACTTTAATGTAAAATCTGTCTTGATTTAGTCGGCTTATATTGTAATACAGATGGAATTTCTTGAAGGAATTTGAACCTTAATACTTTTAGTCTATCTGTCTTTATCCATAGGTAGCATAAATGTACTCAAAAGACTGACCTTAATCTAATAAATGATAGACGTTAGCAAAGACAATGAATTATGTTTCCTTTTTTCTTTGTTCCTATTATAAAAAACTTGGGTTACCCATTTTTATAGAACGGTATCTGTGATGAGAAGTTTGAAGATATATCTTATACTTGCGAAAGAGACGTTTATTTGGTATACGAATAATGTTGCAAAAGGTTTTGTAATATGCTTGTTTCGCAAACTTTCATACTTATTAGTACCCTTGTTTCATTAAAAAGCCGTAACTTTGTACCAAATTCCGAACAAACAGAGATAAAAGAAATATATTATGGCACAGGAGGATACGTTTAAAAAGATAGTAAGCCATTGCAAAGAATATGGTTTTGTTTTTCCAAGTAGCGATATATACGATGGTCTTGCAGCGGTTTATGACTACGGTCAGAACGGTGTAGAACTTAAGAACAACATCAAACAGTATTGGTGGCAGTCAATGGTGCTGCTCCACAACAACATCGTTGGTATCGATTCGTCCATCTTCATGCACCCTACGATATGGAAAGCAAGCGGCCACGTTGATGCCTTCAATGACCCTTTGATTGACAATCGTGACTCAAAGAAACGTTATAGAGCCGATGTGCTGATAGAAGATCAGCTCGGCAAGTACGAAGAAAAGATAGATAAGGAGGTTGCCAAGGCTGCAAAGAAATTCGGCGACAGCTTTGATGAAGCCAAATTCCGTGCCACCAATCCTCGTGTGTTGGAGCATCAGCACAAGCACGACGAGCTTCATGCACGTTATGCTAAGGCTATGGAGGCTTCAGACTTTGCGGAACTGCGACAAATTATACTCGATGAAGGTATCGTAGACCCTATCAGCGGAACAAAGAACTGGACCGATGTGCGACAGTTCAACCTGATGTTCTCAACCGAAATAGGTGCTTCTGCCGACTCGTCGAGCAAGATTTACCTACGTCCGGAGACTGCACAAGGTATCTTTGTGAACTTCTTGAATGTTCAGAAGACTGGTCGTATGAAGCTGCCGTTCGGTATTGCACAGATTGGAAAGGCTTTCCGCAACGAGATAGTAGCCCGTCAGTTCGTGTTCCGCATGCGCGAATTTGAACAAATGGAGATGCAATTCTTCTGCCAACCAGGCACGGAAATGAAATGGTTCAACTACTGGAAGCAGCACCGTTTAGCTTGGCACGAGGCGCTTGGTATGGGCGACGAGAACTATCGCTACCACGACCACGAAAAGTTAGCGCACTATGCAAATGCTGCAACAGACATCGAGTTTCATATGCCATTCGGTTTCAAGGAAGTAGAAGGTATCCACTCGCGCACCGATTTCGACCTCTCACAGCACGAAAAGTACTCTGGCAGACAGATAAAATACTTCGATCCTGAGCGCAACGAGAGCTACACGCCTTACGTTGTAGAGACTTCTATCGGGGTAGACCGCATGTTCCTGAGCATTATGTGCCACAGCTACACCGAAGAACAGCTTGAAAATGGTTCAAGCCGCATCGTTTTGAGTTTGCCAGAACCGTTGGCTCCAGTTAAGTGTGCAGTGCTTCCGTTGGTCAATAAGGACGGTCTGCCGGAGAAGGCACAAGAGATTATGGACGATTTGAAGTTCCACTTCAACACCACCATTGAGGCAAAGGACTCTATTGGCAAGCGTTATCGTCGCCAAGATGCCATTGGTACGCCTTTCTGCATTACTGTTGATGGCGACACGCTTACCGATAATACCGTTACTTTGCGCTACCGCGACTCTATGAAACAAGAGCGTGTGCCCATTGAAAGGTTGCGTGAAATCATTGAAGACCGCGTTTCCATAACTTCACTGTTGAAGAAACTCGATGTGAAGGAATAAGACTTATATTCACGATAGAATAAAAATCATGCAAAATAATAATAAATTAAGAATGCAACTACATCGCTTTCTCTTTTCTGTAGTGCTGTTGTTTGCCGCTATAACATCGGTTGGCTTACTGTCTTCTTGTTCTGAAAACGAAAAAGATACAGATGAATTTGCAAATTGGAAGAGCAAAAATACAAAGTATTGGACCGATCTTTACAACATAACGCAACAGAAAATAGCCAATGGTGATACTTCTTGGAAACTCCTCTTAAGTTATACTTATCAAAGTCAAGAGAAACGAGATGGAACAAAAAGCTATACACCAGAAAACTATATTATTGTGCACGAGTTAGAGAAAGGTACTGGTTCTGGCTCTCCTTTGTATACCGATTCGGTGTTAGTGCACTATCAAGGACGTCTCATACCTTCACCAACTTATACTGCAGGACTGATGTTCGATAGCAGTTGGGGGGGCAATGGTTTGGTGTTTAATCCACAAACATCACGCCCAGCTCAGCTTTTGGTCGGCGGTGAAAAGGGAAGTGTTATTGATGGAGTTGCTACTGCCTTGCAGAATATGCACATCGGCGACCATTGGGTGGTTTACATTCCTTATCAGTTAGGATATGGCTCAAGCAAGAGCGGTTCTATTCCAGCTTATTCCAACTTGATTTTCGATTTGCGCCTGCACGCTTATTACAGAGCAGGAACAAAGGTTCCCGATATTATTTAAGGATATACCAACCAACTCTCAGCGAAGACTTACGGTGGGCATACTGTCTGCCTTTACAACCCTACCTTATATATTATGGTGTTCAGCAAGACTGTAACCGATGCGCTCTTAGAGAAAATCAGGAATGGCAGTTCTATGACGATGGGCGAGAAGTTAAATCTCATCGTCCAATTAAGTATTCCGTCCATTCTCGCACAGGTTACTACTGTTATGATGTTCTACATCGACGCCTCGATGGTAGGTTCGTTAGGAGCAGCCGCTTCGGCTTCAATCGGTTTGGTAGAACCTGCCACCTGGCTCTTTGGTTCGTTGGTTGCAGCGGGCGGAATGGGCTTTTCGGTGCAAGCTGCACACTTCATTGGAGCCAACGACTTCGAGAAAGCGCGCGCCGTAATGCGGCACGGCTATATCTTTGGTTTGGCTTTCAGTCTTGTACTGATGGCTGTTGCGGCACTGTTGGCTACGCCGTTGCCCCGTTGGTTGGGCGGTGGTGCCGACATTCAGCACGACGCTTCCATCTACTTTCTCATCTTTTCGTTTGCAGTGCCAGTGCATTTGGTAGAGTATTTGTCGGCTGCAATGTTGAAAGTTTCGGGCGATATGCGCCACCCAAGCCTTATCTCCGTGTTGATGTGCGTTATGGACGTGGTCTTTAACTTCATCTTAATCTTTCCTACGCGCCCACTTACCATATTGGGATTTCAGTTTGAAATGTTCGGATTTGGTTTAGGAGTGAAGGGTGCTGCCATCGGTACGCTACTGTCGTTTGTCGTAGCTGCCATTCCTTTAATCTATTTTGCTATCTTCCGAAGTCCTATATTGGCGTGGAAGCTCGACACCAAACGTTTTGTATGGGTGTGGGATTATATCATTCACGCTGTAAAGATAGGTGCGCCTATGGCGATGCAATACCTTCTGATGAATGGCGCACAAGTGGTTTCTACTATGATTGTCGCACCCTTGGGCAACTTTGCCATTGCCGCCAACTCGTTTGCCGTAACAGCCGAAAGCCTGTGTTATATGCCGGGTTACGGTATTGCCGAAGCAGCAACGACGCTTGTCGGACAAAGTGTCGGAGCGAAACGGAAAGAGCTTTGCAAGAGTTTTGCCTATATGACTATCTTCATCGGTATGGCAGTTATGGCGTTTATGGGCGTGGTTATGTATATCTTCGCTCCCGAAATGATAGGAATGCTCTCGCCTGTGTCCGAAATCAGAGAGTTGGGTGTTGCCGTCCTGCGCATTGAAGCCTTTGCCGAACCATTCTTTGCTGCAGCCATCGTGGCTTATAGCGTATGTGTTGGTGCCGGCGACACGTTCAAACCGTCGCTAATCAACCTTGGCTCTATGTGGTTCGTGCGCCTTACGCTGGCTTATGCCCTCGCTTCCACCTATGGCTTGCGTGGTGTTTGGTTTGCAATGGCAGTAGAACTTACGTTCCGTGGTTCTATGTTCTTGATACGGATTTACCGTGGCAGTTGGCTGAGAAATATTGCCGACACCCCACAAACAGAACAAGCGACAGTTTCATAAATACAGAATTACATTATTAAAAGAAATATTTTAAAATGCATTGGTTTTCGTCTCTCTTAGACACACTTAATTATTGGACAATCTTCCTCGGTATGTATATCGAAGGAACAGTTATCCCTTTCCCTTCCGAACTCATCGTTTCTCCCGCTGCCTATCACGCTGCGGCAGGGCATCTTAACGTGTTCTGGGTGGTTATAATTGCCACATTGGGCGCAGTTGCAGGTTCAACAACCAACTATATCGCGGCTTATTACCTTGGCAGGCCTATTGTGTACCGCTTTGCCAACAGTAAATTGGGGCACCTTTGCCTGCTGAACGAAGACAAAGTAAAGGCTGGAGAGAAGTATTTCTACGACCATGGTGTTATAGCAACCCTTACAGGGCGACTTATTCCCGGTATCCGACAAATCATTTCGATACCTGCGGGCTTGTCGAAAATGACTTTTTGGAAGTTCATTTTTTATACCGCTATCGGTTCAGGACTGTGGAACTGCGTGCTTGCAACACTTGGTTGGTATCTCCATTCTGTAGTTCCCGAAAATCAGCTCACTGTAAAAATAGAGGAATATAACGACTATATCAAGGACGGTATCCTGATAGTTGTAGCTTTAGTCGTTGTTTATTTTGTGATTAGAACCTACATTAAGAAAGCAAAAGCAGACAAAAAGTAGAATAGAAAGCGAGTGTATCACAGGTTTAATCCAATGCACTCGCTTTTCATGGTGGCTTTGTCTCTTGTCCTCTGTTTTCGAATTAGATGCCTTTCCTATTCTATTTTTTTAGGTCAGAATAATTAATTCATAGATGTTTGTTTGCGAAATCGTTTCCCCTTCATCTGATTGCGATAGACGCTAAAGACAATTTTTGCTTTGTAAAGAATATTCTGTTTAAAAGCAGCAACTGTATTTCTGCGTTGCAATATCGGCTGTTTTATAATGTAAAACCAATGCTTTCACAACACAAATACATTCCTATCACTTTTAAATTAAATTATCTTTGCTTGAATGAAGGTTGTTTTGTTTTACTTAAATTATGGGTGCCATATAATTGCTATTGACCACGAAGTAGTGTCAGAACCGTGATAAAATTACGCCCTTATCTGTAATGCAAATTATAGAATTTATGTTTTGCGTATTGAATATACTTTCTGTTTCTGACTTTAGCAATAAAAAAAGAAAATTATTTTCTGAAATAAAATTCTGCTGAACCTGCGTTTCTATTATTTAAAAGACTGGGCAATACTCTGTAAAACATAAAAAAGCAATATCCTTTCCAACAGCTTTCTTGTTTGAAAGTTTGTGGAAAGGATATTGCTTTTATTATTCTATACCCATTATTTGCTGTGCAGGGCACAAGCGTTAATGGTTTGTAGGCATTGGCTTACTTTTCTTCCTTTTCAGCTTTGTCAGCCTTTTTGGTTCTCTTTGCCTTTGCTGGCTTTTCTGCTGCAGCCTCTTCTGCAGGCATCATGAGCTTGTTGAATTCGTCGAGAGAAACAGACTTCTTCTTCAACTTGACAATAGATTTCAATGCAACAGAGAGCTTACGGTCGAGTGCAGCCTCAATGAATGAGTCGATGTTCTCGTGCTTCTTCATCATTTCCTCAACGTAGTTGTTCACGTATTCGTCAGGAACGTTGTTCATGCCGTATTGTGCAAACTGTGCACGCGCCATCTGTGCAGCACTTTCGCGTATGTCGGTGTCTTCAACCTTAACGTTGTTAGCCTTTGCTATTTGGTCTCTGACGAGGTGCCACTTAAGTTCCTTGATGCTTGCCTCGTAGTTCTTCTCTACAAATTCAGCACCTTTGTCTTTGTTGTTGGCAAGCATGATGCGTTTCAACAGCGCGTCTGGAAATTGCAAGTCGCCCACTTTCTTCTCTGCATAAGCACGTACATCTATCATAAACTGGTAGTCAGAGTCTCTTTCGAGCTGCTTGCTTACACCTTCAGCAATGGCAGCACGGAATGCAGCCTCGTCGTTGATGTTTGCGTCCGGACCGTAAACGCTGTCCCAAAGCTCCTTATTGTTCTCTGCATTTACGAAGCGAGTAATTTCAGTAATCTGATATGAGAAGTTGCCGGTATGTTTTTCAACCTCCTTACGGTCGATTTTCAACAATGAAGCAATCTCTATGTCATTTTCGGGATAGGCCTTGCGTGGGTTGAAAGTGATAATATCGCCCAGCTTACTGCCATCGAAAAGTTTTCTTTGGTCTTCTACCTTAATATATTGAGGCATCATTACAGCACCTTCCACGGTGATACCACCTTCGAGTGTATTGCCTTTTTCATCGAGTTCACGAAGGTCTCCCTTGAGCATATCACGCTTTTCGGGGTCGAATTCTTCCGTCTTGTCGTAATGTCCTGCACGGTTTGCGAACATTTCCACCTGCTTGTCAATGAGCTTGTCGTCTACCTTTATATCGTAGTAGTCAATAGTATCCTTACTTGTAAGTTCGATATTGAATTCCGGTGCAATAGCGATGTCGAACTTAAAAGTATAGGGAGCCGGCTTTTCAAGCTCTACTGCTTCTTGTGTTTCAGAAGCCATAGGTTGTCCGAGCATATGTATTTTGTTGTCTACAATATATTTCTGAAGATTTTCACCCAAGATTTTATTAATGGCATCCATCTTTACTTGTGGACCAACTTGGCGTTTCAGCAACCCCATTGGCACTTGTCCCGGACGGAAACCTGGAATATTTGCACGCTTGCGATAGTCTTTGAGTGCCTTCTCAACTTCTTCCTTGTAATCTGCTTCTTCGACAACAATGGTCAAAAGACCATTCAGTTTGTCGGGATTTTCAAATGAAATTTTCATCTTTGAAGTATTATATATTTATTATTTAATTATCAATTGTTGAGTTTTAGAGGTGGAATGATAAGGCTTTCACCCACTTTAAGTCGCAAAGTTACTTAAATTTTACCTAACTACATAATATATATATAGAAAAAAAACATTTTTAATAAATAGCCTTATTTATTTGTCTTTGTAACCAATTGTATATTGGTGAGATTGTAAAACAGCAAAAAGCCTCGAAAAACATCAACGTTCTCCGAGGCTCGCAAGTTATGGATAATGCTTTATGACAAGCCTTCTATTACGCCATTCACTACGTGGATATTCTCTGCCTGTGGCTTTTTCGGCAAACCAGGCATACGCATTATGGTACCGGCGATGGCTACAATCATGCCTGCGCCGGCGTTGATGACGAAGTCGCGAATGGTAATGGTGAAGTCGGTTGGTACTCCGTAAGCCTTCGCATCTTCAGAAAACGAGTACTGTGTCTTGGCAATACATACGGGGAAGTTCTCGAAACCGAGTTCCTTAATGCGCTGCAAGTCTCGTTTAGCAGCAGGGCGCAGCACCACTTTTCCAGCTCCGTAAATCTTTTTAGCTATCTTTTCAACCTTTGTAACAATGTCGTCGTTCTCTTCGTAAACGAAGTTCAGCGGTGCAGATGGTTTCTTTTCGATGGTATCGACTACCAGATGTGCTAATTCTTCTGCACCTTTTCCACCTTCGCCAAAGGCTGTGTTGATGGCGAAGCCTACACCCTGAGCCTCGCAATGTTCTTTTACGAGTGCCAATTCTTCGTCGGTGTCGGTGGCAAAGCGGTTCAAGCAGACCACAACGGTTTGTCCGAATGCCTTCAAGTTGGCGATGTGCTTGTCCAAGTTCGGAAGACCTGCCTTCAAGCCTTCTACGTTTGGCTTGCTGATTTCTGCAACATCGATACCGCCGTGCATCTTCAAAGCCTGTGCAGTAGCAACGAGAACTGTAAGTACAGGAGATATTCCTGCCTTGCGACACTTAATGTCCAAGAACTTCTCTGCGCCCAAATCGGCACCGAAACCAGCCTCCGTAATACAGTAATCAGAGCAGCTCATAGCCATCTTGGTTGCCAAAATGCTGTTACAACCGTGTGCGATGTTGGCAAATGGACCGCCGTGTATGAACGCCGGTGTATTTTCGATGGTCTGCACGAGGTTCGGGTTGATGGCTTCATGCAGGAGAGCAACGATAGAACCTGTAACATTCAGGTCGCGCAAGTAGAGCGGCTTGTTTTCAAGCGTGATGCCAAGAATAATGTTATCAAGGCGACGGTACAAGTCTTCTTCGTCAGAAGCCAAGCAGAGAATAGCCATAATCTCTGATGCCGGTGTGATGTCGAACCCACTTTCGCTAAGCAAACCATCGGTACGACCACCCAAACCCGTGATAATGGTGCGCAGGTTGCGGTCGTTTACGTCTAAAACGCGACGCCACCATATTTCCTTCATACCGAAACCATCGTCCTGATGCTGGTACAGATAGTTGTCCAACAGGGCTGAAATCATATTGTTAGCCGAAGTAATGGCATGAAAATCGCCTGTGAAATGTAGGTTTATCTTCTCCATTGGCAGCACTTGTGCATAGCCACCACCTGCAGCTCCCCCCTTCATACCGAAGCATGGACCGAGCGAAGGCTCGCGAAGAGCTGGTATTGCATTCTTGCCGATGCGGTTCATACCCAATGCCAAGCCTACACTGACGGTTGTTTTGCCGATACCTGCCTTTGTTGGAGTAATGGCAGTAACAAGAATCAGCTTCGACTTCTTTACCTTTTCCTCGTCGATAAGTCGGTAAGGAACTTTAGCAATGTGCTTGCCAAATGGTTCAATCTCGTCCGTTGGGATATTTGCCTTCTTTGCAATACTATCAATTAATTCAAGTTTTGCCTCGTGAGCAATCTCAAAATCTGTTTTCATTTGTTCGTTCTTCGTTTTTAAAATTATTAGTGTTAACTGCTTATAGTTAGTTGTTATTTGTTGCCAAAAGTATGAATTTTATAGCTTACTACCAACTTTTTACCCATGTTTTTGTACAAAAAAATACATAATAGCACATTTTTAGAACATTGTGCAACGGTATTGCAAACTGTAGATAGCAATATAGCAGACTATAGGGAAATAACAACGGCTTTGTTGTGGTGGCTTCGGACACTTACCACAGACTTGTCCACACTAATGAAAAGACACACAAACTTATTCAAAAAGCATTGAAACAAGACTGTAGAGATTTAGCAGGAACGATTCATTTCAGGAGCGAAAAGAAAGCCGTAAGGCTGTAAATATTTTGTCATAACATATTTCTTGTATAACCTGCCTAATACCAATGCGTTATAAGACTCATTGTTTTGCATTGCAAAAGTGTAGGTTTTATACGGCAATAGCATAGGTTTTACAAAGCGAAACAACCGCTTTTAGAATGCAAAAACGCAGCTATCACTTTTTAATAAAATTATCTTTACAAAGTCAAACATATTTTCAGCGGCCGTCTCAAGCAAGAAAAGGAAAATCAATATCCCAAAAGAGTATTGACGGTTCCGTAAAAGCAGCTTACCTTATTATTATATAAGGTGGCGCGCAAACTCTATGATGGTGTCTTTGCCACGATGAAAATCTTCGGAAGTAAGGTCTACCTTATAGTCTGGGTCTATGCCAAATTCGGTCATTTGCTTGTCCTTGTCGTACATCGGACAAGCTGAAAAGCGCACCGACCAGCCATTGGGAAGCTCGGCAGAGAAAGGCAATCCTGCTCCTCCGCCAGTGCGGTCGCCCACCGTCTTCACATTCGGGAAGCAGCGCATATACTTTACAAACTCGTTGGCAGCCGAGAAAACGCTGCGGTTGGTCAGTACGAACACAGGCTTTTGCCAACGTATGCCCTTCCCAGGCTTTAAGATTTGCTGCTTCAATGGTGAAAAATCGTTGTGCCCTTTCCCCGTTTTGTGTTGCATATAGCCTACAAGTACCGACTTGTTGGTGAACCTTGCAGCCAGTTCCTCCGCATTGTTAAGCGCACCTCCGCCATTGTTTCGCACATCTATGATAAGGGCTCTGCACGGTTGGAAGTAGAGAAGAATGTCGTTGAGGTTGCCCGCTCCTATTCCACGTTGGAAACTTTCGCAACGCAAATAGCCAATGTTGTCGTCGAGAATGGTATAGTCCAATCCGCTCGCTATCAAGTAATCGGTTTTCAAGTATTTACGCAAGAGCGAGTCGGAATAGTTCTGCGGATAGTCTTCGCGCCACGACCAATAGCGTGCAGCATTGAAAGAGGTGTATAGATTCACGTGTCCGTCTTTCAGTTCGGACAGCATATTTGCCATAACTTCAAACTGTTGGCGTTCTGTCATCGAGTTGTCGAACTGCTTTAAGTACTTGTTTCGCACCGCATTCCAGTCTATTCCTTTCTGCTCAAAGAAGCAATAGTGCTCGTCGAGTATCTTCCAAAGTGCCTCGGCATTGCCCTGAACGGTGTTCGGGTATTCGTCGTTGGTAACGCAAGACGAGAGGAACGACATTATAAATAATGTGTATGCAAGCACAAAAGCTGTGTGGCGGAAGGGGCGTTTATACTTTTTCATTACGGAATAATCTTTGAAATAGAGAACTTTCGCACGATGCCTAACACAAGAAGGTTGCTCCACGTGTGGTATTTCAAACCGTTTACGCGTGCTTGCTGAAAGTCGCCCAGATAGCCAAGGCGCAACGTGGTGTGGTGCAAAGTAAAATCGAGGGTAAGCATTTGCCGAAGTGAGGGAGTGGAAACAAGGGTGGTGGGCACGATGTTGTGGTCGTAGTCGCCCTTTGAAAATATTTCGTAGTAACTTTGTCCGAAGTTCGGTGCAAACATCAAACCTACGAGTGGAGCTTGCACTTCGTATCGAACTTGGAAGGGTCTGCCCCACAAACGGAACGCATAGGCAGCCGAAGCTGATGGCGACAGGTTCACGTTCAGATACGCTTGTGCAGGGTTGTTGCCATTGCGCATATTGTATAGAAAGCCTATGTTGGCATCAATGCCGCCGCCAACCGTTGCTGCGAGTGTGCCATTGCCCACAGTCCATTTGCCAAAAGCGTAGTGCAGGTTGTATTGAAAGTTATACAGTCCGCCTATATTGTTGTTTTTCTCCGAAGCGTTGTGCGTGTACGACAGGTGTGCCTGGTGGATAATCTCACGCAAGAGTGGCGTTCCATTCTCTCGTAGCGTATGCGATACGTAGCGAATTTCGCCTCCGGTATATTCGCTTGGTGTGAGATAGGTGTCTAATTGATTAACGTGCCCAATGCCAACAAGCTGCGCATTGGTAATGATTTTACCAGAACGCAACGTGTCTTGAGCATCAGCAGCAACACCGTACAGCAACAATGGAAAGACAAGGAGTATTTTCTTCAACACCATAATAACTTTAATTGTCAGAGAATTGTAGACTCAACTGTTGTTCTCCACCGTTGTCTTCCTTCGGTTTTTCAGTCTTTGTGACAGGTTCCGACGGTGCTTGTGCTCCGGGTTCAGCTTGCTTTGCAGGCTGTTCCTCTATCGTTTCGGCTTCCGTAGGTTCTACTGTTTCGATTTCTTCAGCCTCTTCCGATTCTGGGAAACGAATGGGCTCGAGTTGTTTAATCTTGCTTACTTTGAAGGTTGTAAGACGTTTGCCCTTTGCCTTGAAACCTTTTACGCCCACAAACTCTTCGGCATCTATCACTTCCGTGCCACGTGCTGCATCGCTTCCGCCGTACGTTATCTCTGCACGAGGGTAGGCATCGTCGGTCAGGAATACGAGTTTGGACTTCGGATTGTCGCCAATCACACTCTGATGGCGTGTCGAATTTTCCATACAGAAACGCTTTAAGTATGGATAACCGTTGTTGTCGGCATCGTAAACCACCGCTGTCCATGGCTTTTCAGGGTCGAATTTCTCGATGCGGAAGATGTTGTCTTCGTAGTGATTGGCAGCATCGAAGTTGGTAGTGTAGAACTCTCCATTGTCGAGAACTACAAGAATGGTGTCCTTATCGTTAAATTCGCCCAACAAACGACCCTGCTCTTCGTAGTTGATACGATTGACATCGGCGTCGAACCACACCTTTCTGCCACCCAAGGTAGATACTCCGTGTGCTTTTAAAGATACACGGTCTACGGTTTCTTTCGTAAGCAACACGCCACGTGCAGTCTTCGATTTGATAAGCACATTAGAGAAATCGCGCTCGAAATAGCGCATCAACCGTGCCCTGCCAGGTTGGTCTTTCAGTATAATCTTGATGGTTTCGGCTTCTCCGTTCGGGTTTGCCGTAAAGTAAAACACTCTCGAACCCGGTTTTCCTTGCGTAAGGTCGTAATCCCTGTCGCGGGTAATGGAAACCACATTGAAACGCTTTATGTAGTAAGGACCTTTTTCGCCGTCGCGATAAACCGCATTGTAAATGGTACGGCGGTCGTTGCGCTTGAACACTTGCACGTGCATAACGCCCTTGCCAACAAACACCTTGTCGGCAATATGAATGATGCGATACTTGCCGTCGCGGAAGAAAACGATAACGTCGTCAAGGTCAGAACAGTTCTGAACGAACTCTGCTTTCTTCAAGTCGGTGCCTATGAAGCCGCCCTTTCGGTCGATGTATAGCTTCTCGTTGGCGTCTACTACCTTTGCAGCAACAATGGTATCGAAACTCTTTATCTCCGTGCGGCGTGGGTAGTCCTTGCCGTACTTTGCCTTCAAATGCTTGAACCATTCGATGGTTACACGTACCATTTCGCTGAGGTCCTTGTCTATTTCGGCTATCTCGGCTTCTATCTTTTGGATTAATTCGTCGGCTTTGTCCTTGTTGAATTTAAGAATGCGCTGCATCTTTATCTCGAGCAAGCGGAGTATGTCCTCGCGTTTCACTTCACGAATGAAGTCCTTTTTAAAAGGTTCCAGCTTGGAATCGACGAAAGCAACCACCTCGTCCATTGTTTTAGAAGTCTCGAACTTCTGTTCCTTATAGATGCGCTCCTCTATGAATATGCGCTCTAATGAGTTGAAGAAGAGCTGTTCTTCCAACTCGCCCTTCCTTATTTCGAGTTCCCTGCGCAACAGTGCTTGCGTGTGGTCTACCGAGTGTTTCAGTACGTCAGAAACGGTCAGGAACTGCGGTTTGTTATCGGCAATGACACAACAGTTGGGCGAAATGGAAATCTCGCAGTCGGTAAAGGCGTACAAAGCGTCCATTGTCTTGTCGCTCGAAGTGCCTGGTGTCAGGTGTAATTGTATCTCCACTTCCGACGCCGTCATATCTTCTACCTTGCGTATCTTTATTTTTCCCTTTTCAACAGCTTTGGTAATCGACTCTTGAAGCGAACTTGCAGTCTTGGTGAAAGGTATTTCGCGAATGACAAGCGTCTTGTTGTCAATCTTCTCAACCTTGGCACGTACCTTCAAGGAACCGCCACGTTGTCCGTCGTTGTACTTTGAAATGTCGATGCTGCCGCCTGTTGGGAAGTCTGGATAAAGCTCAAACTTCTTTCCGCGCAGATAGCTTACGGCGGCATCGCATATCTCTGCCATATTGTGCGGAAGGATTTTAGACGACAATCCAACAGCTATACCCTCCGCACCTTGCGCCAACAGCAATGGAAATTTGGCAGGTAGGGTAACGGGTTCTTTGTTTCTGCCATCGTAAGATTGCTGCCATTCGGTGGTTTTGGGGTTGAAAATGGTCTCCAATGCAAACTTAGAAAGACGCGATTCGATGTATCGGGGAGCCGCAGCACGGTCGCCAGTGAAGATGTTTCCCCAGTTTCCTTGCGTGTCGATGAGCAGGTCTTTCTGTCCCATTTGCACGAGGGCATCGCAGATAGAAGCATCGCCGTGTGGGTGAAACTGCATCGTATGGCCTGCAATATTGGCTACTTTGTTGTACCGTCCGTCGTCCATTCGCTTCATAGAGTGGAGAATACGGCGTTGAACAGGCTTCAATCCGTCGTCGATATGGGGCACGGCACGTTCCAAGATTACATAACTTGCGTAATCCAAGAACCAGTTTTTATACATTCCCGATAGGTGCTTGACAGCCGAAGCATCGAATCTGTCGGTTGGAACATAGTCGTTTCGCAACTCGTCCGCTTCGTTTTCGTCCGTCATTTCTGCATCGGCAAACACTTCCTCATCGCTTTCTGTGTCTGCCATATTGCCGTCATTACCCGTTGTTTCTTCGTCCAATGGGCTTTCCTCCCCATTGTTTTCAATTATCTTGTCGTCGTCCATAAACAGTTGGATTGTATCTATTTTTGAGGCTCAAAGGTACGAAGAAAACTCGAACCATGCAAATTCGTATTTTGAAGCGCACGTCTATGCAATACAAAAGAGAGCAGAATATGTCGCTCCTTAATCTTGTCTATTCGTAGAACCCAAACTTTTTGCATCACAAAAGAGCATCTTTCGCAACGTCAAAACGCAATTATCGTTTTTAAGAGAATTATCTTCACAAAATGAAGGAGATTTATCGAAAATATGACTTAACTGTCCCGAAAGAGAAACTACTCCTCTACTCAATTTTATACTTCCTCCCTTATCGGTACTACTGACGTATCATCATTATTGAGTATTTTTTTTATAGGCAGTAAATATATGCAGATAAACTTGGTTATTCCGTTAAAAACAGATAAGTTTGCAGCGGAAATGATAATTAGACAAAAAATAAATAAGCTATGAGAATTAGTCAAACAGCAACCTTGTTGCTTGGCACTAAAAACTCAAGTGCACAGAAAAAGAAGAGAGAGGATAATGCTAAATCTCACTTTACGGCTACAAAAGCAAACCCCATTCCCCTGTTTGTTCCGTCAAAAGCCACATTGGGGCAACGCTGTACGCATATTCTATAAACAAAAAGGCCATTGTAAAAGATATGACAACACAGATATGGTTAATGATTAGCAATACAAACAAAATACTGTTAAATAACAAAATGCAAGAGAAATATCGTATAATAAAAGTTAAATCTTTAGCTTATTTTAAGCGTTACGCTTGTTTTTATCCTCATTTATTATTATATTTGTAATGTTAAGTCTAAATAAAAGCTAAAGAATGTTACGATTTTAATTTATAAAATTCGTATATTATGTACACAAGTTACTAAGCTTTTTCAAAATATTATTCTAACTGTTAATTATTAATTTTTTATCAAATAAAACTTCGAAGAGTATGGATTTAAAAAAGACAATCGTTCCCTTGTTTTTGAGTGGAATACTTCTTTGCCTGTTTTCATGCGCAAAGGAAGACGAATTTGAGCTACCAACACTGGTTCTTTCAGAAAACAATGTAACTTTTAGCAAAGGGGCTGATGAAAGAGGCATCAGTGTAACAACCAACCAAAGTAACTGGATAGCCTCATCTCCTCAGGAGGGAGATTGGCTATCGTTGATGCAGGAGGGTAACATTCTGAAAGTAAAGGTTACTGAAAACAAGATGGGCGTCAAGCGTACAAGCCACATCGTAGTGAATGCCAATGGGGCTACGGGGAAGGTAGAAGTAAGACAAAGCGCAGCTGACGTGGTGTTTGACGTTATGCCAACAGCTATCTATCTTCCCCAGATGGGCGGAGAAAAGATCGTTGATGTTACGACCAATTCAACGTCTTACGAAATTACGACCAGCGAAGAAGTAGGTTGGCTCAAGATATTCAAACATGATGAAGACATAAAATTGGTGGCTGAACGCAACGATACCTACCAAAAGCGCGAGGTAAAACTATACGCAAAGAGCGGCAGCGAGACTCGTGAAATCACCGTATCACAGTCGGGCATACAACGTTATATCCTCCCTATCAACCCTGGTATGCCACAAGATGTCCATAAAATAATGGAATTTGAACTCGGACGTGGCAGCTATCTGCGTGAATATCAGTCTGCAATGCCTGCTTACGGACTTGAGGAAATGTACACTTTCATTACCCCCTCTCCCATATTTACATTGATACAGTATTGCAGCCCTGACGGCGTTGCACCTTCACAGATTATTACTATCGGCGACGGAGTCAATGCTGTAGAAGCTGTCAAAGACAAAGCATTCGATAAATTCCTCACCGACAATGGGTATGTACGCAGCAATTCCGAATCAGACAGAGAGTACACGAATGAGAAAGAATTGATGTCATTGAAGGTTTACATATCTGAGAAGCCAGGTAACCAAGGTGTAAACCTTACATTTAAGCCAATTACGAAACAGATTGGAGAATACAAGACTTTCGACAAACTGCCTTACTATCCGCTTGATCTCTTGCAAAAAGCAAACGTGAAGGTACCTGAAATAGAGCAATTCGAGAAGAAAGCAGGAAGCAAGGAAGAAGAACGCACTTATAATGAATATAAGAAATCGGAAGTATCACAGCTACAATATATGCTGAAAGAAAATGCAGACCCAACTGCTGCCTATGGTCGTATCCATATTTTCTATACAACAGATAAGGACGGGAAAGCGCCGGAAAAACTTGGAAGCGTACAGATTGGAGCACTTCTCTTCAAAGATACCAATCTTGGCTTGTGGAAGTATGGAAACAAATGGATTGTTACGAAAGAGTTCCAGAAGAAGCTTGGGGAAGAGGGATTTTCTTTCCTTCGTTCTGCAAACAACACTCACTTCTTTGCACGCGAACGCGACCATCTACTCATTGCTGTTACATGCGTAGTAGACAACAACGTCCCTGTGCTCGCACTACTTTACAACTACGACGAGTCAGCATTCGGTACAGGGAGCAAAGCCATGAAGGCTCAAGAGAAAATGATAAGAAACTTCATGAAGGCAAAGAAAGTGTTGAAGTTTTAATTAAGTGGTTATACCTTATTTAACTCTTATTCGATATGCGCATAATAAATTTATATAAGCTGCTTCGATACTCATCTGTATGCCTGCTATTAGCAATGGTGGCAGGCTGTGCAGAAAGTGTCGATTTCGAACAACCGCAGCTAAGTGTCTCTGAAAAGGAGATAAAGTTTACTAATCAGATTAGTGAGAAGACCATTACCGTGAACACGAACTGCAAGGAATGGATTGCAACAACTCCCAAACAGTGGGTACACCTCACCCAAAACGGAAATGAGATTATTGTAAAAGCAGACGCTAACACGAGTGGAATAGCAAGAAACAGTTACATTCTCGTAGACGGTGGTTTGGCTGTTGAAAAGATAATGGTAAATCAAAGTGCTGCTGACCTTTCGTTGGACATTGCCAATGGTGAAATTATTCTGCCACAAGCAGGAGGCACAACCACTGTGGACATTAATTTGGAAAGCAGTATGTACGAAATGGTTCAGAGCGAGAAGCCTGATTGGTTGCAGATTATCAAGAAGAAGAATGCTTTGAAGTTCATTTCCAAGACAAATCACAGTGCAATGGAAAGAAGCATAAAGCTTACAATATCAAGTGCAGGAAAGAACAGTGAGGTTGTTGTTAAGCAACCGGGAGTGGCTACTTTTATATTAGCATGCAACCCCGGCACTCCTTTCAGTCTTTATAAGATGATGGACTTTGAGTACCGTCGTGGAAGCATTCTTACAGAGTATGGTGCCCCAGATCCACAAGGTGGACTGTACGAAGAAAGCTATGTCTTCAGGACATCATCGCCTTTATTCAAGGAAGTATTCTATGTTCACGACACACAATACTTTATGCCTACTCGTATCTTCACACGTTCACTGACCAGGGAAGGTGTCGAATCTGTGAAAACGCAGGCTTTCCAAGACTTCGTAAAAGCCAATGGGTATGAAAGAGATGCAAAGGATCCTAACCACTACGTCAACCAGAAAGAGCTTATGACAATGGACGTAGACATTCTGGAAAGCAACAACAGTGTCGTATTGTTCTTTTACCAGATGCACATTCAAGACCATGATTATGAAACATTCAAGAGTCTTAACCTTGGTCCACTTTATCTTCTGAATAAAACTGATAAGAAAGTCAGTGCAGTAGAAGAATATGAAAAAGAGCAGAACAGTGAAGAAGTTAAACGACAGGTCTCTAAGAATAGGGAAATTGAAGCTATCGTCTATAAGACAAAAGACCCCATATTGGTAACTCGCACATACTTCTTCTACACTCGTGGTGGAGATTTTCCAGCCCCACAAGAAATGGTTGGAAGTGTTGAGCAGTACAGTCTAAGCTTCAGCCAACCAAACTTAGGTATATGGCAACACGGCAAAGAATGGTTTGTAACTCGTGAGTTCGACAAGTTGCTTACTTCAAATAACTTTGAGTTTGTAGGCTATAATGGCAAACATCATGTCTATGCCCGTCGCTCTGATTATCTGACATTGGCTATTTCGGGTGAAAAGTTTGCCGATGTAAATGATGGACAGCCAGTAATGCAAATCAGCGTACTTTACAAACCGAATGTCTTTGCTGAAAGCAAGCAAGAGACATTGGCAAAGGTTGAGAGTATGCTCAACAAACACAATCCAAGGAAATAATATTGAAAGGAATAGTAATGAAAAAATCTATTATATATTTATTTGTGTGTGCTATCTTTGGTATGATGCTCACAACATCGTGTCAAGATAGCTTGGATTTGGACGCAACCAATTCCAATACACGCAATGTTACCATTGATAAAGACCTTTTTGCGGTAAAAGGTCGCATTAATGTAAAGTTGGCGAAAGGCACTAACTATGCCATACCAAGTTCTCCTAATGGAGATGTAGAGATGCAGAGTGTACCTTCGGCAATGGCTTCAGCAATGAAATTCTCGGGTGCCTATAGAATGGAAAGAGTTTTCAAGCCTGCGGGAATCTATGAAGCACGGACAGTAGCAGAGGGACTCGACCGTTGGTACACCATCTATTTCGATGAAAGTAAAGATGTTTCAGCTGTATTACAACAGTTCAACAAAGTAAACGGAATAGAATACGCAGAACGTGTTCTGCCCATTGCACGTCCAAAAGTTACAGTAAAGCCCTATAATGGTCCAAGTGCGAGCGCAGAAATGAAAGGTGCTGCAGGTGTCTTTAACGACCCATATCTGTCAAAGCAATGGCATTATTACAACGATGGCTCAGTAAGTGCACACGCAAAGAAAGGAGCTGACTGTAATGTAAAGCCTGTATGGGAAAAGTACACGGCAGGTAAGAGCAATGTTATTGTTGCCATTGTCGATGGCGGTATTGATATTACCCACGAAGATTTGGTGGATAACCTCTACATAAACGAAAAGGAAAAGAACGGCCAACCAAATGTTGATGATGACGGTAACGGATTTGTAGACGACGTTTACGGTTACAACTTCGTAACGGCAGACGGTGTTGTCGGAGGCAAAATCGAACCTGACGACGACGGACACGGCACACACGTTGCTGGTACTGTTGGTGCACGCAATAACAACGGGAAGGGTGTTGCAGGAGTAGCAGGCGGCGACGGAACTGCAGGCAGCGGTGTACGACTTATGAGTTGCCAGATTTTCAGAAAGAAGAACGAACAAGGCGATGCAGCAGCTGCCATTAAATATGCAGCTGACAATGGAGCTGTCATCTGTCAGAATTCTTGGGGGTATTCATCAACAGCTGATGTTACTGAAATGCCCAAATTACTGAAAGAAGCTATCGACTATTTCATCAAGATGGCAGGTTGCGATGCTACGGGGCAGCAACGGGCAGACTCTCCGATGAAGGGCGGTGTTGTTATATTTGCTGCAGGCAACGAGAACAAAGAGTTTTCTGCTTATCCAGCTTGCTATGCCCCTACTGTTTCTGTTTCTGCTATGGCTTGGGACTTCACCAAGGCAAGTTATAGTAACTTTGCTAAATGGATTACCATAATGGCACCGGGCGGAGACCAAGAAACCTTCGGAACAGAAGGCGGTGTCTTAAGTACTATGCCGAAGACCAAAGTTGCTTCGGGTTATGGCTATCTACAAGGAACGTCAATGGCTTGTCCGCATGTTTCAGGTATTGCAGCACTTATTGCGTCGTATTTCGGAAAGCAAGGTTTTACCAATGAAGAACTGAAGTCGCGTTTGATTACCGCATACAGACCTTTCAACATTGACGAAATAAATCCAATATATAAGGGAAAGTTGGGTAAAGGATATATCGATGCTGAAGCAGCCTTCGAATCTGATACGAAGATTGCTCCGGAGAAAGTTGGGACATTGACCCTTACGCCAGACTTTGTAGACATCACTGCTGAATGGAGCATTGCAAAAGATGAAGATAAGACCGCAGCATTCTATCGATTATACATCAGTCCCAACGAACTGACTGCTGATAATCTCAAGAATATGAACTACCAGGAAATAAATGGTGTGGGGCACAATTTAGGCGAAACGCTTAAGTTTACTTTCGACAATCTTAAAGATAACAAGACGTACAGTGTCGCCGTAGTAGCTGTAGACCGTTGGGGCAACCTCTCAGAACCTGCTATTCAAAAATGTACAACGAAACTCAACCATGCTCCGGAAGTTACCGATTTCCCAGAAGGAGTTATCGAATTGAACAACAACGACCGAAAGACTTTCAGCTTCAAAGTTACCGACCCTGACGGACACGAATGGGATTTAAAGACTACCGGCGAAACCAAAGGTGTATCGTACACAGTAAATAAATCAACTGTAAATGTTACCATTGTCCCCGTCCTCGAAGCAGGCAGCCACACCTGCACATTTGTTTTCTCAGACGACTTAGGTGCAAAATCGCAGAAGAGTTTTACATTCAAGATACTCAAGTATATGCCTCCGAAATTGGAGAAGCCGTTCGACAACTATATAATAGGGTTAGATGAAGGTGCTGTGAACATTCCTTTGAAGGGACATTATACGAACAGTGGCAGCAATCCGCTTTCTTACAAAGCCAATGTTTCAAACAACAGCATTGCCGCAGCTGACATCAGCAACGATGTTCTTCAGCTAAAGCCATTGACAAAGGGTATAACCCGCATTAGCATTCTTGCATCAGATGGACACCAAACCTCTTCTGAAGGTTCCTTCCAAATCCGTGTCGTTGCAAGAAAGTCGGCTCCGGTCTATGCTGTTTATCCAGTTCCTGTAAAAAGAGATATTAACGCTCTGCTCAACCCCGAAGTAAAACAAGCAGAGTTTGTTATCAGTTCCACAGTAGGAGAACGAGTAATGAAAGCCACTGTAACTCCAGACAAGAACAATGTTGCTACACTGAACCTTGCCAAACTGCATTCAGGAACCTACAAACTTACCGTGCATACAAGCAAGGGCGATTACACTCAAATGTTCATTAAACGATAATTACAACGAGTATGAAGTCAAAACACATCATCATGATTGCTTGTGCAGCACTTTTCGGTGCTACGCGGACTAACGCCCAAGGGCAGACCCTTCCAATATTAACTGCAAATACCGATGCCAGAACAGCTGCCATGGGCAATGCATCGGTAGCTGCCGAGGGAATGTATCTATACAACAGTCCCTCTGCTCTCTTCGGTGTGGATAAGAAGTTTACGACAGATGCTTCTGCTTCCATATACGAAAAGGAAGAAGGTGTTGAAGGTACATTCGGACTATACACAGCCACTGTGGGATATAAGTTTGCCAAGCGACACGCAGCATTTGCCGGTTTCCGCTATGCAGGTGGATTAAAAGTCAAAGGGTTCAATATGCTCGGGGAACCAACCAAAGACTACAAGCCCTACGACTGGACCATCGACTTTGGTTATGCATATATGATAGGCAAAGGCTTTTCAGTCTATGCAACGGGAAGTATTATTTTCAGCCACCTCTCAAAAAATGCCAATGGTGGCGCATTTACTGTAGGAGCTTCCTATCAGAACAACGATATGACGGTAGCAAACAAGTCTGCAAACTTCATGGTAGACGCCAAAGTTGCAGCAATAGGTCCTAAACTTGATTACGGCAATGGCTACAAGGTTTCAATGCCCACACACGTTGCAGTAGGCGGAGCATTATCGGTTGATATGGCAGACAAGCACCAAGTCGGTGCAGCCGTGTCTGCACGATACTTCTTCCAGCCATCAGAAACCAAGGTATTCATGGCTGGCGGAGGACTCGAATACACCTATAATAATATGGTGTCGGTGCGGGCAGGCTACGAGTATGGCGACCACAACCTCAGCCACTTTACCATGGGTGCAGGCATTAAGTATCGCGGACTACGCCTTAACGGAGGTTATATGCTGAAGACAGTTGATGCCGGAAGCAGCTATTGCACCGTTGGCATCGGATATGATTTCTAAAACAACGTGAGTTTAACGAATTTATCAGCGTGCAGTTCATTCATGCTTCAAGCATCAGGGCGCAGAGTTTCGTGGCATCAGAACAGCTGTGTTTATCGTAACCCCGTAGCGGCGATTGTCGTAACCCCGAAGCGACGATTGCCGTAACCCCGAAGCGACGATTGCCGTAACCCCGAAGCGATGATTGCCGTAACTCCGAAGCGATTTTAACAGCTGTTGAGAAGACGATTCGTGTCAGACTCACACCTCTTTAAATTCATCGACTCACATTAAAAATATGGACAGATTATTTATCATTTAAAGTATAGAATTATGAGAAAGACTTTATTTTCTATTTGTGCATTAGCACTGAGCCTTACGGCTTCAGCACAGATAGTAGACACACCAAAAGGAAAGCTGATTGATAATATGTATCGCAGCAGCGACTCTTGGGTAAAGAAAGGCTGGACTGGCACAGAACCTGGTACATACGAAGGTTTGGTTTCTAAAATTGTGGAAGGCGATGATGGTTGCCTTTACATTTACAATCCTCTTTCAGGACTCGACAGTAAGTCGTGGCTGAAATTAGACAAGGTCGGCGACGGAAAGTACAAGGCAACTTTGCCTCAAGTAATCTACAAAGACAACAACGGGGGCGACGACGATGAAGAATCGGGCAGCACAGAGCGCATATTCAAGCTTAACCGCATGGCAATCAAAGACAACAACCAGTACGAAGTAGTTGCAGCAAACAAGAACTATATGGAGTTCACTTGGGACGGAAAGACCCTTAAGATGTTAGGAGCAGGTTCCAAGAACGAAATATTGGGAATGGTATACAACAAAGATACATGGGATAGCCAATATGGCGACTGGGCTGTTACTATCCAGACCTTCGGCGACAAGCTTGTTACACCTCCTGCCTCTGCCGTCAAGAAACAGTACACGCTTACTTGCAAGGGAGAAACATCTCCACGCATCATAGAGGCGGCAATCGACGGCAACGACATTTACCTGAAAGGAATTTCGAAAAGCCAGAAACTTGCCAATATTTGGGTGAAGCTCACAAAGGACGGCAACAAGGCTGTCATGCCGACAAACCAGTATCTTGGCAAAGCCGTAAAAGGCGATTTCTTAAAGTATTCGAACGACAAGGCTGAATATCACGCTTTCGCAGCAGCCTACAACGATGCTGCAACCATTGCCGGAAAGCTCGAATTTAGCATCAATAGCACAACCGGTGCGCTCACCAACGACAAGATACTCAAGATTGTAATGGGCAGGAGCAGCGAGAAGAATGTCCCGAAAGAAGACCTCGAAAGTCTTGAGAACTTGGTTCTGACTCCATACCAACAGAAGGCTGCCAAGCCGGAAACTCCAAAGTTACACTACTGTTCAGCCGTTGAGAGCTACGACTATTCTACGACCACCATTACATTGGCTTTCTATGTAAAGAACGCAGATGTCGATGGCAACTATCTCGACCCCAACAAGATGTACTACAATGTTTACATTAACAACAACACCGAACCTTTCAAGTTCACCAAAGACATATTCTTCTATATTGATAACGATATGATTAACATTCCTTTCAACTATCAAGACAAGAAGAATGAAGACATTAAGATAGCAGACGACCAGCGCATCTTGCACTTCTACGACTCTTCCATAAAGAAGATTTCGGTAGTGATGGTATACGAGGAAGATGGCAAGAAATATTCAAGCGACCCGATGACTGCGGAAGTTGTCTATGCAGGTATCGAGAATGCCACCGTCAACGACAACGCCACCGAGACGTACTACTCAGTAGATGGCTACAGACTCCAGCACTTGCAGAAAGGTCTGAACATCGTGAAGTCATCTGACGGAACAACCAAGAAGGTTTTCGTTAAGTGATGACTTGCTTCTAATTCAGTAATCATTAAATTTACACTACAAGGGCGTACCTTAATTTCAGGTGCGCCCTTATTGTTTTCATACGTGCCAAAGAGGGCACAACGACATACAATAAAATCGAATTTCAGTCGTTTATATAGGCGTTATGCAATGGACAGACAGAATAAGGCAGGTAAAGATAATTCTTGTTGTGGCAGCAATTGCAATTGCAGTTGTCTCGTTGGTAGCATCGAATATCCTTACGAAAGATTTAGCCCGGCAGGAACGCACCAAGATGGAAGTGTGGGCAGAGGCGATGCGCGCATTGAGCCAAGCCGACGAAAATACCGACCTTGCATTGGTTCTGAAAGTGCTCAACGACAACAATACCATTCCCGTCGTGGTGCTCGACAGCGATGGAAACGTAACCGACTTCCGCAACGTCGCTATCAATGCCAAGAACTACAAGGATAGCTTGCAGTATGTGTCGGCTATGGGAAAACGCCTGAAAGCCAACAAGCAAGACATAAGAATACAACTTTCCGACGCTTCAAACGAATACATCGACGTCTGTTACGACGACTCGCTCATGCTGAAACGCCTTGCATTCTATCCATACGTGCAGTTGGGTGTGGTAATGCTTTTCGTCGTAGTGGCTATTTTTGCCCTCCTCACATCGAAGCGTGCAGAGCAAAACAAGGTCTGGGTAGGTCTTAGCAAGGAAACAGCCCACCAGTTGGGCACCCCCATTTCGTCGCTTATGGCGTGGACTACCATATTGAAGGAAACCTATCCCGACGACGACTTGCTGCCCGAAATGGACAAAGACGTGAAGCGGTTGCAGCTCATTGCCGACCGTTTCTCAAAGATTGGCTCGCTGCCCGAAGCCGTTCCGGAAAGTCTGAGCGAAGTGCTCGACCATGTTATCGACTATATGGACCGTCGCACATCGAAGAAAATCCAGCTGATAAAAGTATTTCCTGCCGACGATATAATTATCCGCCTCAATGCTTCGCTATTCGAATGGGTGATAGAAAACCTTTGTAAAAATGCGGTCGATGCCATGGGCGGAGAGTCGGGAACTATTACGCTACGTGTAGAAACCGTTGGCGAACGTGTTGTAGTAGAGGTCAGCGACACGGGCAAAGGCATTAGGAAGAAAGACCTGCGCAACGTTTTCCGTCCTGGATTCACTACCAAGAGCCGTGGCTGGGGCTTAGGTTTAAGTCTTGCCAAACGCATTGTGGAAGAATACCACAATGGTAAAATCTTTGTGAAAAGTTCCGAATTGGGCAAGGGAACCACATTCAGAATAGAACTGAAATCAAGCAAATAGCTCTCTGTTATTCGCTTGTTTTTTAGACTTGTTGTCTACGTAATAAGCAAACTTGCCCTCTCCAAAAAACTTCTTTAATCTTTTGTTTCATCCAAGAACTTGATAATAGGTTGTAAAGGACCTTCTGTGAGCAGACGGTCCTCATTATTATAACCCTCATCCCAGATGGCAATATTCTTTGTAGTAGTTCCATCAGTATAAACAACTTTCACACTCTCCAGTTTTGTAGAAGTAACCTTCTTATTATAGAATGGCTTAAAAAATAACGCATTTCTATAGTCAAGAAAATGATACGTTTTTAACACGGACGACTTAATATCGTTATATCGTTCAGAAGATGTTCGTCCTACAAGATTACCAAATGTCAGTACACAGTACCTGTCTCCCGTTTTTACATCATATACAGGCTCGCCATTTCTCTCAAAGCTAAACTTAAAAGTAATGCTTTTAATTTTTTTGGGGCTAGTGTTAATTATCTCTAGCAATATCTGATTTAACCCCTCATCGATATTATCATCAGAAGCATTATACAAATTAAATGCAACAATTAGTGCAGGAGCATCTATTAAATTATCTTGCGCACGAGCAGCATTTAATAAAAGCAAACTATAAGCTTTATCATCAGCTTCATTTGAAGTCCAACGATTATACATCTTAATTTCATATGAACTCATATCCTCAACGTCAGAGACATATGAATACTCTCGATGATACTTACTATAAGAGGTAAATTGACAAAAAGCAGGGACACTTACACAAAATAATAACTGCAGTAAAATACTTTTCTTAATAATTTCCATTTATTTATTCTTTTAGTTTATTGGTATTATATCACTATCTTAATTTAGCAACACGTTGATTTAGTTTTTTTATAAATTTCTTGAGCAACAATACATTGTTCAGAGCTTTGTCATGCCATAAAATTCATTACCTTGGTGTTGCAAGTCTAAGTAAAGAGTTTGTACAACAGGCATACAAAAATACAAATAAAATCCAAGAAACTTACACCTTTTGTTGAAATACTTTCCAATATGTAGAAATTTGACGTACAATCAACCCTATATCAAGCCAATAATCCTTATCGACAGTAGGTTCATTTCCTCTTTATTATCTAAAGAGAATGCCAAAAATTCCCTTTGGTTTTGTAAAGATAAACATGTCAAAAAGAGACAATTGCGCTTTGAGGTTGCGAAAGCGGCTGTTTTTAGACAGAAAAGAGCCGTTTTTACCACGCAAAACAACCACTTTTGTGATGCGAAATATCCGTTTTTGCAATGTTCTGATAATAAATGGATTAAGCTAAAGATAAACTTCTGAAAAGTCTTTACATCTTTATCAGCTTCCTTTCATCTATAAAATAAGGTGTATAAAATTGCCACTATAAAACTCCTTGTGGACAACTGAACATATATTTTTTACTTTTAATTTGCTTAATATCAGAAAAATATTCGTAACTTTGCACACCGATTATGGACTTAGATATCCTTAAAATAGATTTGAAAGGGCTTGCCGATGGCTTGAATAGCTTCGAGTTTGACCTTGATGATGCTTACTTTAAGGCAGTTAATGCTCCTGAAGTGAGTCGTGGAAACGTGCACGTTTCATTGAAGATAGTACGCACGCAGAACGATTACTTCACACTCGATTTCCACGAAAAAGGAACGGTTGTACTGCCGTGCGACCTCTGCTTGGACGATATGGAGCAACCTATCGAGACACAACAGCGTCTTGAAGCTAAGTTTGGAAACGCATACTCAGAAGACGACGACCTTGTTACGGTGGCCGAGAACGAAGGAATACTCGATGTTTCATGGTTCGTCTACGAATTTATACTTCTTGCTCTGCCTATCAAGCATGTGCATGCACCTGGAAAATGCAACCCTGCTATGATAAGAGCCCTTGAGGAACACTCTGCCGCCCGAAGCGGTTCGGAAGACGAGAAACCTATGGATTCGCGCTGGGGAGCCCTATTAAAATTGAAAAAATAAAAAATATTAAACGTTTAAAGAATTATGGCACATCCTAAAAGAAGACAGTCAAAGACTCGTACACTCAAGAGAAGAACTCACGATAAAGCAGAAGCTCCAACATTGGCAGTATGCCCTAATTGCGGAGATTACTACGTTTACCACACAGTTTGCGCAAGTTGCGGCTACTATCGTGGTATGGTTGCTATCGAACACGAAACTGAAGAGTAAACGAGAATGGAGAAAATAAATGCCATTATCACTGGTATCGGCGGCTATGTACCCGATTATGTCCTCACCAACGAGGAACTGTCGCGTATGGTCGATACTACCGATGAATGGATTATGGAGCGTGTGGGCATCAAGGAACGCCGAATCTTAACCGAGGAGGGACTTGGTACAAGCTATATGGCGCGCAAGGCGGCAAAGCAGCTCTTGGAGAAAACAGGAGCCGACCCCGACAGCATTGATGCACTTATCGTTACAACAACAACTCCAGACTATAAATTTCCATCAACCGCCTCTATCGTTATAGGCAAGTTAGGCTTGAAGAATGCCTTTGGTTTCGACTTCTCTGCCGCTTGCTGCGGATTTCTTTATACGCTCGACGTAGCTTCAACGATGATACAGAGCGGACGCTATAAGCGCATTATCATTATAGCTGCCGACAAGATGTCGTCGATTGTAGACTATACAGACCGTCAGACGTGTGTATTGTTTGGCGATGGTGCGGCAGCTGTTCTTGTTGAAGGAACTACTGAAGAAAACGTTGGCGTACAGGATTCTTTCCTTCGTACCGATGGCAAGGGTCTGCCATTCCTGCACATGAAGGCAGGTGGCTCTGTCTGTCCTACATCTCAGTTTACAGTAGACCGTCGCTTACACTATCTCTATCAAGAGGGACGCACGGTTTTCAAGTATGCTGTAACAAGCATGAGCACCGACGTTATGGAAATTTTGAAGCGCAACAACCTCTCAGAAAGCGATGTTGCGTGGGTTGTTCCACACGAAGCCAATCTCAGAATCATCGAAGCTGTGGCAAAGCGTGCCAATGTTCCATTGGAAAAAGTGATAATCAACATTCAGCACTATGGCAACACCAGTGCTGCAACTATTCCACTTGCACTTTGGGACGAGGAAGCTAAGCTGAAGAAAGGCGATAACATTGTATTCACAGCCTTTGGTGCAGGCTTTGTTCACGGCGCATCTTACTACAAGTGGGCATACGACGGAGCTTCTGCAGTGGCAAAGAAATAAAATTCTTAGTTCGTATATAACAAAAGATTAACGCATCTTTCTTTGCAAACAAAGATAGGTGCGTTTTTTAATTCAAAGATATGCACAAAGCTGGATTTGTAAACATAGTAGGCAACCCCAACGTGGGTAAAAGCACGCTGATGAACCAACTCGTCGGCGAGAAAATCAGTATTGCAACATTCAAGGCGCAAACTACTCGCCACCGCATTATGGGCATTGTGAATACGGAAGACATGCAAATCGTGTTCTCCGATACGCCTGGTGTGCTGAAACCGAACTATAAGATGCAGGAAATGATGCTGCAATTTTCGGAGTCAGCCCTTGCCGATGCCGACATTCTGCTCTATGTTACCGACGTTATAGAGAAGCTGGAGAAGAATACAGACTTCTTGGAGAAGGTGGCAAAAATGCAAATTCCAGTTATCTTGCTCATCAATAAAATCGACGAAAGCGACCAAAAGACGCTCGTAACTCTTGTTGAAAAGTGGCACGAACTGCTGCCCAAGGCGGAAATCCTGCCTATTTCGGCAAAGAACAAGTTTGGCACAGACACGCTGATGAAGCGTATTAAAGAGCTGTTGCCCGAGAGTCCAGCTTACTTCGACAAAGACCAGCTGACCGATAAGCCTGCAAAGTTCTTTGTATCGGAGATTATCCGAGAGAAAATTCTTCGCTATTACGACAAAGAAGTGCCCTACTCTGTTGAAGTTGTGGTGGAGCGTTTCAAGGAAGACGAAAAGAAAATACACATCAATGCTGTCATCTATGTGGAGCGCGACAGTCAGAAAGGCATCATCATCGGGCATCAGGGACAGGCATTGAAGAAGGTTTCTACTGAGGCACGCAAGAGCCTTGAGAGTTTTTTTGACAAGAAAATATTCTTGGAAACCTTTGTTAAGGTGGACAAGGACTGGCGCAACTCACAGAAAGAGCTGGGCAACTTCGGCTACAATCCTAAATGAGGAAGGAAGCCAAACGAAACAACAAGCAACGCCCTGACTGTATGTAGGGCGAACTCTCGCACAGTGCGAGGGCTGGAGACGTGGTCATCTTCGGCAAATATTCATAAGGTGCAGACCTCACCTTGACCCCTTGAGATGTTTCTCAGCGTGGGAAAGACCATCAATAAATGGCAAATTTAGTAGCAATCGTAGGCCGCCCCAACGTGGGTAAGTCTACACTATTCAACAGATTAACCCAAAGCCGCCGTGCCATTGTCAGCGATACGGCAGGCACAACACGCGACCGCCAATACGGCAAATGCCAATGGAACGGACGCGAATTTTCAGTTGTCGATACTGGCGGCTGGGTTGTTAATTCCGACGACATATTCGAAGATGCTATCCGCAAGCAGGTTTTAGTGGCTACGGAAGAGGCTGACTTGGTGCTTTTTGTTGTCGATAACGAAACGGGAGTTACCGACTGGGACGAAGACGTGGCACAAATTCTCCGCCGCACCAAGCTCCCTGTAATCCTTGTTGCCAACAAGGTAGACAACAGTGGCGAGTACTATATGTCGGCAGACTTTTACCGTTTGGGGCTTGGCGACCCTGTTTGCATCAGCGCACAGACAGGCAGCGGCACGGGAGACCTGCTCGACTTGCTCCTTGAGCGTATGAAAGACGTGCCCGACGAAGGACCTGAAGACGACATTCCACGCTTTGCGGTCGTTGGACGCCCCAATGCCGGCAAGTCGAGCCTCATCAATGCCTTCATCGGCGAGAACCGCAACATCGTTACAGAGATAGCCGGCACGACGCGCGACAGCATCTACACGCGTTACAACAAGTTCGGCTTCGACTTCTATCTTGTTGATACAGCGGGTATCCGCCGCAAGAACAAGGTAACGGAAGACCTCGAGTTCTATTCCGTCATGCGTTCCATTCGCAGCATTGAAAACTCCGACGTGTGTATTCTGATGATTGATGCAACGCGCGGAATAGAGGCGCAGGACATGAATATCTTCCAGTTAATTCAGCGAAACAACAAGAGCTTGGTGGTAGTTGTAAACAAATGGGACCTTGTAGAGAGCAAAGACCAAAAGGTAATCAAGACTTTCGAGAACGCCATTCGCGAGCGCATGGCTCCGTTTGTAGACTTTCCCATCATCTTTGCATCGGCACTCACCAAGCAACGCATCTTCAAGATACTCGATGTGGCAAAGCAAGTGTATCTGAACAGAAACATGCACATTGGTACAACCAAGCTCAACGAAGTGCTGTTGCCCATCATAGAGGAAACGCCTCCACCATCGGTAAAGGGCAAATACATCAAGATAAAATACTGTTCGCAGTTGCCCAAGACGCAGATACCATCGTTTGTGTTCTATGCAAACCTGCCGCAGTACGTGAAAGAATCCTATCGCCGCTTCTTGGAAAACAAGATACGCGAGCGTTGGAACCTCAACGGCTGTCCAATCAACGTGTTTATACGTCAGAAGTAAACATTTATAGAAGTATGAAACAACTACTTTATGCCCTGTTCCTTGCAGTTCTTCTACTTTCCTCCTGCAGCAGAAGGAAGGAGACCGACCATGGTGCAATAGCTGCAGAAGCTGCGAAGCACTATTACGAAAACCTTATTTCGGGCAAATACAAACTGTTCTTGGAGGGCATGAATCTGCCAGACAAGCTCCCCAGGAGCTACGAAAGTCAGATGCTGAAAAACTTTGAAGTCTTTATCAAGCGCCAAGAGAAAGAACATAAGGGCATAAGGCAGGTAAGCGTGCACAGTGCCCAGTTCCGTGCGAAAGACAGCACGGCAAATGCCTACCTGCTGCTGCACTATGGCGACAGCACCACCGAGCAGGTGGTTGTTCCCATGCTGAAGAAGCGCGGCTTGTGGTATATGCGCTGATGAACCCAGCCGTGTTCTGGCTATGGCGCAATCATTCTTATAGACGTCAGATAGTAGTCATCTGCACATAAACAAAGCTCTACTTGCGAGAGTGTGCCAAAACTCCCCGACTTCTAACACCAACTATCATTTATAAACGGCAACCGCTATCAAAGAGTTAAGACTCTATGGTAGCGGTTGTTCGGGTTGATTAACTTTAATTTGGTGAGCATATCAATACATGAGGCATCGTCTCCAAACGTCAGAATACAGGCATTCAAAACATCAGCAAACAGCCGTGTTTACCGATGTCCCACAGCGACGTTTGCCGTAACCCCGAAGCGACAATTGCCGTAACCCCGAAGCGACGATTGCCGTAACCCCGAAGCGACGATTGTCGTAACCCCGAAGCGATGATTGCCGTAACCCCGAAGCGATGATTGCCGCAACCCCGAAGCGACAATTGGAGCAACTCCGTTGCTGTTCC
Organism: Prevotella nigrescens; assembly: GCF_031191185.1. Taxonomy (NCBI): domain Bacteria; kingdom Pseudomonadati; phylum Bacteroidota; class Bacteroidia; order Bacteroidales; family Prevotellaceae; genus Prevotella; species Prevotella nigrescens. Next base: position 2,071,283 of record NZ_CP133465.1, on the reverse strand, counting down.
GGAGGTTATTCGGAAGAGGTTTATCTCCGGACTCATGTTGATTAAGAGGGGTGTAACTGTCAATGCAGAAAGAGACTTCTCCCTGCTCCATATCTTGATATACGCTCGTAAATAAAATGATTTGCTGCATATAAAGACGGTGCAGCACCATAGTGTAATATTATAAATCAACTTTTACAGTTGCCAAACCTACCCTTTGCAGTGTTCGTCCATCTCTCCGACCATTATAAAAGGCAGTCAGTATCTTTCTAAGGCTACCATTAGAACAAATAGCTTCAAGGAAGCCAAAGCCGGGAAAGCGCTGCACTACAGAATGTCCAACACGTTCTGCATGCCTTCTATCTTCATCAGACTCTTCTTTATAAGCTTCACGTCTTCGCGATCGTGAACCCCCATGTCTATACAACCTACAACTATTCCGTTGTCGGTTTTCAATGTAACGTTGCGCATGTTAATGCCCAGCTGTTCGGATATGACCTTGGAAATGTCGAGCAACATTCCCTTTCGGTCTATGCCCTGAAGCTCTATCGTGGCATCGAAATACATCACTTTGTGCATGTCCCACTTTGCATCGAGTATGCGCGGACCGAAGCTTGCCTTTAGTTTTGCAGCCACGGGACACGCCCTGTTGTGTATTTCGATGTGGTTGTTGTTGTCGATGAAGCCTATTGCATCGTCGCCCGGAATAACGTGGCAGCAGTCAGGAAATATGTATCGTTTTATGTTGTCTTCGTCTATGAAGATAGGTTTCTTCTTGTTCAGGTTCTTGTCTACAATTATAAGTCCTGCCTTATTCTCCTCGGTCGCCCTGCTGTTGGCATTCTCTTCGCCGGAAGCCTTGTTGCGATTAAGGAACGGAACATATCTGCGCCACATAGATACATTGTCGTCCTTGTCCATTCGGTGCTTGTGCCTACCATGGAGCTCGTCTAAATCGGTATCGCCAAGAATTATCGATTTCTCGCCAATAGCCACAAAAAGGTCGGCATGCTTCTTTAGTTCGTGCAAATCGCAAAGTCTGTCGAGCACCGAAGTCGTCATTTCAAAGTCGTGTTTTTTAAGCCATTCTTCGAGAATGTCTTCCCCTTTCTTCTGTGTCTCCCGTGCTTCCTTTCTCAGAATAGCCATCACTTTGCTCTTGGCTTTGGCTGTAGACACAACATCTAACCACGACTTTTCCACACGCTGCGCCTTGGAAGTCAGTATTTCTACCTGGTCTCCGCTCTGCAGCTTGTGGCTCAGCGGCACAAGTTTGTGGTTTACTTTGGCTCCAATGCAATGGCTGCCAAGGAACGTATGTATTTGGAAAGCGAAGTCGAGTGCGGTGCATCCGGCGGGCATCATCTTTATTTCGCCTTTCGGAGTAAACACAAATATCTCGGAAGCAAAGAGGTTCAGCTTGATGGCATCGAGGAAATCCATTGCATCGGGCTGCGGGTCGTCGAGTATTTCCTTTATGGTGTGCAGCCAATCGTTCAGTTCTCCCTCGTCCTCAGTAATCTCTGCGCCTTCCTTATACTTCCAGTGGGCAGCAAATCCCTGCTCGGCAATCTCGTCCATACGGTCGGAACGTATCTGGACTTCAATCCATTGACCTTGCTTCGACATAAGCGTTACGTGCAGAGCCTGGTATCCGTTGGCTTTCGGGTGGTTTACCCAGTCGCGCAGACGGTCGGGGTGGCTCTTGTAAAGTTTGCTGATTGCCACATAGATTTGGAAACATTCGTTAGCCTCGTCTTGCCTGCTTTTCGGTTTAAACACAATGCGGACGGCGAGAATATCGTATATCTCTTCGAATGGAACATGCTTTGTCTGCATCTTGTTCCAGATGGAATACGGACTCTTCACGCGGGCTTTAATTTCGTATTCTAATCCCATGCGGTCGAGTTCTGCACGAATAGGAGCAGTGAAGTTCTCGAAAAGTGTTTCGCGTTGTGCTTGTGTCGAAGCTATTTTCGTCTCTATTGCCTTATAAGCGTCAGGGTGCTCGTAACGGAAACTAAGGTCTTCGAGTTCGGTCTTAATCTTATTCAGTCCTAATCGGTTGGCTAACGGAGCATAGATGTAAAGCGTCTCGCCTGCAATTTTGTATTGCTTGTTGGCAGGTTGCGAGGCAAGGGTGCGCATATTGTGCAGGCGGTCGCATATCTTAATAAGGATAACGCGAATGTCGTCGCTCATTGTCAGTAGCAGTTTCTTAAAGTTCTCGGCTTGTGCAGAAGCTTTGTCGCCAAATATTCCGCCCGAAATCTTTGTCAGTCCATCCACAATCATTGCGATTTTTGCACCGAATATATTTTCAATATCTTCTACCGTGTAGTCTGTGTCCTCCACTACATCGTGCAGAAGAGCGGCACAAATGCTTGTGGAACCTAACCCAATCTCTTCGCAAGCAATCTGTGCAACGGCAATAGGATGTAGTATATAAGGCTCGCCAGAAAGGCGTCGCACACCTTTATGCGCCTGTTTGGCAAAATGAAAGGCTTTCGTTATGATATCGACTTTCTTTCTGTGAGGCGATGCCAAGTAGGTATTCAGCAGATGTTGGAATGCATCTTCTATAAGTCTATCTTCCTTTTGTTCGTCAATTCGGCTATTGTTGTCATCTGTCTTCATAATGTAGTCCTTCCTTTTGGTATAATTCTTCGATTAACTATGTGGATTGTGCATTGTTTCTTTCTCTATTCGTGCTGTCATTTCCAACTGCTGTTCTTCTGTGTTTTTACTGCTTTCGTACAATTGAGAGACATTGTCAGTAAAGCATTTCACCTTTTCTGAAGGTAACAAAAGCGTGGCTGCACCCTCTGTCGTCTTAACAATGTCTTGCCGATATTGTGGATTTAATGCTCGCAGATCTGCAACATCCATATTCAAGACATTTGCTATTTTAGTCAACGACACATCTTCTGTAACCACAACCCGACCAGCCCTCTCTGGCAATCCAGTTGGCTCTGGCAAAATATTGTATTCTGCATAACAGTTCATTACGTAGTTGGCAGCAATGAAAGCTGGTACATAGCCACGCGTTTCTTTTGGCAGCAACTCATAGATTTGCCAAAAGTCGGTATTATTTCCCGTCTTTTCAATCGCATTGCTCACTCTTGTCGGACCGCAATTGTAAGCCGCCAACACTAAAGACCAATCGCCAAAACGTTTATAAAGGTCAGCCAACAATCGTGCGGCAGCATACGAAGACTTAATGGGGTCGAGCCTTTCGTCTACAAACGTGTTTATCTGCAAGTTGTATTGTCGCCCCGTTGCGGGCATAAGTTGCCATAACCCAGCAGCACCTTTACCTGAAACAGCCTTTGGATTCAGCCCCGATTCTATCACAGGCAGATACTTTAACTCTAAAGGAAGACCGTAATAGAGCAATGCTTCTTCAAAGATAGGATTGTAATAACTTGCTCGTGCCAGCAAACAACTTGTAGAACGACGACCTTGTCTTACGTATTTATCAATGTGTTTCTGCACTTCCGGATTATAAGAGAGGCATAGTGAGCCTGATATTCGGTTAATAAGACGACCGACAGCAACAGTTTCTTCTTCCATTTCCATTGGAACTGCTGCCGCATTCACGTTGTTTTCCTTTACATAACTTTTTGTTCCAGCATATCCAGCCCCAGTTTCAGCCATAATCTCTGGTGCATCTGGAATGTTTATTTGCATCGTTCGGCCATGATTATCCTTCACTATCTGTTGCTGGGCGAATGCTATACAAACGCTCAGCAATAGTATTATAATGGCAAAAATCTTCTTTTCTTCTATCATTTCTTTCTTATTTTGTGGCACGAAAACGCTGTTTTCGTCTGTTAAAAGGTAAGTTTACAACCTACGCCAATTGCAGAACCCTTTAAGAAATTAGTTATATTAGCAGATGAATTGCTATTTAATACAACTGGAGAAATATGCAACGATAAATCATCTGATATGTTGAAATTAGAGAGCGAAGCATCTACGTAGGCATCAATCACCGACAAAGCATAAACGGCAACTGTTGCAAATATACTTAAATCGCGCCATCTGCGGAAACGGTCTTTACGTTTTTTGAATAGACTTTGGTAATAACTCTTATTCGCATCGGTTATTTTTGTTCCTAAATGCAAGAAGTTATTGTAGCTTTGCGTATTAGGATCGTCGTCCATAATATCTTTATAAGCCCTTTGATAGTCCCGATACATCTGGTTATTCCAAGTCATTGCATAGATACAACCCGTTAGCCCACCATAGAAAATAGGCAACTTCCAATACTTACGGTTGTAAATCTGACCAGCCCCGGGCAGGGCTATTGCCAGCCATAAAGCCTTTTTAGGATTGGGGTGCCACTTGTTCCAATTCGCCTTTAGGTACTCTCCATCTTTCGTTGTAGCCTTATTCAGTTGTAAGGTCTTATCGGACGATAATGAGATTTTATTCTTTTGCTTATTATTCCCGCTGTTCGACAATGTGTCAAATCCTTCTTCCTTAGGATATAGAACCTTGACAGAATCGCTATAAACAACTTGTGCGTTTATTGTTTCAGTATAACTTATCACCAACAGCAATGTTAGTAATAAGAGATGGAATATATTCTGATTTTGTTTCACTTAACTTTTAATTATACTTTCCATTACTGCTTTAGTCCGTCCATTACTTCCATGATATGCAATAATTCTTCTTCAGAAGCAAAAAGAATACTGATTTTTCCCTTTCCCTTCGCCCCATAGGTCATTTGCACTTTCGTATTGAAGAAATTGGAAAGACGCTTTTTCAACAGATTAAACTCTTCCGGAAGTTTCGATTTGGCTGCAATCTTCTTCTTTGCAGTCTGTATATCCTCGCCATTGTTAAGCTGTTGGCAGAGTTCTTCCACTTTTCGCACACTGAAAGCGTTCTTCTGAATTTCGTGGAACAGTTTTATTTGCTGCGAAGGACTACTCAATGAGAGCAACGCACGTGCGTGTCCCATGTCTATCTCTTTCTTCTGTAAAGCCATCTGCACTTGTGCAGGGAGTCTGAGCAGACGTAGATAGTTGGTAACAGCGACACGACTCTTCCCTACCCGGGCTGCAATCTTCTCTTGAGTCAATCCACTTTTTTCTTGCAAATGTTCATATGCAAGAGCTATTTCTATGGCATTCAAATCCTCGCGCTGTATGTTTTCCACCAGCGCAAGTTCCATTACGTTTTCGTCTTTAATGGTTCTAATGTAAGCAGGAATAGCTGTAAGACCCGCCAACTGCGATGCACGCCAACGCCGTTCTCCCGCTATTATTTGAAATTTGTGTTCGTCTAACTGCCGAAGCGTGATGGGTTGCACCAATCCAAGCTGCTTAATGCTGTTTGCAAGTTCCTCTAATGCCACTGGGTCAAACTCCCTTCGAGGCTGGTCGGGATTTGCTTCAATTTGGTCAATAGGGACTTCATTTATCGTTGAACTACCTTGCGCACTTACTGTTCCCGTCGAGATCAAAGCATCTAAGCCTCTCCCAAGTGCATTAACCTTTGCGTTTCTATTATATTTTTTATGTACTGCCATCGTTTCTGTTGGTAAGTCTTAAAGAGGTTCAGTAGGTTTTTCCTATTTCTTATTTTTTTCTATAATCTCCTTAGCCAAAGCTAAATGGTTCTTTGCTCCTGTAGAATCGGCATCGTAAAGTATTACCGGCAAGCCATGACTGGGACTTTCCGAGAGTTTAACATTGCGCTGAATAACGGTCTTAAACACCAATTCTTGGAAGTGTCGCTTTACTTCGTCGTAGATTTGACGTGCCAATCTTAAACGACTATCGTACATTGTAAGTAGAAATCCTTCGATTTCTAACTTCGGATTCAGCTTGCTTTTTATAATCTTAATCGTATTCAACAGTTTGCTAATGCCTTCGAGCGCAAAATATTCGCATTGTACTGGAATAATAACAGAGTCGGCTGCCGTCAATGCATTCACAGTAATTAAGCCCAAAGATGGACTGCAATCTATAAGTATATAGTCGTAATCGTTACGAATAGGGTCCAAGAGCTTTTGCAATACTTCTTCTCTATCGCTTATTTGCAGCATCTCAATCTCTGCCCCAACAAGATTGATATGGCTCGGAACAATGTCCATTCCTTCTATATCTGTGGTATAAATGGCATCGCGAACATCTGTATGGTCAATGATACATTCGTACAACGAACAATCAACTTCGTTTATGTCAACGCCCAAACCACTTGAAGCATTCGCCTGAGGGTCGGCATCAATAACGAGAACCGACTTTTCTAAAGTTGCCAACGATGCCGCAAGATTGATGGTAGAGGTGGTTTTTCCTACACCACCCTTCTGGTTTGCCACTGCGATTATTTTTCCCATTTTATTCTTTTCCTATACTTGTTTTGCCGACAAAGATACATATTTTAAGCGAGAAAGCTATATTTATAAACCTTTTTTCGTATTTTTGCAGGCAAAAGAAAATAAAATTTATGAATTGTAAACGACCGCTTATCCTCATCTCCAACGACGATGGATATAACGCTAATGGCATTAAAACATTGGTTTCATTTTTGTCCGACTTTGCCGATATTTTAGTTTGTGCTCCCGAGGGTCCTCGCTCGGGTTTTTCGTGCGCTTTCTCTGCAAACATTCCTCTACGGTTAAACCGCCGCTATAATATTCCTAATTGTGATGTATGGTCGTGTACAGGAACTCCTGTAGACTGTGTAAAGATTACTTTCGAACAGATTTTAACAGATGGACGGAGACCTGATTTAATTCTTGGAGGTATTAATCATGGCGACAATTCCTCGGTGAATACGCATTACAGCGGTACAATGGGCATTGCCAGAGAAGGCTGCTTAAAGTACATTCCTTCCATTGCTTTCTCGTCGTGCGACTATAATCCAGATGCCAATCTTGAACATCTCCGCAGCTATGTCGTAAAGATAGTAAAGGAAGTGTTGAGCGATGGTTTGCCCAAGGGTGTTTGCCTGAATGTGAACTTCCCTATCCGCAACAGCTTCAAGGGTATCAAAGTCTGTCGAATGGGGTACGGTAGCTGGATAAAAGAAACTCTTCGCTGCGAACACCCAAGGGGGTTTGACTATTATTGGATGCTGGGTGAATATCGCAACGATGAGCCTTCAGCAACCGATACTGACCGTTGGGCATTGGAAGAAGGTTATGTCTCGGTAACACCAACACGCATCGACATTACCGACTACGATGTGCTGGACAAACTGAAGGCGTGGGAACAGTAAGCCCAAATACAACTCTCTTTCATTAATAAATTAACAATAACCGTCTGAAGAATGAAGTATTATCTGATAGTTGGCGAAGCATCGGGCGATTTGCACGCATCGCGCTTGATGCAATCGCTTAGGAAATTTGACGAAGCGGCAGAGTTTCGCTTCTTCGGTGGCGATTTAATGCAAAACATTGGCGGCACATGTGTGCGCCATTACAAGAAACTTGCCTATATGGGATTTGTTCCTGTGCTGTTGCATTTGCCTGCTATCATGAAGAATATGAAGTTCTGTAAGGAGGACATAGTTAAGTGGCAGCCCGATGTCGTGATACTTGTAGATTATCCGGGCTTTAATCTGAAAATAGCAAAATTCGTTCACAAGAACACCAAAATACCTGTTTATTACTATATTTCACCCAAAATATGGGCGTGGAAAGAGTGGCGTATCCGCGCAATAAAGCGAGATGTGAAAGAGATGTTCTCTATTTTGCCATTTGAAATCGATTTCTTTGAGCGGAAGCACAACTACAAAATACACTACGTTGGCAACCCTACGGCAGAGGAAGTTGCAACGTTCAAGAGCCAGTACACAGAGACAAAGGAGGATTTTTGCAGTCGTAACGGCTTGCAGAACGACAAACCTATCATCGCCATCTTGGCAGGAAGCCGAAAGCAAGAGATAAAAGACAACCTGCCATCTATGCTCGAAGCTGCCTCACGCTTCGAAGATTACCAAATAGTAATAGCAGGTGCACCATCAATAGATAGTGCTTGTTACGAGCAATTTGTAAGCAAATATCATGCGAAAGCTATAAAAAACAATACATACGAGCTACTTTCGCACGCTACGACCGCACTTGTTACGAGCGGAACGGCTACTTTAGAGACAGCCTTATTTAATGTTCCGCAAGTGGTTTGCTATGAAACACCATTGCCAAGCCTTATCCGTTTTGCGTTCAGACACATAATAAAGGTGCGCTTTATATCGTTGGTAAATCTCATTGCCGATAGGGAAGTAGTGCAGGAACTATTTGCCGACCGATTTAAAATACGGAATATTGCCAACGAACTCTATCGTATTCTGCCTGGACAGCCTTACCGCGAAACCATGCTTGCCGAGTATGAACAGATGAAAGAAAAACTTGGCAACCACATTGCACCCGACAATGCTGCCAACCTGATGGTTTATTTGCTAAAAAGATAGTAAGAACATGGTTCGTATAGCACTTCTTTCTCTCGTATTATTGATAATTTCTTGTAGCTGTAGTGCAAGGAAAGCCATTGTTCCCACAGCCGTTATGTCGCTCCAGAAAGAAACATTCGCAGCTTTTTACAAGCGTATTCCAACCATAAAATTCCCATTCAAATACTCCTACGACTTTATTATAGACTTGCCAGAGACAATCATTCCGAGTGAAGAAGCAATGCCGTTAATCGCTACTTTCGTAGACAAAGAAACTGATTTGAGCAATTGCCACGTTGCCAAACTGCCTTCTGCCGACAATACCCACTTGCTTTTAATCTTTGCAAACAATCGAGTTGGCGAAGGACGGTTCTTTCTTTGTGCATTAGACAGTAAGTATAGACTGACAGACAAATTACTTATCTACACGGCAAAGAACATTCAATGGAAAGGGGGAATAGAAAATTGCTATATAGATTATACGATTACGGGCGACAAGAAAATTATCTTAAGGAAGGTGATTGCTATACCCGATAAGAATATACTTATCAAGAAAAGCAACTATCTCCTCTTAAATGGAAAGTTCAGGTCAGATAAATAACACTGGTGTATAGTTTCAAATTTCTAAGCAAACAAATACCTTGCTCCATTGCTCTATTATCTCTACATACATTATAACAAAGAAGAACAGAGTCCATAAAATTGTAAACATTTCTCAAGAAGCAATGCCTTATATAACCTATTATCTATCAATACATTACAAAATATGCATCTTCGCGGAACAAAAGAGTAGGTTTTGTACAGTAAAAGTGTATATTTCACATTACAAAACAGCCGATATTAAGAACGAAAACCTATGTCTTTGCAATACGAAAGAATGGGTTTTATAACACCTTGATAATAAAATGATTATATAATATCTGTGCTTATGAAAAATATTGACGGTTTTATTTCCTTTTCCTCGTTTATGATACACTGAATGCAAGCGAGGCAGAAGAGTGCCTAAGAAGATGCACCTGTCCGGATAAAGTAAAACCGTTTGCTTATTCATCACCAATTATCAACCACCCGAAATACGGTCTGCACGGTTCTGTTTCTAACAAAAGGGTGAAAAAACTATAATTGACAGAATTAAAAAAGTGTTTTTTTATTGAGTAATTATCATTTTTTTCTTATCTTTGTGTTAGAATACACAGGACGCCCGCTTTTGCAATGGCACGGTCTTTGTATTCAAGGCAATGGACAAAAGCAGGATATTCGCTTTTTGTTATTGTCTAATTAAAATAATATAAGGATATAAAATGAACGATTTTAGAAAGTATGCAACCCAACATCTGGGTATGAACGGCATGGTGTTAGACGAGGTTACAAGTATGCAGAACCAATATCTTAATCCATATATATTGGAAGAACGCCAGTTGAACGTAACACAGATGGACGTGTTCTCGCGTTTAATGATGGACCGTATCATCTTCCTCGGCACACAAATTGACGACTATACTGCCAACACACTGCAGGCACAGCTGCTCTATTTAGACTCGGTAGACCCTGGGAAAGATATTTCCATCTACATCAACTCGCCCGGCGGAAGCGTAACGGCAGGACTTGGCATCTACGATACCATGCAGTTTATCTCCAGCGACGTAGCTACCATCTGCACTGGCATGGCAGCTTCTATGGCAGCCGTATTGCTTGTAGCGGGTCAGGAGGGCAAGCGTTCGGCATTGCCGCATAGCCGCGTCATGATACACCAGCCACTTGGAGGTGTGCAAGGTCAGGCTTCGGACATCGAAATCGAGGCAAAAGAGATAATGAAGTTCAAGAAGGAACTCTACACCATTATCAGCAACCACTCTCACCAGACCTACGAAAAGGTATGGAACGACAGCGACCGCAACTATTGGATGACGGCTGAGGAAGCTAAGGATTATGGTATGATAGACCAAGTATTAATCAGAAAGAAGTAAACAATGCCTCAGAAGAAATGTAGTTTTTGCGGAAGGAGCGAGAACGAAGTACGGCTTCTCATCACAGGACTCACAGGTTACATCTGCGAAGACTGTGCGCAGCAAGCCAACAATATCGTTGTAGAATCAGGAGTATTGGGCAAACAAAGTTCAGACATAGCTGATATTGATATGAACAAAGTGCCCAAGCCAAAAGAAATAAAGGCTTATCTTGATGAGTATATCATCGGACAGGACGAAGCAAAACGCTATCTCGCCGTATCGGTTTACAACCATTACAAGCGATTGCAGCAGCCAAAGGACGACGACGGCATAGAAGTTGAGAAGAGCAACATCATTATGGTGGGCTCAACAGGTACGGGAAAAACCCTTTTGGCACGTACCATAGCCAAGCTGTTGAACGTTCCCTTCACCATTGTCGATGCTACCGTGTTCACCGAAGCAGGCTATGTGGGCGAAGATGTGGAGAGCATTCTCTCGCGCTTGCTGCAGGTAGCCGACTACAATGTGGCTGCTGCCGAACGGGGAATTGTATTCATCGACGAGATAGACAAGATAGCACGAAAGAGCGACAACCCAAGCATTACACGCGATGTAAGCGGCGAAGGTGTGCAGCAAGGACTGCTGAAGCTGCTCGAAGGCACGATGGTGAACGTTCCACCAAAGGGCGGACGCAAGCACCCGGACCAAGATTACATTCACGTAGATACGCGAAACATTCTCTTTATCTGCGGTGGCGCATTCGACGGCATAGAACGCAAGATAGCACAACGCCTCAATACGCACGTCGTAGGCTACAACTCAGTGCAGAATGTGGCGAAAATAGACAAGAAGGACTTAATGAAGTACGTGCTTCCGCAAGACTTACGCTCGTTCGGACTTATCCCCGAAATCATCGGACGTCTGCCTGTGCTTACCTATCTCAACCCATTAGACAAGGAAGCACTGCGCAAAATACTTGTCGAACCAAAGAACTCGATAGTCAAGCAATACATAAAACTCTTCAAAATGGACGGCATCAGCCTTACATTTACCGAAGAATCGCTCGACTATATCGTTGATAAGGCTGTGGAATACAAGTTGGGTGCACGTGGACTTCGCTCTATTGTCGAGGCAGTTATGATGGATACGATGTTTGAACTGCCTTCAAAGAAAGTGAAGAAGTACGAGGTAACCGCCCAATATGCACAACAACAATTGGACAAAGCGAAGCTCAACAAACTCGAAACAGCCTGAAACACATACGAACGTTGCACTCACTCCACTTCAATGGTGTGGGTGCGACGATAACAAACCTACCTTTCTATATAAGGGACACTAAACGATTAAAATGGCAAAAGAAGTCAATCTTACAGAAAAGCTAAAGCACTTTTTCGGCTTTGATAAGTTCAAGGGCGCACAAGAGGCTATTATCCGCAACGTATTAGCTGGCAACGACACTTTCGTGCTGATGCCTACGGGTGGCGGCAAGAGCCTTTGCTATCAATTGCCTTCACTCATAATGGAAGGCACGGCTATCGTTATTTCCCCTCTGATAGCATTGATGAAAAATCAAGTAGATGTCATTAATGGTATCAGCGAAGAAGATGGTGTGGCGCATTATCTAAACTCATCGTTGAAGAAAACAGAGATTGACAACGTTAAAGCCGACATTCAGAACGGCAAGACGAAGTTGCTTTATGTTGCACCGGAGTCGCTAAACAAAGAGGAAAGCATAGAATTCTTCAAGACAGTAAAGGTCAGTTTCTATGCGATAGACGAGGCGCACTGTATCTCGGAGTGGGGACACGACTTCCGACCGGAGTATAGGAAGATACGACAAGCTATAGACCAGATTGGCAAAGCACCGATAATAGCCCTCACTGCTACAGCTACCGACAAGGTACGCACAGATATCGTGAAGAGTTTGGGCATTGAAGACTGTGCCGAATTCAAGAGTTCGTTCAATCGTCCTAACCTTTACTACGAGGTACGGCCCAAGAAGAACGAGGAAGACACCAACCGTCAGATTATCAAATTCATCAAGCAAAATCTCGGAAAGAGCGGTATCATCTACTGCCTTTCACGCAAGAAGGTTGAGGAACTGGCTGCCGTGTTGCAAGCCAACGACATAAAGGCAGCACCATACCATGCCGGTCTCGACTCGGAAACGCGTTCGAAGACGCAAGACGACTTCCTGATGGAAAACATCGACGTCATTGTTGCAACCATTGCTTTCGGTATGGGCATCGACAAACCCGATGTCCGGTTCGTTATCCACTACGATATTCCAAAGAGTCTGGAAGGCTATTACCAGGAAACAGGGCGTGCGGGACGCGACGGAGAAGAAGGCAAATGTATTGTTTTCTACTCGAAAAACGACCTCAAGAAGCTCGAAAACTTTATGGAAGGCAAGCCCGTTGCTGAGCAAGACATAGGCAGACAGCTGCTGCAAGAGACCGAAACATACGCCGAATCGTCGGTTTGTCGCCGCAAACTGCTGCTCCACTACTTTGGCGAAGAATATACGAAAGACAATTGCGGTATGTGCGACAACTGTCTGCACCCGAAAGAGAAGATTGAAGCAAAGCAACCGCTATTGATTGTATTGCAAGCAGTGAAGGCTTTAGGCGGAAATTTCCGCCAAGAATATGTCATAGACTTTGTCAAGGGGCGTGGTACTGACGATATAAAAGACCATAAACACAATTTGCTCGAAGAATTTGGACTCGGTGAAAAGGAAAATCCGAAGATATGGAACCCCGTTATTCGGCAAGCCATGTTGGAAGGCTATTTAAAGAAAGATGTAGAAAACTATGGTCTACTGAAACTCACCGCAGCTGGAAAACAATTCTTGAAAGAACCGAAGTCGTTTATGATTGTAATGGACAAAGAGTTCAAAACCGATGAAATAGACGAAAGTATGGTAGGCGGAACAAGTGTTGCCGACCCCGAACTCTATGCTATGCTGAAAGACCTGCGCAAGCATTTGGCACGCAAGTTAGGCATTCCGGCTTACGTTATCTTCCAAGACCCATCGTTAGACCAAATGGCTATGATGTATCCCATTACGGAAGAGGAACTGCAAAACATACAAGGCGTGGGCGTGGGCAAGGCAAAACGTTACGGAAAGGAGTTCTGCGAACTCATAAAAAAATACTGCAAGGAAAAGAACATAGAGCGTCCCGAAGAACTGCGCGTGCGCACCGTGGCTAAGAAATCGATGCAGAAAGTGAAGATTATTCAAGATATTGATCGCAAATTGCCGTTAGACGACATTGCCGTTGCCGAAGGACTCAGCTTCGACGAACTGCTTTCAAAGATAGAAGAAATCGTGTATAGTGGCACAAAGCTCAACATAGACTACTTCTTGAGGGACATTTACGATGAAGACAAGATAGACGACATCTACGATTACTTTATGAACAGCCATACCGACAACATCGACGAGGCTCTCAAGGAACTCGACGATGACTATACCGAAGACGATATTCGGTTGATTCGCATAAAGTTTATATCCGAGATGGCAAACTAACAGGCACTCTCAACCGCTCTTCCAGTTTGGAAAGGGCGGTTTCTTTTTACCATTATCTTACTGCTTTAGCTGTAGGAATGCAGGGATTATGCAAGTATGAAATGGGAAGTTCGCAACCGTGTGTTTTGACATTTGGGAAATAATCTGATATTCTTGCGAAACAACAAAAACAGCGTTGAAAAGCCGAAAATCCTTTTCTGTTTTTCAAAAGCAGCGGTATTGAAAGATAAAACAATGGTTTTTGTCCGGTAAAAACCATTCTTTTGCATTGCAAAAGAGCCTGTTTGACAGACTAAGAGAATAGACTTTGTAAAGTGTTGGAATATAGACAGTTGCAGGAATACTATATTTTTAGAAATTGTTTACAATTTTGACACATAGTTGCAGCATTGTTATTAGATGTAGTTGTAAGACAAATAGAGGTAGAATTGTCGCACCCTTACATCTACAAACGGTGATTAGTAGTTGGCAATTGGTGGTTAGTAGGCGTCTGTTCATGGCTTCCTCAAATATTCAAATGTATTGACATTCGATGCAAACAAGACTGTTTTGAAGTTCAATACCTGTTGCCTTGGAATGTAAATAAGCGGTGCTTTGATTGTACGCCATTTGTCTTTTAAATCCCTTCTATTGTGTTATAAAAAATTAAAGTATAAGAAAGATGAAAAAAGGAAAGCAACAGTTGACAGAAAAGAACTAACTTTGCGAATATAACTAACCACATATATTGATGCCGAAATAAATTTAAAATAAAAATCTTCCAGCTTATGGTACTGAAACATACATTTTTTGCAACAATCTTGCTTGCGCTTTTATCTATCCCTGCCTCCATTCATGCCGAGGATTTAAAAGGACGTGTGCTCGATGCGAACACGAAAGAGCCAATAGAAAAAGCATCTGTAAAAATAGAAATTAAAAGTGGCAACAGCACCCAGATAATGGATATAACCTCCGATGCAGAAGGAAAATTCTCCTGTTCAAGCAGTTTTGAGGGGCGTATGACCATCAAAGCCAGCATGATAGGCTACGAAACAGCAACAAAACATTCGTATTCGTCAGGCTATTCCGGCACAGATACACTGGATTTAGGCGACTTTCTGCTGAAACCTACCGAGCTGATGCTCGACGATGTAGTGGTTACGGCAAAGGCACGCCGCTTTACAATGAGTGGCGACACCATCGTCTTCCACCCCGAAGCCTTCAAACTGAAAGAGGGCGCAAGGCTCGACGAGCTGATAAAGCGACTGCCCGGAGTAGTGGAAAAAGACGGCAAACTCTATTGGAACAACAAGCCTTTGCGCATGCTCATGAATGGTCGCGACATCTTTGGTGGCGGTAGCATTGTAGGAGAAATACCTGCCGAGGCTGTGAAAAACATAAAAACCTACAACAAGGCAAGCGAACTGGCACAGCAGTCGGGCAACGACGACGGTAAGGACGACAACGTTTTAGACATTAATATCAAGCCTGGTTTCATGGACAAATGGTACGGCGACATGACCGCAAGGCTGCAAACGCCCAAGAACTACCAAGCCTCCGTCCAGACAAACCTTCTGAGTGACAGGAATCCAACATTGGTCAGCATAGATGCCAACAACGTAGACTATTTCCAAAAGTTGGGGATAGACTGGTACAATAAGGGGAATTTCGATAACTTCGGAAAGGCACAGAACGCAGCAGCGGCATGGCAACACAACTGGAAACAGGGCACACACAAGTTCTCTAATAGGAACAATGTGTCGTTCAGCTCCAACTTTAACCATACCGACGGCTGGGGAACGGAATACAGAACCGACCAGACCATACCAACATTAGGCAACGCAAAGACGTGGGGACTAAGCAGGAACAAGCGGTACGAACACAAAATACAGCCAACGATAATGGCAGACCTTTTCACTTTCGCTGATTCGGTAAACTATATAACGGCTGACTTAGAATTCGAATATACGTTTCAGAGAAAGAACGAAGAGGCAAGCAGCGCACGTTTCAACAGCAATCCCGAAGCGTTTGGAGACTTTCCGCTCGACCCTGCCCTGATGGCAAAGCATGGCGATGACATATACAGCCACCTCATTAATCGCAAGCGAACCTACGCACAGAGCACGAACGAAGCTCTAAATACCACGTTGAACGCAAAGTGGGGGCATCTTTTGGGAAAGAAGGGGCAATTTTCTTTTGGTACAACTGCCAATTACAGCAATGGTAACAACCGCACGAATACGAACCAGCAGATAGACTATGTGGAGCAAGGAGTGCAGTCGCCGCTATATCAATACAGCCGCCTACCTTTCCACAACTTAGACTTCAAGGCGTATACAGAACTGCAATATTACATTAAAAATAACTTGCTTTTAACTGGGGGTTATACTTTTGATAAACTGAACAAATCGGTTCGGCAAGATTTCTACAGCACCGATGTGCAGTCGAAGTTGGACAACAACCGTGACGAAGTAAAAGACGCAGCCAACAGTTTCGACAGCCACAGAAGCACGGCAACCCATACGGCGCAGGCAGGACTGACCTACAAGTTGGACAAATGGCAGTTTCTTCCGAACGTAAAGGTAGACTGGCTACACGAACACTTAGACTACCAGCGGGGCAGATTGGACACGGCATCAACCCGAAACAGCGTGCTGATAAACCCAAACATGGAGATAAAGTGGAAGATTGGCAAGCGCAGCAACTTCGATTTTACGTTCAACTACACTACAAGCTTGCCAGATCTGCTTTCGACCCTTGCCTATCGCGATGACACAGACCCTCTTTGGATTAAGGAAGGCAACCCATTGTTGCACCGAAGCCACAAGCATAGCAGCATGGTAACGTACAGACAGACCTTGCCAAGAGTACAGTCTATGATGTTGCTGAAAGCTGGCTACACCCACAACATCAATCCAATAGCAAGCGTTTTCTACTATAATCCAGCTACAGGTGTCTACCGCACACATGACGAAAACGTACGGGGTGGCGATGAATGGCTCTTCAGTGCTGTGTTGGACAAGGGCATTGGCGACAACTTCCACCTATTTACCAAGGCTGAAACCTATTTCACAACATCGTATGGCTACCTTGCAGCACTCAATGAAACCGTGGAAAAGCAGCAGAACAAGCTGAAACAGCTTACACTGAACCTATCTCCAGAACTTAGTTACGAGCACGATTGGCTTGTACTAAACCTCTTTGGCTCAATGAATTTGCGCCGGAACAGATATTCGTTGGCATCTGAATACAACAACACATTCGGCAATTATAATTTCGGACTAAAGGGTTTGGCAAAGCTGAAGCAGTGGGAATTCTCTACGAAATTCGAAGACCGGTTACGCTCCGGCTATCTAAGTCCGGAAATAAACAGGCATCGTCTCGTGTGGAACGCAAATGCGAAGTGGCTCTTCTGGAAAGGTAAAGGTGTGCTGGGTATAGATCTTGACGATATTCTGAACCAGGCAGTGTGGAACAGTTCTACCATTACACCAACACAGCGCACCGAACAATGGGAGGAAGCGATGCACCACTTCGCACGCATATCCTTCACTTACAAGTTCGATGCAAAGAGCAAAAAACAAAGAAGATAGACATTAAGGCGTTGGGACAAACCAATGCGTTAAATACCTTTAATGCACGGTAGAAAAACCATATAAATGGCAGCTGGTATGAATTATAATTAGTAAATTTGCACGCAATAAATTTTCTAATATACACTATGTCTTCATTTGTTGCAGATAAAATCGTAATGGACGGACTGACTTACGATGACGTCCTTTTAATACCAGCTTATTCAGAGGTACTACCCAAGGGGGTGGAGTTGAAAACCAAGTTCTCACGTAACATCGAACTGAACATTCCTTTCGTAACGGCGGCGATGGACACCGTAACCGAAAGTGCTATGGCAATAGCTATTGCGCGCGAAGGAGGAATCGGTGTGATACATAAGAACATGACGATAGAAGAACAAGCCCGGCAAGTTGCTATCGTAAAGCGTGCTGAGAATGGAATGATTTACGACCCAGTAACCATTCGTCGGGGACGTACTGTAAGAGAAGCGTTGGCTATGATGGCTGAATATCATATTGGTGGTATTCCTGTTGTTGATGAAGAAAACCATTTAGTGGGTATTGTTACTAACCGCGACTTACGCTTCGAACGTCACTTTGACAAGACCATCGACGAGGTGATGACAAGTGAAAACCTTGTAACGACACATCAGCAAACCGACCTTACGGCGGCTGCACAAATATTGCAAGAGAACAAAATAGAGAAGCTGCCGGTTGTCGATAAAGACAACCATTTGGTGGGCTTGATTACATATAAGGACATTACAAAGGCAAAGGACAAACCTATGGCGTGCAAGGACGAGAAAGGACGCTTGCGCGTTGCAGCTGGCGTGGGCGTTACAGTCGATACGATGGAGCGCGCTTCGGCATTGGTAGAAGCTGGTGTTGATGCTATTGTTATTGATACGGCACACGGACATTCGCAAGGTGTAATTGGCAAATTGCGCGATGTGAAGACGGCTTTCCCTAATCTTGATGTTGTAGTAGGCAACATTGCAACGGGCGAAGCTGCAAAATTCCTTGTTGAAAATGGTGCTGATGCCGTGAAAGTGGGTATCGGTCCTGGTTCAATCTGTACCACTCGAGTGGTTGCTGGTGTCGGTGTACCACAGCTTAGTGCTATCTACGATGTTTATTCAGCATTGAAAGATACCAGTGTTCCACTGATTGCTGACGGCGGTTTGCGTTATTCAGGCGACGTGGTAAAGGCATTGGCAGCAGGTGGCAGCAGCGTAATGATTGGTTCGTTGGTAGCAGGAACTGAAGAATCGCCGGGCGATACCATTATCTTCAACGGACGTAAGTTTAAGAGTTACCGTGGTATGGGTTCATTGGAGGCTATGGAACAGAAGAACGGTTCGCGCGACCGCTACTTCCAAGGCGACATCAGCGACAACAAGAAGCTTGTTCCGGAAGGCATTGCGGGTCGTGTACCATACAAGGGAACTGTACAAGAAGTGATTTATCAGCTTGTAGGCGGTTTGCGTTCGGGTATGGGCTACTGTGGTGCACCTTCGATTGAGAAGCTTCACAATGCGCGTTTCACACGCATTACCAACGCTGGGGTGATGGAAAGCCACCCACACGACATTGCCATAACAAGCGAAGCACCAAACTATTCACGTCCCGAATAATAAATATCTGTCGAGTTCGTTACTACAAAAAGATATGTATTGCTTCAATGTACAATCTAAAAAAGATAAGCTATAATAATATAAATTAGAGAATGAATATCATTTTAAAATGAGAATAATAATTTCTTTAGCTACTATGCTGCTCAGCAGTGTAATGGCTTTTGCACAACAAAATGATCCTGTAATTATGACGATAAATGGCAATCCCATTCATCGTTCAGAGTTTGAGTATTCATATAATAAGAATAATACCGATGGAGTAATAGATAAAAAGTCTATAAACGAATATGTAGACTTGTTTGTCAATTATAAATTGAAGGTTCAAGCTGCCTTAGATGCAAAACTTGATACACTTAGTTCCTTTAAGCAAGAATTTATGACTTACCGTGATCAGCAGGTACGTCCTACAATGATTACCGATGCCGACGTAGAAGCTGAGGCACAGAAAATCTATAAGGAAACAAGAGATAGAATAGAAAGTAATGGTGGTTTAGTTCGTTGTGCTCATATCTTGCTTTCGCTTAACCAAAAGGCAACAGAGAAAGAGCAGGCAGCTATTGCCAACAGAGCCGACTCTATATATAATGTATTGAAGAAAGGTGGTAACTTTGCTGAATTGGCAAAGAAATATTCTAACGACCCTGGTTCAGCTGCACGCGGTGGCGAATTACCTTTAATAACAAAAGGTCAGACTGTACAAGCTTTTGAAAACGCTCTTTTCTCTATGAAACCTGGAGAAATTAGTCATCCAATATTATCTCCGTTCGGATACCATATCATTAAATATATCAAGAAAGAGGACTTCCAACCGTACGATTCTCTAAAGGCTGACATTCACCAATTCATAGAAGCACGTAACTTGCGTGAGCAAATTATCGATCAGAAACTTGGTAGAATGGCTGCAGAAGCAGGAAATGGAATTACGCCGGAGCAGCTTGTGGAAAAGAAACTTGCAGAAATGGAAGCGAAAGATGAGAACCTTAAAAACCTTGTGAAAGAATATCACGATGGTCTTCTGCTTATCGAAATGAGCACACGCACAGTTTGGGACAAGGCTGCATCAGATGAAGCGGGGCTACAAGCATTCTTTAATAAGCATAGAAAAAACTATGCATGGAAAGAGCCTCGCTTTAAAGGCATAGCCTATCATGTACAAAAGGCTGCCGATGTAAAAGCCGTTAAAGATTGTGTTGCTAAAATCCCATTCAAAACATGGGGCGATAAGCTACGAACAACGTTCAATAATGATAGTACTATTCGTATTCGTGTAGAGAAAGGAATATTTAAGAAAGGCGACAATGCATTAGTGGATAGAGATATTTTTAAGGAAAAAGTAGAAGTAAAACCAATGAAAGATTATCCTATTGATGCTGTTTATGGTAAAAAACTAAAAGCGCCAGAAGATTTAGACGATGTTCGTAGTCTTGTAATTTCCGATTATCAAGAAGAACTCGAGAAAGAGTGGGTAAAAAGTCTTCGTCAGAAATATTCTGTAGTAATAGATCCTGAAGTTTTAGCCACAGTTAATAAGCATTAATTAGAATAGAAGCTTATGAATTTAAAGAAATATTGTGTTATATTTGTTCTTGTTGGAACTGTCATTACGATGATGGGAGTTCCAGCAAGAACGCTTTCTATATCTCAATCTCCTTTTAAAAACGACTCAACGGATATTGGAAAAGAAAACCCAGAAAGCGTTGTAGATGAAGTTTTGTGGGTTGTAGGCGACGAGCCAATTCTTAAGTCTGATCTTGAGATTATGCGTTTGCAAAGCGAAACAGAAGGTAAAAAATGGAAGAAAAATCCTAATTGCGAAATCTTGGAACAGATTGCTGTACAAAAACTTTTCTTGCATCAAGCAGCATTGGACAGTATTTCTGTTACAGAAGCAGAAGTAATGCAAAGTGTCGAACAACAAATTAATGCGTGGATATCTTTTCCTCAAATAGGTTCGAAAGAGAAATTAGAAGAATATCAACATAAAAGCATTGCACAAATACGACAGGACTTGCACGATGATTTTAAGAATCGTTTGTTAGTAGAGAGAATGCAGGAGAAATTAGTTGGAGATGTAAAGGTCTCTCCAGCTGAAGTTCGTGAGTTTTTTAAGAAACTACCAACAGATAGTATCCCGATGATTCCTGCAAATGTGGAAGTGCAAATCTTAACGCAGACTCCAAAAATTGAACCTGAAGAAATAGCAAGAATAAAAGACCAACTTCGCAATTATACAGAAAGAGTTACGAAAGGAGAAACTTCTTTCGAAACACTTGCACGTCTATATTCTGAAGATACAGAATCGGCACGTAGAGGTGGAGAATTGGGCTATATGGGACGTGGAATGTTAGATCCTACATTTGCATCTGCCGCTTTCAATCTGACGGATCCTAAAAAAATATCTAAAGTTGTAGAAAGCGATTTTGGGTATCACATTATACAATTAATAGATAGACGTGGCGATAAAATAAACTGTCGGCACATTTTGTTAAGACCGAAGGTTTCTGAAAAGGCTTTGAATGGAGCAATACATCGATTAGATTCTATTCGTAATGATATTAAAGCAGGAAAATTTACTTTCGACGATGCGACATCGTTCCTATCTGACGATAAAGATACAAAAAATAATCATGGACTTATGATTAATGTTAGAGGCGCAACCCGTACATCGCACTTTGCAATGAAAGATTTACCTTCTGAGATTGCGCATATTGTAGATACTATGAAAGTTGGAGAGATATCATCTCCTTTTAAAATGGTAGATGCAAAAGGACAAGAGGTTTGTGCTATTATAAAGTTGAGGAGTAGAATAGACGAACATCGTGCAACAATTACAGAAGATTTACAACCAATGAAGAATATTGTTATTGCAAAGAAACGTCAAGAAGTTATTCGTAAATGGATTGAGAAAAAAGTAAAGGAAACTTATGTAAAGATGGCTCCAGAATATCGGGATTGCGATTTCGAATACGAAGGTTGGGTTAGATGATTATAGATAATAATAGTAAACATACGAAATATTTCAACAGGCATAGGATCTTCATTTATATGATTCTATGCCTATTTGGACTAAGTTCATCGCTTTCTGTTTCTGCACAAAAAGATAAACAAAAACAAAAGGCAAAGATATATATTGACCACGCCGACATTTTGCGACATAATCAAATGGAAATGCCAAATGTCCAAGTTGTGAAAGGTAATGTAAAATTCAGACATAAAGATATGACCTTGCTGTGCGACAGTGCTTATATTAACGACCAGCAAAATACATTTCAAGCATTTGGGCATGTTAACTTCAGGCGTAAAGATGGAACACATTTAACTTGTCAGCGAGCTTTTTACGATGGTTTTCAACAAACATTAAGAGCACGTGGAAAAGTTGTTGTGCGCCAACCATTCAAATCTTTAAAATGCGATAGTTTAGATTATAACATGGCATCGAATGTTGCAAATTATTTTGGTGGACGTGGAATATTAACTTATGGTGGAAATGTGATTGCAGCTGATCAAGGCGATTACAATACAGAAACACACGATGCTAATTTCTATGGTAATGTTGTAATTCGTACACCAAAATACAATATTAATACGCCAACTGCACACGGAAATACTGAAACGGGAATAATGAATGTTGTTGGAAAATCGGTAATTAGAACCAAACGGGGCGAAATTGTTCATACAGAAAACGGAACATATAATAGTAAAACCGATAATATGCAATTGAATGGCTTC
Source organism: Prevotella nigrescens (assembly GCF_031191185.1). Taxonomy (NCBI): domain Bacteria; kingdom Pseudomonadati; phylum Bacteroidota; class Bacteroidia; order Bacteroidales; family Prevotellaceae; genus Prevotella; species Prevotella nigrescens. The sequence continues at coordinate 2,048,506 of NZ_CP133465.1, read as the reverse complement.
TCTACTATTAAATCTCCACAACGCGATATTGAAGGAAACGAAATAACCTATAATAGTATTACTGGCGATGCAACAGGGCATGGTAACGTAAAGATAAACGATAAAGTAAACAAACGTACTATGATGGGCGAAGACATTGCTTATAATGGTAAGAGTGGACACACAGAAGGACATGGGAAAGTTAAAATTATAGACCATAAAGAAAAACGTACAATTACTGGTGAAGATGTTATTTATAATGCAAACACGGGACATAGTGAGGGGCATGGCAATGTTAAAATAGTAGATGAACTTAAACAGCGTACCATAACTGGCGATAATCTCTTATATAATAGTAAGACTCATGTTGGAGAAGGTAAAGGAAATGTAGATTATATTGACTATAAAAGTAAGCACGCTTTTAAAGGAGATTATATTCATTATACCGATACCGCAGCTATTGCATACGGTGGAAAACCAGGTCCGGTAGCTAAAGACTTTTCAAAAGGTAACGACACTTTGTTTGTACATGCCGATACCATCACTATGAAAGCTTTTAATTTTAATACGCCACAAGTGTATCGTAAAATTTTTGGTATTGATAATGTACGTGCTTATCGTACAGATGTTCAGGCTGTGTGTGGCTTATTCATAGCTAACACTAAAGATTCTTGCTTGGTTATGTATCAAGAACCTATTGTTTGGAGCGACAATAGGCAACTTCTCGGCGATTCTATCAAAGTTTTTATGAACGATTCCACCATTCGTGAAGCACATATTTTTGGTAACGCATTATCGATAGAAGAACTTAAAGATAAGGAACATTATAATCAGGTAGCCTCTAAAACAATGCATGCACAGTTCTTAGATGGAAAAATGAGAACTGCACAAGCTGTCAGCAATGTTGCCACCGTTTATTATCCTATAGAAGAAAAGGATAGTTCTATTATAGGCTTAAATTATTTGGAAACCGACACTATGCGTATTTATATGTCGCCACAACAACAGTTAGAAAAAATTTGGACAAACAAATTTACTTCTACCTTATATCCTATTACGCAAATACCTCCCGACAAAGTATTTCTCCCTAATTTTCATTGGTACGAATCGGTACGACCCAAAGATAAATTCGATATATTCAGGAAAGTGGCACGAAAAGACGATTCTGATGTTCGTCCTTCCGAAGTAGCAGCTCCTCCACGCCAAAAGTTTAGCAACTAATTGTAGATTTCTAACTTATGATATTCTTTAATTTACCAAAACCACGACGATTCCATCATGAATATATCTATTTTGATGAAAGAAAGGAACGTCTAAAAAAATTGGAAGAGAAATTAAAGGGAAAAAAGGAGGGGGAGTTAGAGGTAGATGCGAACGATAAAGAACATTGCTTCGACTTTCATAGCTGCCGAAATACAAGTAGAAGGACAAACAATTATCTTCTATCATTCATTGGGAGTATTATCTTTATAGCAATTTTAGCAGTTCTACTGATTATCTATCTTAAATAAAAAGAGAATGAGTGATATTATACAGCTTTTACCAGACAGTGTCGCAAATCAAATTGCTGCAGGAGAAGTAATACAACGTCCAGCTTCAGTAGTAAAAGAGTTGATAGAGAATGCTGTTGATGCAGGAGCAAAAACTATAAATGTTGTAGTTATAGATGCTGGGCGCACTTTAATACAAGTTATCGATGATGGAAAGGGAATGTCTGAAACAGATGCTCGTCTTTCTTTTGAACGCCATGCCACTTCTAAAATACGAAAAGCCGACGATTTATTTGCTTTATCAACAATGGGCTTTCGTGGCGAGGCTTTAGCATCTATTGCTGCTGTTGCTCGTGTAGAATTAAAGACACGTCAAGAAAAAGATGAGATAGGAACTTCACTAATTATTTCTGGAAGCAAATTTGAAAATCAAGAACTTTGTTCCTGTCCTGTAGGAAGCAATTTTAAGATAGAAAATCTCTTTTATAATGTTCCTGCACGACGAAAGTTTCTGAAATCGAATACCACAGAACTGAATAATATTATTTCGGCATTCGAACGTATTGTTCTTGTTTATCCTAACATTTCTTTCACTTTACATTCTAATGGAGTTGAAGTTTTTTCGCTCAAAGCATGCAATCTACGCCAACGCATAGTAGATGTTTTTGGTAAGCGCATAAATCAAAACCTACTTTCTATAGATGTCGAAACTACTTTGTGTCGTATTTATGGCTTTGTGGGTAAACCTGAATCGGCAAAGAAACGTGGCGCTTTGCAATATTTCTTTGTGAACAATCGCTACATGAAACACCCCTATTTTAATAAGGCAGTAGTAAATGCCTACGAACGGCTGATACCATTTGGCGAACAAGTTCCTTATTTTCTTTATTTCGAAGTACCTGCCGAAAATATAGATGTAAACATTCACCCTACGAAAACAGAAATTAAGTTTGAAAACGAACAAGCTATTTGGCAAATTCTAATGGCGTCTGTAAAAGAAGCTGTAGGAAAATTCAACGATATTCCATCTATAGATTTCGATACCGAAGGAAAACCAGACATTCCTGTCTTTAATCCTTCTGCAAACATTAATGCTCCATCTGTAGGTTTCAACCCCAGTTACAATCCTTTTAAAGAGACTAAGAAAAACAATTCTTCTACAACTCAATGGGAAGAACTTTACAAAGGTCTAAATGTAGGCTCTGAAGAAATGTCATCTGCATTAAGTTCTACCGATGAACAAACTTTATTTAAACCAGACAAATTTGATAATACACATATTGAAGACGAACGTTCGCCTATACATTATCAATATAAAGGGTGTTACATCATAACTACAGTAAAATCGGGACTAATGATAATAGACCAATACCGTGCACATGTGCGTATTTTGTACGAACAATATCTGAAACAGTTGGAAGAACATACTGCGCACACACAAAAATTGCTGTTCCCTGAAATTGTAGACCTGCCATCGAGCAACGAAGTTATGTTGCAAAATATACTTCTCGAAATGGAAACTATGGGTTTCGAACTAAGCAATATGGGCAGCGGAAGCTATGCTATAAATGGTATTCCCACAGGAATAGAAGGACTAAATGTACCTATGCTTGTGAACGAAATGGTTACTTCTACTCTCGAAGGAGAAAGTTCTGTGAAACAAGATATTGATAAAAAATTAGCATTAAGTCTTGCACAAAATGCAGCTATTCCACACGGACAGGTATTAAGCAACGAAGAAATGGAGAATATTGTAAACCAGTTGTTTGTATGCACCAATGTTAATTATACACCGAACGGAAAACCCATTCTAACAATTTTAAAACAAGCTGATATCGAAAAAATGTTTCAATAAACCGAACACATATTTTTCGTAGCATAGTGGTTGCTTTTCACAAACACATACTCCGATTTTTCTTACTTTTATCGAACAATAAGCCATAAGAGCAGAAAAGTATTTTTTTCTATTCTCTAAAACACCCATTAAAACCATTTTTTATTCTCTTTGTTGGTTATGTTTTTTTAATATTATACCTTTGTAACATTAAAATCATTTTAACAAACAATAGTTATATGCAAAAAACTTTTTGTTATACGCTAATGGAATATGTGCGCAGTATAATTTGATGGAAATGATTATTTGCTCAATGGTGCATTACTTTTAAAAAATGGACGAATTGACAAATATTTATTTCATGGAGGCTATGCACAAGCATACTATTTTGGTAATATTGGGCATAGAATAAAGGAAGGATTAGGAACAGCAGATAGAAATGTTACAACAAATATGAATATGAAAGATGACATGCATAGCACATTAAATAACATTAGCACTTTCGAACCCTATTTTTACAATCAAGACCATTTAGGAAATAATAGAGAAGTTGTTGATAATTTAGGACGTATCATACAAGTTACTAATTATTATCCCTATGGTTCTCCTTTTTGCGATTCTCTTAGCAGTCTGAATGCCACATTACAACCTTACAAATATAATGGAAAAGAATTTGATAGAATGCATGGTTTAAATACTTACGATTATGGGGCACGGCAATATAGTCCAGCTCTTCCTTCGTGGGATAGAATAGATCCTTTGGCAGAGGAACATTATAGCGTTAGTCCTTATGCTTATTGTAATAATAATCCGATAAGATTTATTGATCCAGATGGTAGGCAGATAGTTGGAGTAACCAAGAAAGATGCACAGAATTTTAGAGATGATGTCTACAAAGTTTTAGCAGATGATAAATATTCGGGAGTAAGGGAATTGATAACCATTAAAGGAAATAAGTTTAATAAAATAGATGGCGATGCCTTAACAAAAGTGTTGGACGGTGTAACTCTTAGCATTGATGAGAGAACGTATATTGATATGGTTACAAATACCATTAACTCAAAAGACGTTCATAAGGTAGAGTATGTGAACATTTCAGGTGATGTGTCCTTAGAGGGAGGAAATGCGATTAATGACCACTTTAAGAATAACAATCTTCCATCTCCGTTAACGCCTGACGGAACATTGAAGGCTGCAACATTATCACTTTTGGGAGGAGAAGGATTTAATACCCCCACTAAAAAAGGTTCTCATTCCGTAATTATATCAGGGGTTTCTGGAAGCAATACAGAAAGAGCAGTTACATCCGGGCACGAAGTGTTTGGGCATGGTATTCCATCTGCAAGACGGGAAAGTGATGTCAATAATAATACCAATGCCATCAGGACTGACAATTTAATTAGACGAATATTAGGGTTACCACAACGAGATGGCAGTGACCACGCAGGTGGATTTAATGGAGGAATTGTTGACCCACAGAAATTACCACGTACCCAATAAAGTATTACAAGATGAAAGCAGCGTATTCCATAATTTTAATGCTATGTTTTTCGCTTGTGTGTAAAGCACAGGAAGATAGAGGGAACATAGCCGACTCAATGGCAATGGTCAGCAGGACTAAAGCAGATAAAGTATTGCAGCATTTTGATACAGTTATAGCTCCCAAGCTTTTATATTCTTTGGACAATAAATATTTTTATGTCATTATTAAAAGTAATCCTTGTTATCAGGAATATTATGTAGCCTTAGACAGCTTAGGTCGAATAGATAAAATGCGTCCTGTAAAAGCAGAAACAAAAACCAGGAAACAGAGGAAGCAACAGGAGCAATACCGGCAGTTACTATCAGAGGCAGAACCCATATTTGATTTAAGCAAGTACCACACGGGTTTTATAACGAAAATGCCTGATACTAAATATACGAGTGGAAGATATTCTTATTTTGTTCTAAAGGATATTGATGGTAAAAGATATGGCGAGTACCGATTGTCAGCAGTTACATCTCCTTTACCAATTAATGCAAGTCTTTGGGCCTATTTAATTAGACGATTATCAGATGAAGCATACAAAGATAATAAACCTACAATTAGTAGGCAAGGAACAGCACAGGTAATGCTAATCGGGAGTTATCCCAATAACTACCTGATTCTTAAAGAATGAGCATTAAGATTCAAAATATGATGTCATACACTCTAAAATATGACGTCTCAATCTGACGGAAATGACGTCTAATTCTGATAAATATGACGTCTCATCTTTTAAAAAATGGACGAATTGACAAATATTTATTTCATGGAGGCTATGCACAAGCATACTATTTTGGTAATATTGGGCATAGAATAAAGGAAGGATTAGGAACAGCAGATAGAAATGTTACAACAAATATGAATATGAAAGATGACATGCATAGCACATTAAATAACATTAGCACTTTCGAACCCTATTTTTACAATCAAGACCATTTAGGAAATAATAGAGAAGTTGTTGATAATTTAGGACGTATCATACAAGTTACTAATTATTATCCCTTTGGTTCTTCTTTTTGCGATTCTCTTAGCTGTCTGAAGGCCTCATTACAACCTTACAAATATAATGGAAAAGAATTTGATAGAATGCATGGTTTAAATACTTACGATTATGGGGCACGGCAATATAGTCCAGTTCTTCCTTCGTGGGATAGAATAGATCCTTTGGCAGAGGAATATTATAGCGTTAGTCCTTATGCTTATGGTGGCAATAATCCTGTAAACCGAGTAGATTTTTATGGAATGTTCCCAACAAAGTTGGCTGCATGGAACTATGCACAAAGAAATAACGTTCGTTTTAAAAATGTACATTATGCATATGATAAGAAAGAATGGTATGTTTCGTTTGGAGAAGATGGCAAAGGATATAAATCAGGTGGAACATTAGAGAGACGTTTTTCTGAAAGATTAGTAGAAACAAAGGAATGGAGCTCTATTAGTAATTTTAATTCAGAGCTTGGTACAGGTGCTTCACTGATAGAATTTAATTTTGGAAAAGCATTAAAAAGAAGTACAGCTTATATTTTTTATGATAACACAGGACGATATCTGAGTTCTATAAAACCATCGGTAAAGTTCAATAATATTTCTTTTGAATTTAATCCTAAAGTTATTAGTCGTATTGCAAAAACTGCAAATAGAGTGAGTATAGCTTCTGGGTTTATTTCAGCTTTTATGACTTTAAAAGAAATTAGAGCAAAGAAGAAAAACTTTATAGGCGAGGGCGGTTTAGACTTGATAATGACAGGTGCTGGTTATATTCCTCCTTATGGTTGGGTTGTGTCAGGTGCATATTTCTTAGGAAAATATGGCTTGGAAGAATTTGATATGGATTTTTGGAACAAATGATAGACTTTTATTTTATGATACACTACGTAGTGTATCGGTTTTATAGAAAGCGAAGCACTTACGATAGAGACACTTGCTTATTCTATGCCTGTAGCTTGAACATACTTCTTTCAGGATCATTAATGATTCTGGGCGAATGGTTATTAGACATATTACTTGGATATCAATCAATTATTAATAAGCCTTTTATTTGGTCTTATGCAATTATTTCTCTTATATTTGAGTATCTTGTATTCTTTCGGAAAGACAGATACCTTAAAATCTTTACCGAGTATGAGAAGCAAATAGATACTCCTGTAATGAAGCGAAAGATGAAAAATGCCAAGATATTTAACTATAGTATTTTTATTTTAGACGTTATTCTGCTGTTTATACTTGATTATCTTAATCATCATGGCGGATAGCATTATGTTTAAATATAATATAACGTGATTTCGTTGAATTCACGTTATATTATTGCCTTCTTTTACTATACTGTGCGTAGATATTTCTTAGGAAGATATGGAATGGAAGAATTTGATATGGATTTTTGGAACAAATGATAGACTTTTATTTTATGATACACTACGTAGTGTATCGGTTTTATAGAAAGCGAAGTACTGAAGACCGGGACATTTGCTTACTCTATGCATGTTGCTTGAACTTAACTTTCTTCAGTGGATTAATATTGGGGGTTGCACACTTCCTTTGTAAATTACTTGAGATTCAAAATATTATCAATAAGTCTTTCGTGTATTTTTATGTAATTATTTCTCTTTTATTTGAGTATCTTGTATTTTTTCGGAAAGACAGATACCTTAAAATCTTTACCGAGTATGAGAAGCAAATAGATACTCCTGCCATGAAGCGAAAGATGAAAAATGCCAAGATATTTAACTATAGTATTTTCATAGTAGACGTTATTATGCTTTTAATAGCCGATTATCTTAATCATCATGGCGGATAGCATTATGTTTAAGTATTGTGTATGAAGTGTGGATAAATTAAAACAGTTCAAAGACAATAAGACTTTGAATAATTGGTGAGTTCAACTTTTGTTACTCTCACCATTTTCGGAGTTTTTCTATGGATACAATCTTCATGGTTGTTCCTCTATTCCGAGTTTTTCCTTACTTCCAACCATACCAGAAAAAGTTGTTATTAAAACCCGGCAAAAATTTAATTATAGTTTTTTATTCTGTAATTACAAATTATTTTTTTGTAATTACAAAACTTTTCTCCCTTTATACTTTTGAGACAACGAGTATACAACTGTTTTTCTATATCAAGTTAAAAAGCTATATTCGCTAAAAATATTTCATAAAACAGCATTTTTCTCTGTTTTAATGTTGTTTATTAAAAAATTATGTTTAATTTTGCACTTGATTTGAGATATACAACTTACTAATTACAAAAAATAAGCATTGAATTGATAGTATAATGAACAAAGATATTTATAATAAAATAAAGATTATGAGAAAAATTTTAATGGTATTGGCATTTGCTGGCTTATCAATGGTCAGCTTTGCTCAAGAGGAAGTGCCTACAAAGAAGTATAGTGTTGCCACTAATTCTTTTTGGAGCAACTGGTTTGTTCAGGCAGGTATAGATTGGAATGCGTGGTATTCTGGTCAGGAGCACGGTGCAGATTTAAAAGCAAGTCCATTTAAGGATTTCCGTGCAAATCCAGGTGTAGCGGTAGCTATCGGTAAATGGTTTACTCCTGGTCTCGGTCTTCGTGTTAAAGTACAAGGTATTTGGGGTAAGCGTGTAGGTAACACAAATATTCATACCTCAGCTGTAGACAATGGTAACAAATATTGGATTGCCCAAGGTCAGGCGATGTTCAATCTTACCAATATGTTCTTAGGTTACAGTGAAAATCGTCTTGTAGACATTATTCCTTTTGTAGGTGCTGGTGTTGGTCGTACAATGAGTCACAACTTATATGCAACAGGTCTTAGTGCAGGTCTTCAAGCTTCTTTCCGTTTAAGCAAACTATTGCGTGTATATGGTGAGGCTGGTTGGAACCGTTATGAAGGTGACATTGACGGATTTGATCAATATTATGGCAACCGTGGTTGGGATTCACACGATAACAACCTCTATGTAGAATTAGGTCTACAAATTAATCTTGGCAAATCTGGTTGGGAGAAGACCCCAGATATTGATGCTCTCAATGCACAACATCAGGCAGCTCTCGATGCTTTGAACTCACGTCTTCGTGATGCTGAAGCCGAAAACGCCCGTCTTCGTGAAGCACTTGCAAACCAAAAACCTGTTGAAACCATAAGTGAATCTGTAAAGGAATTGATTTCTACTCCTATCTCTGTATTCTTTGACCTCAACAAGATAAATATTGCCTCTCAGAAAGACCTCGTAAATGTACGTGCTCTTGCTAAGTACGCTGTTAGCAACAACAGTAATCTTCTCGTTACTGGTTATGCTGATAGTGCAACAGGTACTCCAAAGCGCAACCAGTGGTTGTCTGAACAACGTGCTAAGACTTTAGCAGATGAACTTGTTAATATGGGTATCGACTCTAACAAGATTACTCAAGTTGGTAAGGGTGGTGTAGAAACATTGACACCAATCTCTTTCAACCGTCGTGCAACTGTTCAGGTTACAGACTAATAAAGAGTTTTATAAGACTTAAAATACAAAGCGGTCGTGTCTATTTGGCACGACCTCTTTTTGTTTAAGACAAATAAAAATACCTTCGTAGGTTTTTTGTCTTTTAATCAAGCAGGATTCTTCTTGAAAGAACACAGCTCTTTATTCCCATTCAGGTATCATCAAAGAGCTGAAACCAATAAGGAGATAAAACAAAAAACATAACTAATTCGAAGAATATGAAAGAGAAACTATCCAATGGTTGCATCAGTATTGCTATCACTGTAACTCCTTTCGCGATGCTGGAACCATCAGTATGTTCAAGAGAAACGAATATATCAAGGGTAGCATCTGTGTACTTGGAACTTTACTACGAGCAACACACACCCATTATAGGGGGCATCATTTATCACGTTCCTGACACCTACGAGCCGCCATTACCCTTGGCTTTCTCCTCGCACATACGCCTTGCGGTAGCGTGAACCGACATCGCGGAGTTTGCCTTCCGCTTCCAGTCGGGCAGCAATACGGTAGGCATTGGCAGAGGAAAGGTTGAGGTAATCGCGTAGGTCGGCAACCGTGATGAAAGGTTTAGCGGAGAATAAATCGTCGAGAGCCTTGTCTGTGAGTTCTGCCGTTGGCACGGAAGAGGTGCCGTGCCGATAAGTAACGTTTTCAAACTTGGTGTGCTGAAGGGTGTCCAACATTTCAATGTCGGGGCGGAACCTCACCGTGCGAACCTCGGCGTTCCGCAGCCGATGGCGGTGCGTGCGCGGGTCTTCGTACACGTTGCCCTTCACGGCGAGCGAGAAGTAGCCAATTCCAGGCAGGTGTACGCCGTTGCCAGACATCAGTTGGTCGGCAATCTCGTCTTTTAAAGCAGCAATCGTTCCGATAACGTCAGCTCGTGTAAGTGTGGTTGCTTCTTGTATATTCTGTCCTATACGCTCCAGTCCCACCATTTGGTTCTCTACGGTTACAGCCCTGTATTCAGCCTTTTCCGCCGACTTGCTGTGATTCTTTATAAGTTTGTAATTTACACTCATATATCGTTCTATTTAATTCTTTCTTGCTTCCTTTTCTGTTTAGATACGTATAACGTCATATTTAGATACCTACAAAATCATAATTATATACGCATTCCGTTAAATTATCTAAGCTTTTAGAAATACTTATCAAAGCTTAGATAAATTATTATCACAGTTCTGATAAAAACTTCTCAGAGCTTTGATAATTCTATTTTCTGCGTACAAAGATAATACAATCCCCTAAGAAAAAGAAGAAAACAAGCAGGGAAAATAACATCAGCTCCGTATTCTTTCCATTTCTTCCCTTATATTTGCATCATTCCATACCTATGAATTTTTAACTTTTCTCTGCAAACGCTTTCTCTTATACTTGCTTTATTAAGAAATTATATCTATTTTTGCATTTGTTCGCAAATCAACACTTGTACTATCGTACATTTTGGGCAGCTGAACCTTATGGAATGTTTAGTCTGTTATATTTGAACTTATAACTTAAACTTTTAGAAAGTATGATGTTTAGAAGAAAAGCTTATGTGCCCCAGTCGGTATTTGTATTGAAAAGTATTGGAAAAGTAATTTTGTTTGTAGCAGCTGTGGTTTCCTTAACATCTTGTAGTCGTGCACAAGCTTCTCGTGCAGCAAAACAAAAGGAAGTAAAGAATAAGGAAAACGTGGCAACAAACGATCCTTTAGCACAGTTCTATGCGTGTGGTTTACCTAAAGATGCATATCCTGTAGCATTTTATGGAGAAGATAGCATTCCGTATAACAATTTGAACGACGTTCAGAAACGAGAATACCTAGATAAAAGCAACCTTGTTAGTGGCATTCAAGACTTTGATTCATTTTACTTCTTCATTCAACCTATCGCTGGCTCAGAGGACGAGTTTAGTTCGTTTTATAACATTTGGATGTATAATGAAGCTACAAAGAAAATCAGCAAGATATTCTCACACCATATAGGGGAATACTCTGAAATGCAGATAGATGGGGTATATTGGAGTTACGATATACAAGATAATGATGAAACATACAAAATATCATCGGGTAGCAAAGGTGTAATGCATCATAAAACTGCAACTCCTGTAGTTGTAATAGCTGCGAGAAATATACCAATGACCCCGCACCCAATTTATCTTACAGTTATTCTGAATCCTTTAATAAAGAAAGAGAAAGTGATAGAAGAGAAGTTTATCAGCTTTATGAGTATAAACGATAGCAGCCTTCCTGTTGCTGAACAAGAACTTTCGAGAAAGGTTATTCTCACAACAACAACTACTACATCATCTAAGGAAATCCCTGCACCTAAAGATGCAGACTTCGCTGTTAGAAACATTCTTTATCCTTCTTTGAATGCCTATTCAACAACAGGGAATAGTATAGGAACGTTAAGTCTTCCTCATGAGGAAATAGACGTAATAAGATGATAGCAGGAAATAATACGCACTTGTAGTGTTGTTTGTATTCAACCTGCTTCTTTCTTGATGTTAGGAACGTGATGAATCACGCCCTTACAGCACTAATGCCAAACAATAATATACATAAAAAAGGTGAGCAAAATGTATGCTTTGCTCACCTTTTTCCTTTGTTTTGCCTGCTACGAACGCTGATTAGTCTTCCATCAGCTTGCGATAGCGGCCTTTCTTAATTTCTTCGTTGCCAAGGCGGCGTGCCTTGTTTATTTCGTATTCAGAGTAGGTGCCCTCGAAGAAGAATACTTCGCCATTGCCTTCGAAAGCAAGAATGTGCGTACAGATGCGGTCTAAGAACCAACGGTCGTGGCTGATTACAACGGCGCAACCTGCAAAGTTTTCCAAACCTTCTTCCAATGCGCGTAGGGTGTTCACGTCGATGTCGTTGGTAGGTTCGTCGAGCAAGAGTACGTTTCCTTCCTGTTTCAATGCCAAAGCCAGCTGCAAGCGGTTGCGCTCACCACCTGAAAGAACTCCACAGAGTTTGCTTTGGTCGGTTCCAGAGAAGTTGAAACGTGAGATGTAGGCACGCGCATTGACGTCGCGTCCGCCCATTTTTATGTTTTCGTTGCCTTGTGCGATGACATCGTAAACCGACTTGTTGGGGTCTATGTCCTTGTGTTGCTGGTCTACATAAGCGAGTTTTACGGTTTCGCCCACCTCGAAACTGCCGTTGTCGGGCGTTTCCAAGCCCATGATAAGGCGGAAGAGTGTGGTTTTACCTGCGCCGTTCGGACCTATCACGCCCACGATTCCGTTAGGGGGAAGCATAAAGTTGAGGTCGCTGAAAAGAACTTTCTCGCCGAATGCCTTCTGCACGTGCTGTGCCTCGATAACCTTGTTGCCCAAGCGAGGACCGTTCGGAATGAAGATTTCGAGTTTCTCTTCGCGTTCTTTCTGCTCTTGGCTGAGCATTTGCTCGTACGAGTTCAAACGAGCCTTACCCTTTGCCTGACGTGCCTTTGGCGCAAGGCGAACCCATTCCAATTCGCGTTCGAGCGTCTTTCTGCGCTTGGAAGCTGTCTTTTCTTCCTGCTCCATACGTTTTGTCTTCTGGTCGAGCCACGAAGAGTAGTTGCCTTTCCAAGGAATGCCTTCGCCACGGTCGAGTTCAAGAATCCATTCGCTAACATCGTCGAGGAAGTAGCGGTCGTGGGTAACTGCAATGACCGTACCTTCGTATTGTTGCAGATGCTGCTCCAACCAGTCGATGCTTTCAGCGTCCAAGTGGTTGGTAGGCTCGTCGAGCAACAACACGTCGGGCTTTTGCAACAATAGGCGGCAGAGTGCCACACGGCGACGCTCACCACCCGAAAGGTGCGTTACAGGAAGGTCGCCGGCAGGGCAACGCAAGGCTGCCATAGCACGTTCGAGCTTCGAGTCCATGTTCCAAGCATCGGTAGAATCTATAATATCCTGCACTTCGGCTTGGCGTTGCATCAGCTTGTCCATCTTGTCGGGGTCGCCATAATATTCTTCCAAACCGAACTTCGCATTGATTTCGTCGTATTCGCGGAGTGCATCGTAAACGTGCTGCACGCCTTCTTGTACGTTTTCCTTAACGTTTTTCTCTTCGTTCAGTGGTGGGTCCTGCGGCAGATAACCTACGGAATAGCCAGGGCTGAACACCACTTCGCCAGATGTTGGTTGCTCAATGCCCGCAATAATCTTCATTAACGTGGACTTACCGGCACCGTTCAAACCGATGATACCTATCTTGGCACCATAGAAGAACGAGAGGTAAATGTTCTTCAGAATTTGTTTTTGATTTTGTGGGATAATCTTTGAAACTCCCACCATTGAGAAGATAATCTTCTTGTCGTCTACTGTTGCCATTTATTTCTGTTCTTGTTTATTTGTTATGAATTGCGTTAGTCTCTATACTTGCAGCATAAATTTACGGCACACGTATATATTTATAAGGTAATAGACTTATTCTCTGTTTCGTTCTTCTTCGGCTTCTTTGGCACGTTTGCGCTCGTCTAACAATTGGAAGTCTTTCTTTTGCAGAACGAAGTCGGTACCCAGATACTTTTCTTTCACAATCTTGTTGGCTGCCAGTTCTTCGGGCGTACCTTTAAAGAGTATCTGTCCTTCAAAGAGCAGATAGGCACGGTCGGTAATGTTCAGTGTTTCGTGCACGTTGTGGTCGGTAATCAGAATGCCGATGTTGCGGAACTTCAGTCGCCAGACAATGTGCTGAATGTCTTCCACCGCAATAGGGTCTACACCTGCAAAAGGCTCGTCGAGCATGATGAACTTAGGGTCTATCGCCAGGCAGCGTGCTATTTCGCATCTGCGCCGTTCGCCTCCCGAAAGGCGGTCGCCAAGATTTTTGCGTACTTTCTCCAAGCGGAACTCCTTGATAAGGCTTTCCATCTTTTCTATGCGCTGCTGTTTATTAAGCTTCGTCATCTCCAGAACGCACATAATATTGTCTTCGACGCTCATCTTCCGGAATACGCTCGCCTCTTGTGGCAAATATCCAATGCCAGCCTGGGCGCGTTTGTACACGGGGTATTTTGTTATTTCCAAGTCGTTGATGTAGACGTGTCCTTCATTCGGAACCACCAACCCCGTAGTCATATAGAACGATGTTGTCTTTCCTGCACCGTTCGGACCTAACAAGCCAACAATCTCTCCTTGCCGCACGTTTATGCTTACGCCGTTGGCAACGGTGCGTTTGCCGTACCGCTTCACGAGTCCTTCGGTACGAAGAATACTGTTCTTATCGTTTTCCGGTTCGATGATTATGTTTTCTGTGTCGAGCATTTTTCTATTTCGTTTCTGTGTTGCAAAAGTAGTAAAATAAATGCTAATATCGCTGATATTGCTTAAAACAATGACTTATATTGCAGTTTTTTAGCGGATTTTGGTTACTTTTGCATCTGCATTCAATAAACAGACAACAATGCTTATATTCAACTGGCTTACAGTATTTGGCAGATACTTACTCTTAATGGGGCGCACTTTCAGTCGTCCGGAGCGCTTTCGTATGTTCTTTAAACGGTATGTCAAGGAGATGTCGCAGCTCGGTGTCGATTCCATCGGCATTGTCCTGCTCATATCTTTTTTTATCGGAGCCGTCATCTGCATACAGATAAAGCTGAACGTGCAGAGCCCTTGGATGCCGCTTTGGGTATCGGGATACGTTACGCGCGAAATAATGTTGCTCGAGTTTTCGTCGAGTATCATGTGTCTTATCCTTGCGGGAAAGGTGGGTTCGAACATTGCTTCGGAACTTGGAACGATGCGCGTTACCCAGCAGATAGACGCTTTGGAGATTATGGGAATAAACTCGGCGAGCTACCTGATACTGCCTAAGATAGTTGGACTTATCACCATTATGCCTTTCTTGGTTGTATTTTCGGCAGCAATGGGTATCGTGGGAGCCTACGCGACGGCTTTCTTTGCGCATATTATAACGCCTGTCGATTTGACTTCGGGATTGCAGCACGACTTCAATCCGTGGTTTATGTACATGAGCATAACCAAGAGTCTTTTCTTTGCTTTCATCATCGCCAGCGTGTCGTCATTCTTTGGTTACACCGTGAAAGGCGGTTCGGTGGAGGTGGGCAAGTCGTCCACCAATGCTGTTGTCAGCTCCAGCGTGCTTATCTTGTTCAGCGACGTGTTCCTGACACAGCTTCTCAGCTAATTGTATTTTTCGTAAACGGCATAACAACATGATAGAAGTTAAAAACTTATATAAATCGTTTGGCGACAAGGAAGTGCTTCACGACATCAGCACGGTGTTCGAAGACGGCAGGACAAACCTGATCATCGGACAAAGTGGTGCAGGAAAAACGGTGTTGCTGCAATGTCTCGTAGGCTTGCTGGAACCTACAAGAGGCGAAGTGCTTTACGACAACCGCAACTTTGTGGCGATGGACAAGAAAGAGAAGATTAGGATGCGCAGAGAGATGGGAATGATATTCCAGGGCTCTGCCTTGTTCGACTCGCTCACCGTTTTCGAGAACGTCCGCTTCCCGCTCGACATGTTTTCTGACATGACACAGAAGGAACGCGACGCACAGACGCAGAAATGTATAGACCGTGTAAACCTGACGGGAGCAGAAAACAAGTTGCCTGAAGAGATATCGGGAGGAATGCAGAAGCGTGTAGCCATTGCACGTGCCATCGTAATGAACCCCAAATACTTGTTCTGCGACGAGCCAAACTCCGGGCTCGACCCCAAGACGTCGTTGATTATCGACCAGCTTCTGTCGGACATTACCAAGGAATTTGACATTACAACCATTATCAACACGCACGACATGAACTCTGTGATGGGCATTGGCGAGCACGTTGTGTTCATTGCCGATGGCAGAGCGGAATGGCAAGGGAACAAAGACACGGTGATGTCGAGCAACAATAAGAAACTGAACGATCTTGTATTTGCGTCCGACTTGTTTAAGAAGGTAAAGCAAGTAGAGACTGGAAAGCAGAAATAAAGTCCACTGCCACCCCTGCTGCATATGTTTTCGTTATATCCTGCGTGTTCAGCTTGCCTGGCTGATGTGTCCGGATATGCGTTTTGTGTATAGGTTGCAGGCATGTTCTGCAAACTCTACGCATGGAGAATGAATACGGAGCACATTGTGTTTCCTCTGCCTTTTCTTTTGCTTTATTCATGGATTTGTATTACCTTTGTGCCTAATCCGTAGGATTATCAAAGCTATGAGAAATATTTATCATGGCTGCGATAATAATTTATCATAATTATGGTAAATATTTCTCACAACTGTAATAAATTGACGGAATGGGCATCTAAATACGTTTAGATAGGCATCTGTCAATGCTTAGACAGGCATTTGTCGGTGTCTTAAAGGGCATCTGAACACGTTAGGAAGTAAGGACTATAAAACAGAACGATATATGAGCGTTAATTACAAGCTAATAAAGAACCGCATGAAGTCGGGAGAGAAAACAGCGTACAGGGCAGTAACAGTGGAACACAAAACAGTTGGCGTGGAGCGTATTGCGCAGAACATTCAGGGAGCGACGGCGCTTACACGTGCCGACGTCATAGCAACCATTGCAGCTTTGCGCGACGAAATAGCCTTTCAGCTTATGTCCGGCTGCAGTGTACACCTGCCCGGCATAGGCTATTTCTCGCTTGCTGTGAAGGGAGACATATACGAAGACCCACGAAACAACCACGTCAGGCTGCACAATGCCGAGGTACGCACGGTGAACTTCCGACCCGATACAGAGATGATGGATATACTCCGTTATACAGAGTTCGAGAATGCAACCTATAGGTTTCGTAGCCCCTCTATGCCAACAGAGAAAGAAATAGACAGTGCTATTGAGGCTCTCCTTGCCGAAAAGCCATATATGACGGTAGATGATTTGCGCGACAGACTGAACCTTTCACAGTCTACTGCATACCGTATTACTAAGCAGTTGTGTGAAGGAGGCAGGCTGCGCAACATAGGCACACGCTATCGCAAAGCGTATGTGCGGGCAGACAAGCAAGAATAAAAGAGCGTTTACACAACGGAAAAAGCTGGAAGATTAGGTTTACAATCACACAATGTTTGCCTTATCTTTCAGCTTTTTCTGTTTCTTTTGTGTACTTACAGGTTGTACATCAGTCCAAAGTCTATGCAGTTCAGTGCCGTCATTCTTCCCAGAAGGGTTGTTCCCGGCAGCAGACTCTTATTGCTTAAGAAGCCCATTAGGTAGATGTTGTGATTGTAGAACATCGAGAAGTTCTTCGATATTCGGCAGCTAACCGTCATTCCCAAGTTGATGGCGCCGTCTTTGACATGCTCCTTATTGGTTTGAATGCCGATAGCCGGACCGGCGTACAGTGCCACATTCCACGGTCGGTTCGGGTTGTATCCACGGAAGTAGGCGAGCAAATCGACCTGGAAATCAGCCGAGACGAATAGTATGTTGCGCTTCTCTTCGTTAAATTCGGCAATGTTGTTTGCTATGTAGGCATACTTGATGTTGTCCATTATGTATTCCAAACCAAGGCGGACAGCCGAAACTTCGTTCAGCCTGTAGCCTCCGAAAGCCGACAGGTTAAGCTTTGCACTGCTGTCTTTAAAGCGATGTTTGGTGAGCAGAATGTTCCAGCCGCCGCCCAGCGCACCAAAGAAACGCATAGGTTCTTTTGCAGCATACGATGTCATGTCGGCATCTTCGTAGCGCGCAATACGGTTGAAGGGAACGATCAGCCCTACACGGACCGAGAACGAATTGCCTAACTTGAGAGGCGTGGTGCCCATCTCTTTGGTTCTGTACAGCGTGTTGCCTGCTGCATTTATATAGACATTGTCGTGTACGTTGAGCTTAGAGTACATGGGTTCTATGTTCAAACGCAGGTCGCGACTGAGGCGTAGCCATAGCTGAAGCCCCATGCGGAAGCCGTCTGCCGTAATTCTTGAGCCTTTGATGGTATGTTCTGCATCGTTCATGACGAGCCAGCCGTTCTGGTATCCCAGGAGAATGTTCGTTCCAACAAGCGAATGCTGGTTGTAGTTCCTGCTCAGTCCGAGTGGATTAATGAGCACGTCGCCGGCAATTGTGCCCAATCCAATGGCGTGGTGAACGTCTTCTGTCCGCCCGTTCGTGGTGTGCGTGGTCGTCATGTCCACACCTTTTGCCATGTTCAATCCGACACGTGCGCCTAAGAAAGAGTTAGCCCACCAGCCCATCGAGAGCTGCATGGACGTGCCCCACGAGTCTTTTCCCTTGCTCGGAAGCATTGGGTAGTTGGCATAGCCATAGCCATAATCGAGGAAGAGGCGATGCAAGCCAGATGAGGGAGCAGTCTTCCACGGCAGGTTCTTGATGGTTCTGATGAACCCGTCGAGATGATATTTTGCTCCCACCGTAAGCACATTCGATATGGCTCCGGGCGTTGTGTAGATTTGGTCGGAGTCGTAATGGCTGCTTGGCATCCAGTAAACGGTATGGCTATAGAACAAAGACAGATAGGGGAGGACACGATACGAGAGCATTCCACCGAAGTTTGCACCAATGTCAGCCTTCTTTCCGTATTTGCTTAACACCATAGACGGACCGCCATAGAGTTCCACATTCCATCTTCTTCCAGGTCGATAGCCCGTCATTGCGTTGAGAACATTAAATTGATAGTCGGCAGATACGAAAGTGTTCTTATATGTAAACTTGCTGAGACTGCCACTGCCATTCTTCTGCCAGATGGGGTTCGCAACGTAGTCTACCATAAGCTTTGCCCCACTGTACATGTTGAAGTTGTAGCCGACGAAGCCATTGAAGTTCAGAAGCAGTCCGCGCGACTTGCCGGTGTATCTCCATTTGTTGATGGTAGTGTTCCAGCCGAGACCTCCACCCATAAAGAAACCACTTTCGGGAAGGGCGTTCTTTGCAGGGGTAGTATCGTTGTTACGTTGCAATTTGTTGCGGAAGAGCACGGCCAAGCCTAATTTGAAGTCGGTCTGACTATACCTTAAACGACCGTCAGGACGGTCGAAATGTTCCATCAGTATGTAGTTTGGCTCGAAGGTCAGGCGTAAATCGTTCGTAATTTTAGCCCAGAACTGTGCACCTAACCTGTATCCGGCATATCGTCCGCTGGCTTTATCGCTTATATTGGCGTGCACAAACTGGAGCAGTCCCATTTCGTAACCACCGTAAAGGTTCACTCCCACGGCACTGTCCCAATTGTAATGGCGCGTGAAACCGAACGGATTGAGCATTGCATCGAGCGAAACGCCCGACTTGCCGAGCAGCGATGTGGTTTCGCTTGTCTTTGTCCATGCCGCATTTGTCAGGTTTATTCCAGCTCGCAGACCGATGGCAGACGATAACCATTGCCCAATGTTGGCACTCACACTGTAGCCGAGCGTCTTGCCAACCTTCAGGTCTGTGGAGTGATAGTATGCCGGACCAATGCTGTATTCGAAGAACCAAGGACGCCGCCAGCGCAGTCTTGCAGGGTCTTCAAGAAACAAACGCTTGCCGTCGGCAAAGTATTTCTTAAAATCACCCGCATCTTTCTGCGACGACATATTGTTGTAGAAATACCAAATGTAGGATAGATTTACACCGTAACCGAAGCTGAAGTGGTTGAATTTGGAGGATTTGTCCAAGTCCATTCCCTCTGTACCCGCCATGATATAAGGTTCTATGGCGAGTGCTGCATGTGTTCCTGCATGGAATTTGAACTGCAAACCAGTATGAATGTTGTAAGAGGTAGCTTTATCTTTCATGGTTCCTGCTACTGCAGAACCATTGTATTTCGTTAGGTGCGAATGTTGAACGCCTAATCCAAGTATGCCCGAAACGCTTAAAGGACGGTCTGGACGATAGCCCAAAAGATAGTTTGAGAAGTTGAAAAGGTAGTCGGCATTGGTGCGCATCGTCCAGTTTGCGTTGGGTTCGCCGCTAATATAACCCAGTTCTCCGCCTATTCCAAAACGGATAGAACTCATCGGGCTAAGTTCTTTTCCTATTCGGAGATGAATGCCTGCTTGCATTGTTAATTGATAATCGTTGTTATGCTGATAGAATACGGCACCAGCTCCAAAGTCTAAGAAAGTATGTTTGGAGAAGCCACCCTTTGTCCATTTGTCGCCTTGATAGCGGTGTCGGCTGTCGAGACTGTAGTCCAAAGCATTGAAGTTTCTCTGCTTCGGTGTTCCATAATAGGTGGTATCTGCTTTAACCGTAATGCTTTCTGCCTGCATTTTCTCTTCCAAGTCGCTCAAATCTCTTACCAATGTATCGGTAGGAAGATTTGTTGGTGTCTGTGCTTGAAGAACTATCATTGCGAAAAATGCCGTAACCAAAGACACTGTTCTCTTCATTTCTTAACCTCCTCTACTGGTAAATTGGTTGTTTGCGTGCTGTTATTGTTGTTCTCTTCAGTAGCTTCTTGCTTCTCATCAGACTCTTCTTCGTGTTCAGGAGCCTTTATTTTGCCAGCAGCAATCATTAAGTCGGTAAACTTTTGTCTATATTGTTCAGCCTTTTTCTCATCGTATGGGCTTTTCTTCCGCACGTCGTCAGGAATGTTTGCGTCCGTGTTATACAAGCCTTTGTATTGTGGTTTTATATCGAAACAATGCTGGAAGTAAGCTAAGAAAGCAGGAAAGGTGTTGTCAGTCATTCGCAATGCAGCGTCAGCACCATACTTTGCAGTTAGTTCCATGAAGTCTTCATCGCTTATTTCAGGCTTTCCTGCTTCAATAACCCCCTTCATATACCATTTCTTTGCATTGTTATCGGGCAGCGAATCGATGAGCGGTTCGAGTTCTTCGTACGTCTTTCCCAATTCAGAAGCCAATTCAAAGTTCAGTATGGCGTAGTTTTCTGCATTCGTCTTCATTACGTAATCCAATGCTTCCTTGGCACGACGAGCTTCGTCGGCAGTCTTGTTCTGCTTGAAGAAAAGGGTTTCTAAATCGGTAAACATCTTTATATTCTTGTACTCGTCGGTGTCGGGCAGCTTGTTTGCAAGGTGGTAAGCCTCGCCAAGCTTCATGGCTTTGAAATACATTATAGCCTGATTGGCAACAAGCTCTCGCCTGTTTACTACATAACGATACGCATTATCGAACGATATTGGGCGCGATATTTCTAAGCCAGACTTCATGTCTATGAATGGAGAAAGAATGGATAAGTCGATAGAGTCGCTTTCTATTGCGTAACAAGCAACACGGTTTGCAATATAAGCAGCAAAAGGACTGTATTGCATTGTCCGCCGTGTTTTAATCTCGTTCCATGCGCGATAGGTCAGTTTACGTAGTTCCGTGGAGTCCTTTATTTGTGTAAAGAGGTTATAGTAGTCTCCATTCGAGAAGATATTTTTGCCTCCTTTTTGGTAATCTTTATCGTTATAGTAAGTCCATAACACCTCTTGTGGGTCGAGAACCTTATTCTGTCGCAGTGTATAAGTGCAGCGCATCAGACGCTGGTTCTGCAATATCTCTTGCACAATGGGGTGGTTTTGCATTTCGCGCAAGCCACTGACATTATTGTTAAACGCGTAGTTGCGCAACGTGTTAGCCTCTGCTTCCAAGTTACGAGCCTTCAACGAATCTGCTACATCGAACCAAGTGTAAACCAAAGGTGCCTTAACTTCGAGTCCGGCACTCGATATTTGCCCTCCAATGATAGACAAAGCTTTCTTTGCACGTGTATTTGCCAACTTCGTATTTGCCGCTACATTGCCTTCGGGCGATGCTGTTCCCTGGACTGTAAAGTTCATTAATGCCCGTCCATACGAGCGAAGTTCCTTGACAAGTTGTCCCAAATTCTGTTGGTTGGAAGTGTCCGAGGTAAGCTCATCTTTACCTACCACGAACGTTAATTGCAGGTCGCGAGGCACTTCTCTAAGCTGTGCCCTGGCTTGTTCATAGTACTGTGGCGTTAGCTTAATCTGTTTCATTGCCATCGAAACATCTATTAGTTTCCATGGTTTGCGTGTGTTGCAAGTTCCGTTTTTAGACTTGTCTTCAAAGTAAATGTGGGTATAGTCTTCCAGTCTCAATACCGAACCCCACTTATAACTCTTGTTTGGATTAGGTTTCGGATACGTTATTTCCCAACGGAAGGTAAACTCGTCGTTGGTCGTAGGTTGGTCTTCAATATAGTAATTGTGCAGCGAATCGTTGCGATTGTAGTCAAAACTCTTTCTCCTAATCTGATTTTTATGATATTTCTTCCCTTCAAACACTAACGGTTCAAGATATTGTATGGTGTCTTCCTCCTCGCAATTGATGACCATTGGCTGGAAAATAAGTCGCGAATGGTCTTTTGTGTACCATTCAGGTAGCCTTACAGTAACGTTCCAATGCAGGTTTGGACCATCGTCGATAGGTTTCATTTCAACAATATTGGCACCCGAATGCTTGCCAAAGACAGTTGTGTTGGCAAGCAGAAGTGTTTTCGAACCATCGGTAAACACTATGTCGTATTGCAGATTAGAACCGATATTTACTACCTTTGCTTCGCCTTCGTTTATTACCATCAGTGCACCTTTGGCAGAAATATCAGCTTCGAAATGCCCGTCATAGTCGGGAGTTACAGTCGCATTACTTCTGATTGTAACTTCCTGACTGATGTCTTTGCTTTTACTTCTATATGTTGCAGCCTGCTTGTTGGCTTCGTTTCGGTTGTCGAATATATAGACTGGGACAGAGAGAGGCACCTTATTGGTCTTGCCTCCGTCGAACGACTTCATGTTTTTATATACGTTTCCCGTTATGTGCATTACTTGCGCACTCGTTATATTTGCATAAACGAGTAGTAGATACAGAATAGTCAGGCAACGTTTTATGCTCAATTTCATATCGTTTCCTTTATCTTAATATGTATGAAAGGGTAATTCCAATTTTAGTTGGCAATATTTCGTAACCGGTATATCCGTCCATCGTTCTTGCCCCGGAGGGTATTTCCAAGTTTGGTTGTCCGTCTTTTGTTTTCTTTTGGTGGAATGCAACTATTCCAATACCCGCGTGCGCGTCAATCGTCCAACGGTTAGAAAGCGATGCAACATAGCCAAACGTTATTCCGGCACCTGCTGCAAAACCATCGTAGCGTGTATTTCTTACTTTAACATTATAGTCTACAGCTAAGGCACTTACGCCTATAAAGTGGTGATACATGGGTCGTCCACCGAAGTAATAACGATATTCTGGTTGCACACCGGTCATCTTTGTGTCCTTGTGCCAATAGGGCTGGTTGTTGGCAAACACGCTCAATCCCAATGTGGAACGATTGCCTATCGTCATTTCGGCACCTATATTATAAGTTTGCAGAGCCAACATTGCCACATCGGTATTCACAGAGATAGCCTGGCTATTGGCTGTTATTACAGCTATTATACTTAAGAATGTTACGAATATTCTTTTCATTTCTCTGTTCTTTTCTTTCTCTTTTCAATTTCTTTTGCCACTCTCTGTTGTGCTTTCTCAGCTTGTTTTTTGGCTTTTTCGTATTCTTTTAGTCGTTTATTGCGAGCCTTCTCTATGTGTTTAGCCTTCCTTTCTTCTTCTTTTGCAGTGCGTAGAGTGTCTTTAGCGTAGGCTTTGTTAGCCAGTTCAATACGATATTTCTCGTCTACAACTTCACGTTTCTTATATCGGTTGGCTACTTTTGTTCCAAAATGATATATCAATCCCACCCTCACAATATCGGTTGATGCTGCATAAACCAGAGGATTAAACATAAGTTTATAGCCATTTTGTGGGGTAACAGTAGTATAAACGTGCTGATTGTTGACGACATCGCGACGATATTCTTCGTATTTTGCAAATACAACACCAGCGTTTATACCGAAATCGAAGTCAAGACTCGCACCGTTCTGGTAGCCATATAGCTGTGCAACTGTGCCAAACATAAGTCCTCCGGTAAACGAATTGCCTTTCTTTCCTAAGTCTGTAAACTTAATGTTAAACTTGTTTGCGCCACCATACACGCCCCAATAGAAAACGCGACGTGGGTTCTTTCCGTGCCAATACTTGCGCAATTCAACCTTTACATCGTACATATCGTACACATTATAAGAAAGGTCTTTGGTTTGTGTATTCCAGTTAATTCTCCCCGAAATACCGAGCGTCCATTTGTTCCAGTTCTTGTTTCCCAAGGTGTATTCTATGCCAAAGTTAGGTGTAAGCATTGTCCAGTCTACAACATTTGTGCGCAAACCTATTCTTTCGCCTAATTTTAGGCTATCAACTCTATTATAATAAAGTGCGGAATGTTGTGCATAAGTCGATACAATCATTGGATAGGCGAACAACAACGTAACCAATGTTAATAGGCTTTTCTTTAAGTAAGTCATAATCTTTATAGGGCGAATACAATTAGTGGAGTTATCTTTCTCTTAGTGAAACAACGCCTTGCTAAATGAAAAAGTGCGCTTGACAGGAATCGAACCTGCACGATGGAAATCACTAGATCCTAAGTCTAGCGCGTCTACCAATTCCGCCACAAGCGCATTAGTGGCTGCAAAGGTAAGCTAACTTTCGTTAAAGACCAAATTATTTAACTTGTTTTTCTTGTAATACGCTATCTTTTTTATTTTTCATCTTATCGGAATAGCTCTGTTATACTATTTGTTTGTATTAGCCCTAATTAGTGATTATCCCTGTAAAAGTTGCTATATGGAATAGCCATAATACAGAATAGGTTGTTCAATATCCAATGGTCAATGAATGTTTCAAAGTAAAAAAGAAGATGATAAGACTGTAAATATTTTTTATGAGTGTGAGCGTTGCGTAGGTTGCTTATTGTCAGTATATTCCAAAAATGTATATTCAATGTTTACAATGGCTTTGCGGTTTCGGCACAAATGTGTCTTTTTCGGTTTTATTTAGTTGTCTTTTTAAAGCAAAACTTTAGCTTCTGTGAATTATAAAGTATAAAAGGAATATTCCGTACAGAGATTTGCACGAAGAAAGAATATTTTTGTATCTTTGCAAAGAGTTCCCATTGTTGAAATGTGAATACTCTACCTTTAAATGCAATATATGATAAATCTGTTACGGAAAAAGCTAACGAGGGTGTGTAAAGAGAATGTTGCCCATTCGCTTTGGTGGTTGCTCGTCTTCTTTCTTCCCATAATAACAATGTTCTTTCATTCTAACGGAGGGGCTGAAGAATATAATTGGGCACATGTTTTTAGCACGTGGACAGTTGTTTCCATATATTTTGGTGCATTCCTGATACACAATTTTCTGTTGTTGCCACTTATTATTTATCGCAGACAACCTAAATGTTACGTGTGTGGCACGGTAGTCTTAATGTTCGTTTTTGTACTTGTGCAGTACGTAATTCGTACAAGAATGGTGCAAGACACATCGAGAGTACTTATTCAGACAGGACATATTCAAAGTGGAACAATACACTATCAACCAACCATTGTAACACAGCCAATTATTGTAAATATCATTATTTTAGTATTAATGTTCGGAATGAACTTTGGTGTAAAGCTCTTTTTTAAAACTAACGAGGACCAGAAGAAACTGCACGACCTGCAAGAAAAGAACTTGGAACAACAGCTGATATCATTGAAATACCAGATAAACCCACACTTTTTTATGAATACTCTCAACAACATTCACGCCTTGGTAGACATTGATCCTGAGAAAGCCAAGAGTTCAATCATAGTAATGTCGAAGATGATGCGCTATATTCTCTACGAAGGGAACCATACTTTTATACCGCTGCAAAAGGAGGTAGACTTTATACGTAGCTATATATCGCTAATGCGAATGCGCTATACGGAGAAGGTAGAGATTACGCTTGATACGCCAGAACGCCTTTCTGTTGGGGAAATTCCACCACTATTGCTTATATGTTTTGTTGGAAATGCGTTCAAACACGGTATAAGCTATCAGCACAAAAGTACGATAGACATTTCGATTTCTGTAGAAAATGATAAAATAAAGTTCTGTTGTATCAACAATAAACAGCCCGAAACCGAGCGTGAAAATGAGGGAGTTGGACTGAAAAGTGTGCAACAACGATTGAATTTGATATATCCTGATAGCCATACACTTGTTATAAAAGATAACGAAAAAACTTATAGTGTATGGCTGGAACTGTCTTTGACAAATAAAAAAATAACTAAAACACAACTCCAATATGGAAAACAGGATAAGGACTTTGGCTGTTGATGATGAGCCTTTGGCACTGAAACAGCTGGCTACATATATAAAGAAGATTTCTTTTTTGGAACTGGTTGGCGAGTGTCAGAATGCTATTGAAGCCAAAAAAGAGATGGAAAGGCAACCCGTTGACGCCATCTTCATTGATATAAATATGCCGGATATGAGCGGACTCGACTTCATTCGGTCGTTAGAAGTAAAGCCTTTGGTGGTGTTTACAACTGCCTATAGCGACTATGCCATAGAAGGATATAAGGTAGAAGCCATTGATTATCTTCTGAAACCATTTGGTCAGGAAGAACTAATGGCTGCCGCTAATAGTATAAGACGACAGTATATGTTGCTGCAACAAGCCGCAGCGAACATGTCTTCGCCCGACGATGACACGCTGTTCTTAAAGAACGAATATAAGGTTATTCGCATTAACATCAGCAATATACGTTACGTTGAAGGAATGGGAGAGTATCTGAAGATTCATTTCATAAGTGGGAGAAAGCCATTGATGATACTTTCGAGCATGAAGAAAATGGAGAAGTTTCTACCCAATAACAGCTTCATGCGCATTCATCGCTCATGGATTATTAACCTGATGGAGATAAGCGAAGTAAACAAAAGTCGTATTCTTATGAACGATGGAGTGTATGTTCCCATTGGCGATATGTATAAAGAAAAGTTTATAAAGTATATTGATTCGAAGTTTTTAGAAAAGTAACGATGCGTTGTATTGGTATTCATTGAAAGTGTAAATACCATTTTCATTACATCTTTCTTTGCTGGTTATAAGAAAAGAATTATATTTGCATACGAGAAAACAGACAATTAAATTTATCAATAATCAGTAAACAATAGAAATAAAGATGAAAAAACAGATTTTATCGTTCGCAGTTGCAGCCTTGATGACTGCCGCTTTTGCTTTTGCAGCAGGCAAAGACGACAATGTAATGTGGAGGCAAAGCGATGGCACTTATGTGGTAAACACAACGACATTAGCAAACAATGTACGTGGTTTTAAAGGGGCTACACCTGTTGAAGTGTATATTAAAAATGATAAAATAGTAAAGGTTGTGGCACTGAAAAACCATGAAACACCTCGCTATTTCGAACAAGTAACCTCTAAGATGTTACCGAAGTTCGATGGAAAACGCGTTTCTAAGGTAGGTTCGGTAGATGGTGTCAGCGGTGCAACATTCTCGTCAAGAGCAGTGAAACTCAATGTAGAAGCTGCTGTAAAATATTATAAGGCACACAAGTAAAAACATTTCTGCACCTGTTTGGCAAGGAAACAACAAACAATGCAAGCAGCATTGCAAGCTTTTAAGTTCTGCAATGCTGCCTCTTTATGTACAATATTATAGACGATAAGTTTGCTGCCTCTTCTTTTTCTTATCTGTTAAAACGTTCGTTGTTGAGGCATAAAGAATATACAAATAGCTGATTTTCCCCATTAATCAATATTTCCTTATGTAATGAGGTTACTGTCAGTACATTATAAAACCCACTGTTTTGCCGCATAAAAGAGCCTGTTTCGCATCGCAAAACAGGCTCTTTTACATAACGGAAATGTAGCTATCGTGTTCTAAAAGGAAAATTCAGCGAAATGAAAAACATTTCTATCATATTCGTTCAAGGCTTCTATAGTCTCTTGAGAACATCAAACTTCTTGCTTCTAATTTGCGGTATCGCACACGTTGGCAATGCAGACAAAGTCTGTTATCTATACAGATAGCTACGGAATTATCCTATTTCAGGTTGCCCACCTTAATCAAATATTCTGCAATTTGCACGGCATTGAGTGCTGCCCCCTTGCGTATTTGGTCGCCCGTGAGCCAGAGTGTCGTGCCGTTCTCGTCGGCAAGGTCCTTGCGAATGCGCCCAACGTAGATGTCGTCTTTGCCTGCGCTCTCCAAAGGCATGGGGTAAACGTAGTTTTGTGGGTCGTCTACAAGTGTAACACCGGGTGCTGCTTTGAGTGCCTTGCGTATTTCGGCAACCTCCAAAGGTTTTTCTGTTTCTATCCAGACCGCCTCCGAATGGCTGCGGAGCGACGAAACGCGCACGCAAGTAGCACTGGTACGGACATCGGAATGCATGATTTTCTGCGTTTCGTAGAACATCTTCATCTCCTCCTTTGTATAGTCGGTTTCCGTCATCTTGTCTATTTGGGGTATCACATTATAGGCTAATTGATGCGGGAACTTGTTGATGGTTTCAGCTTTGCCCGTCTCAATAATCTCCTTATATTGCTGTTGTAGTTCCTGCATCGCTGCTGCGCCAGCCCCGGAAGCACTCTGATAGCTGCTGATGCGCACGCGCTTGATGTGGCTTAGCTTCTCGATGGGATTCAAGACCACTACCATCATGATGGTGGTACAGTTCGGATTGGCAATGATACCACGCGGACGAATCAGCGAATCTTCTGCGTTGATTTCCGGAACAACCAATGGCACGTCTTTATCCATACGAAACTGGCTCGAATTATCAATCATTACAGTTCCATACTTGGTGATAGTGTCGGCAAATTCAGCCGACGTGCTGCCACCTGCACTGACGAAAGCGATGTCGATATCCTTGAAATCGTCGTTGTGTTGCAGAAGTTTTACTTCGTGTTCTTTACCCTTGAATGAGTACTTTTTACCTGCTGAACGACTTGAACCGAAGAGCACGAGTTCGTCTAAAGGGAAATTTCTTTCTGCCAATATGCGGAGGAACTCTTGTCCTACAGCTCCGCTGGCACCAACAATTGCTACTTTCATATCCTTGTTTTTATAATTTTAATAGCGCAATGCACCGTAAGACTTTTGTTCAGACGTATAATAATGATGTGTAAACTTGCGTTGCTTGCGGTTGCAAAAATACAAAAAACTCTCTATTTTCACTACTCACCCCATAACTTTTTGCTATCTTTGCACATATTTTACAATAGCAATTATGTTCAGAATAGCCCAATATTTCCCTATAACCGACCCTACATTGATTTTCTTTGTAGTATTGATGCTTATTCTATTGTCGCCTGTTATCATGGGGCGACTGCGTATTCCGCATATCATTGGAATGGTTTTGGCTGGTGTTTTGGTGGGCGAATACGGATTGAACATACTGAAACGCGATGCTTCGTTCGAGTTGTTTGGCAGTGTCGGGCTTTATTATATCATGTTTCTTGCTGGCCTTGAGATGGATATGGAGGGACTGAAGAAAAATAAATGGCGTGTTATGCTGTTTGGCATTCTCACATTTTGTATTCCTTATGTGCTCACCTTCTTTATGGGAATCTATTTGTTGCACTATTCGGTTACGTCATCTTTGTTGCTTGGTTGCATTATGTCGTCGAGCACGCTCATTGCTTATCCTATCGTAGGACGCTATGGTCTTTCCCAGCATTCGGCTTCAACGCTAAGTGTTGGTGGCACAATGGTGGCATTGTTCTTGGCACTTTTTGTTATGGCAATGATAGTAAACTCGTATCAAGGCGGCAGCGGTGGCGTGTTCTGGCTGTGGTTCATGCTTAAGTTTGTACTCTATTTGGCTGGTCTTGTTTACTTTGTTCCGCGCCTTACCCGGTGGTTTCTGCGCCGTTATTCCGATGCTGTAATGCAGTTTCTCTTCGTTTTGGGCGTGCTGTTCTTTTCTGCAGCCTTGTCCGATGCCATTGGCTTGGAGGGAATCTTCGGTGCTTTCTTCTCCGGATTAATATTAAATCGTTTCATTCCGCGCCTTTCACCACTTATGAATCATATAGAATTTACGGGTAATGCGCTTTTCATTCCTTATTTCCTGATAGGTGTGGGAATGCTGATAAACGTGCGCTCGCTTTTCGAGGGTACGCACATTATTTGGGTAGTGCTGTGCATTGTGTTCTTCGGAACGGTGGGAAAGTCAGTCGCAGCCTATTTGGCAGGCTTCCTGTTCCGCTTGAAGCGAGAAATGTCCGATATGCTTTTCGGCTTGACAAGTGCCCATGCAGCAGGCGCAATAGCCATGGTGATGGTGGGATTAAAGCTCGAAGTTGCCCCGGGGGAGTTCCTTTTCAACGACGAAGTGCTGAATGGTATCGTCATTATGATACTTTTTACTTGCATAATATCGTCGTTTGTAACCGAGAGAGCGGCTCAAAAGATTCGCTTAACAGAAAAAGAAGAACCCGAAATGGTGCGGACAGACAACGATGAACGTATTCTTATACCAGTGAAATACCCGGAATATGCAGATAATTTGCTCTCTTTGGCAATTATGATGCGCAACGAAAAGCTACGAAACGAGCTTGTTGGATTAAACGTAGTGTATGATGATGTGAACGCAACAGTGAATCAGGAAGAAGGACGGCGCTTGTTAGAACATCTACAGAAGCAGGCAACGTCTGCCAATGTGCCGATGGTAACGCAGGTACGCATAGCTGCCAACATTGCCAATGGTATAAAACATGCCTTCAAAGAGTTTCAAGCATCGGAAATAGTAATGGGTCTGCACGCCCGACAGGCTATATCGAAAGGCTTTTGGGGACAGTTTACGCAGAGCCTGTATAACGGATTGAGCCGACAAATAACGATTGCGCGCATTGTGCAACCACTGAATACAATTCGCCGAATACAAGTTGTTGTGCCTTCGCGAGCTGAGTTTGAACCTGGCTTTTACCGTTGGTTGGAACGAATAGCACGCTTGGCATCGAACAGCGATTGCCGTATTGTATTCCACGCTCGCCAGGAAACCATCGAACTAATTACGGTATATCTTCGCAATCGCCACCCCAATGTGCGGGCAGAGTATGCAGAAATGAAACATTGGAACGAGCTTCCACAGTTGGCAACTGAGGTAGAAGACGACCATTTATTCGTGATTGTCACGGCACGAAAGGGCACAATATCTTATAAGAATGCGATGGAGCGCATTCCAGAAGAAGTAAACCGCTTCTTCAAGAGCAAGACGCTTATGATAATATTCCCCGACCAGTATGGCAACCGTATGGACGGAATGACGTTTGCACAGTCGCAACACACCGAAGAACGCAGTGCTTACGATGTAGTCCGTGATTTTATGCAAAAGAAAATAAGATAGAATTATGATAGAAATAAAAGGTGTTACTAAGAGTTTTGGTTCGCTGCAAGTGCTGAAAGGCATTGACTTGCGCATTGAGAAAGGCGAGATAGTGAGCATTGTCGGACCTTCGGGAGCAGGCAAAACCACGTTGCTGCAAATTCTTGGTACGTTAGATAAGCCCGATAGTGGCTCTGTCGTAGTGGACGGCATAGAAACCAGCACACTATCGACTAATAAACTAAGCGAGTTTCGCAACACGCATCTTGGCTTTGTGTTCCAGTTTCACCAGCTTTTACCAGAGTTTACGGCAATTGAGAATATTATGATTCCTGCTTATATTGCAGGAATGAAACCCAAAGAAGCACGCAGCCGTGCCGAGGAACTGTTGGCATTTATGGGTCTGAGCGACCGTGCGACCCACAAACCCAACGAACTTTCGGGAGGGGAGAAGCAGCGTGTGGCTGTAGCAAGGGCATTGATGAACAATCCTGCCGTAATTCTTGCCGATGAACCGTCAGGTAGCTTGGACTCGAAAAACAAGGAAGAACTGCATAAACTCTTCTTCGAATTGCGCGATAAGTTCGGACAAACTTTCGTCATCGTTACACACGACGAAACGTTGGCTACACTAACCGACCGCACCATACACTTGAAAGACGGACGCATAGTGGGAGAGGGCAGCGAAGCCAGCGCAATATAATAAAGTAAGAAAGGAAATAACAAATGGCAAAACTAAAGATAGGCGATTACAATACGCTGACTGTATTGAAAGTGGCATTGCGCGAAGGCAATGGCGACCCATTCGGATTGTATCTTGACGGTGGTCGTGCAGGCGAAATATTGATGCCTCAGAAGTATGTTCCCGAAGGCGTTTCGGTAGGCGACGAACTACGTGTCTTTGTGTATCTCGACCAGGAAGAACGCCCCATTGCTACAACCGAGCAGCCACTTGCCGTAGTGGGCGAGTTTGCATACTTGGAGTGTTCGTGGGTAAACGAGTATGGTGCATTCCTTCATTGGGGCGTAACGAAAGACCTGTTCTGTCCGTTCCGCGAGCAGAAGAAACGTATGCAGATAGGCGAATCGTATATTGTGCACGTATATCTTGACGAAGAGACCTACCGTTTGGTAGCATCGGCGAAGGTGGAACATTATTTCGAGGAAGAGAAACCAACGTACAAGCAAGGCGAGGAGGTTGATTTGATGATTTGGCAAAAGACCGAACTCGGTTTCAAAGTCATCATCGACAACAAGTATCCTGCCCTTGTTTATGGCGACCAAGTATTCCAATACGTCCACACGGGCGACCGTATGAAAGGTTATATTGCGACAGTTCGACCAGACGGAAAGATTGACTGCACGCTGCAACCAACAGGGCAGCAATATGCAAAAGACTTTGCCGAAGTGCTTCTGCAATACTTGAAGGACAACGGTGGCGTGTGCAACCTTGGCGACAAAAGCGATGCGGAAGATATTAAACATCTCTTTCATGTGTCAAAGAAAGTCTACAAGAAAGCCGTCGGCGACCTTTATAAGCGTCATCTCATTAAGGTAGAACCGCTTGCAATCCACCTTGTGTAGTACCTAAAGCCACTACAATTTGTAAAGGAAAACACAAACGAGAAACGATACCTACGCTTTTGTGTTGCAATAGCGGCTCTTTTGCAACGCAAAACCTACGCTTTTACGACGTAAAACAGCCGCTTTTACACCGTAAAATAGTCGCTATTGCAAACCTTTGATAACCAAACAGTTAATCGAATATTACTTTTATGTGAAATCTTTACGCTTCTATCGTCTTTTACTTGCCTATAAAACAGATGATTTCCATTAAGTTTCTGTTGTACGAAAATGGTGTAAACTAAACATTATTCGTAGCTGAATGGCAGCCAATAGTTGTACACACAATATAAAAGGAGAGATGTGGAACCATTCCACAACTCTCCTTTTATATTTGCTTGACAAGTGCTTAAAGCACGACTTTCGTCGTCGTTGTATTGTTGGTAGCATCGTCGGTGCAGCGAACAATGCAAGCTCCGTCAAACGGAACACTTATGGTAGTGTCTTGATGGGTAAGATGTTGTTGTACCAAAAGCTTTCCGTCGAGTGTGTAAACACGTATGGTGGATTGGGCAAACGGGCTGTGTATGCGCAACAAACCTTCGCTTGCGACAATGGAGAGTGTGTTGTCGGCATTGGCATTGTCTATTCCGTCGGTGCAGCCACTGCCGTCTCCTTCCACATAAACCTTCCAGTTCTTCTCCGTTGCGATAGAGGTTTTGCTTGTCAATGCGGCTTCGTCCTTCTTTGTACCGTTGTATAGATTATACTTTTTAGGCATTGTTGGCAATGTTGGCAGCTGGTTGTAGAGGGTGTTGAGCTCGCAGGCAGTCATACCATTGGCAGTAATGCCGAGTTGTTTAAGGCTCGGACATTCTTTCAAATTCATATTGTGGAGTTGGTTGTAAGAAAGTTCTAATTCTTCCAAACTGCTCAAGCCCTTCAGTTCAACTTTTGTTAGCTTGTTCGTTCGTAGGTTGATGACTTTCAGCGCAGAAAGGTTTTCGAATGCGATGGCTTCAAAACCATTCTTGGAGAGCAGTGCTTTTTCTAAGGTTGAATTGTTTTCGGGGAATGCAATCGTGGTGAGCTTACACTCGGTTGCGTCTAATAATGTTATTTCCTTGTTATGCGAAAGGTCGAGCGTTGTGAATAGATTTTTGCCACACCATAGTTTCTTCAAGCCTTTCAAAGGTTTCAAGTCGATTTGGTTTACTTTGCAAGAACTGAATCCAAGTTCTTCCAAGTCCTTGTTGTTCTCCAAGTTGAGCGATGTGATACCTGCGTTTCCTTTGAGCATAAGAAACTTTAGCTTGGCAAGTTTCGATAGGTCGATGCTTGTAAGTTTGGTTTCCATAGAGTACAAAGAGAGCAATTCGGGTGAGCTTACCTTGAGCGATGCAATGGGGTTGCCTGAACAATTAACGTCCTTGAGTTGGTTGAATGCTGTCAGGTCGAGGCTCGTAAGTTTGTTGTTTGTGCAAGAAAGCTCTTCCAATGGTGTATCTTGCGGAATGGTGAGCTTGTCGATAGCACATTCGTTGGCTATGATATGCTTTATTTTATGGCAGCTGCTTAAGTCTAATTCTGTGATGCGCTTCATACGAGAGCAGTCCACGTATGTAAGATTAGGGCACTTGCTGACATCTAAATCTGACAGGAAGTTTTGCGAAGCCACCAGTCTGATGAGGCTCTTGCAGTGCGAAAGGTCAAGCTCCGAAATGGTATTGCTGCCGAATATCTCAAGATTTTGCAGTTCGGTGCTGTGGGTTAAATCGAGTTCCGACAAGTAATTGTAAGCAGCTTGCAGTACTTCCAATTTTGGACAGTTAGCTACATTCAGCGTTTTTAGCTTGTTAGCCATACAGTTCAGCTTCGTAATGTTGCCCTTTATCTTTAGGTCAGCACCTTTTATGTCTGACTTTATCTCACTGAAATCAGTACCAAGTGTGTAGTTTACCTCTACGCCGTCGCCCCAGTCGATAGTAATAGGCGTGTTAGCCTCTTTCGCAGCGAGGGCAAAACTGATTTCGCCAGATGCTTGTGCGGTCGTCATAGTAACCTCGGCAGGTTGCTCGTTGGTAACGTTTATGCCGCAAGACTGAAGTACAGAAGCCAAGTAAGGCTGCTCGGTGCAAGGGTCTATGATGGAAGCAACGAGGCGATACTTGTCAGCTTCGAAGTCTTCGATGGCAAACGGTTCGGTAGCAAAGGTGTATGTTCGGTCGTTGTTCACCTTGAGTTCGTAGCCTTCCACTGGGCTAATCATCTTTACGAACTTATTATACACGGTGCCGTCGGGGATTTCCACGTAGCCGTCTTCATCGGTTTCAGGGATAAAGTTGTTCTCTACGAGATATACATTCATACGCAAACCCTTTGTTTCCTGTTGCTCGGATACCTGACCGGTGATGTTACAAACAAACTTTCCATCGCTGTTCCTTGTTACAGAAGGAGTCATTTGCGCAAAGGCAGGACCGTAGAAACCACGTTGTAGCAAGTATTCGTAAACGTCAGTAACCTTTGAACTAATCTTCATTGCGGGCGAATAGGTGCTGAGGTCTTCCAGCTGTGTGTGGTTGTTCAGTGTTCCGTATGGTGTCATCAAGTTTCTGTTCACCATCATTCTTGGCATTTCGCCAATCTTATACATCTTTGCCAATTCGTTTTCCTGTTGGCTTGCCTTGAATGTTGCTTCCCCGGCTTGGCTCACGAACGTTACCAGCTCGTAGCGGTTCTTCTTCTTTGTTTTGTGCTGCAAGGTTACGATGCTTGTTGCAAGTCCACGATAAAGGTCGTATGCCTTTTTGTCGGTAGGGTCTGCAAATACCTCTACATAGTGTGTCGGCATGCGGTAGGTTCCTTCAACAAAGTATTGACGGAAAGGTTTTACGCGCACACCCATATCTACTTCCATACCATTTACCTTGTAAGGCTTTATGGTAATGATGTGTGGGCGTGTGTCGTTCGGAGCTTCGAACGAGATAAAGCCCACACCGTCTTCCATCGACTGTCCCGGAGCGAGCTGAATATCGTTGCGTGTCTTGTACTTGACATTTGTTCGGTCGTTGTCGAACCAATATTCAAATTCCACCGTATTGATGGTAGTGTTCGACTGATTGTCCATATAGAACACATAAAAGATAGGTGCGTAGGGTTCTCCCACCTTCTGTGGGAAATAGTTTGCTCCATAGAAATCGTCAAACTCCAACCCTTTCAGTTCCGGAGGTAAATTTCCCATGGGTGCTTTTTGTTGGTTCAATCGTAGCTTCTTGTACGTATTTTCCAGTGTTTGAGCCTTGGCAGGCATAGACAGGAATAATGCCGCAAGCAAGAAACCGATTACATGTAAATGCTTTTTCTCCATATTTCCAATAGATTATAGTTATTAAATAGGGGAGTAACTATTTTGTTAAGGTAAGGCAGCCGACTCCCTTTCACTGCCTTCTGTATAGGTTCTTAAGTGTAATCAACACTGATGTAATAGTATTGCAAATATAATTATTATTTCTCACAAACGGAAATATACACTGAAATTATCGTATAAAGAGTACATATTCGGTTTTAAGGTAACGTGAGTTCGATGAAATAAAGACGATATGGCTTCAGCAATATTCCTCTTCCGAATAAGTCCTGAAGTCGTAACTCCGTTGCGCCAATTGTCGCTACGGGGTTACGGCAATCGTCGCTTCGGAGTTACGGCAATCGTCGCTACGGAGTTACGGCAATCGTCGCTACGGGGTTACGGCAATCGTCGCTACGGGGTTACGACAATCGTCGCTACGAAACAGATAAATACAGATGCTCCCAAACACCGTGAATAGCGGTATTCTGATGATTGAAGAACGATGAAGTCGTGCATTGGCAATTCGCTGAACTTACGTTAAAGTATAACCTTATTTTCGAAAGACAAAGCGTCTCCTTCGAAATGGAAATCTGTCTGAACTCTTGGGGGGGTAAACTAAAATTTCCGGAACTCGGACAAGCCGAATTCCGGAAATATAGAGTCAACTATAGAGTAAACATTGCACTTCTATCTTGAATATTTAGAGAATTAAATACCCCATAGTTTATTCTTATGTTAATACGATACAGAAATGAAGGTGTTGTTCCTTAGATATCAATTTGCATTAAATAGTTGGTAATGCGCATCAAATCACTTTTTCTTGTCAATCCATCAGTATATTTTGTTCTTGTTACTTACTATATACTTATTCTTTGCTACTGTTGAAACTGGGTAGGGCATGTTTTCGTCCGAATAGGAATGGTGAAAGATGCAGCAGGTCTAAGACTTTGCAGATGCCAAGACTACCGATTACACAGATGGGTAACGAGATGCAAAGAAACAACAAGCGTGTTGAATCGAAAGATAAATAGGGAATAAACACTTTGCAGCATAATGTGAATATGGGCGAGAAGATGTATAGAATCAAAGAGTTGCGTCCTAAAAATAACAGTATTTCTTTCGATTTAATTGGGACGTATGGAAACACAGTTAGCAAGAAAGAAAACACGAAATAGACTATCATAACACCTCCTATCGTTGCTCTGTTAAACGTTGAAGGGTAGAAAAAGAAGATTGCCAAGACTACAAGCGACCACCACGACCTACGGAATATGGTAAGAAAGGAAAGTGAACTTTGACGAACAAGAACACCAACAAGGAAATACATTGCACAAGCAAGCGAGATTATACCCGATTGAGCAAGGACATAATAAGCTATTCCTAAGATTATAAGGCGTGAAAAAGCTGAGGCTTTTGCCCATCGGAAGACAGAAAAGTAAAGCGTTCCACAGATTATCAGAGTGTGAAGATACCAATATGGACCTAACGGATGTAGGCACAACCTATCGAGTATAACCTCTACAGTCAATATCGGAATATGGTCTCTTACAGGCAACAGCGATGACATAACAACATATCCCACCTCCATAACAACGTAAGGTACAGCAAGCCACAATACCGTCCGACCATAACTTTGTACCGGTTTATTCACTTTCGACAGATAACCCGATATAATCAGGAAGCCGGGCATGTGGAAGGTATAGACGAAACTCTTCAGATAAGGATAGCCATCACCGATATAGGCAAGATGAAAAGTTATCATTAGGAGAATGAACAGTGCCTTGAGAAAATCCAATTCCTCAATTCTTTTCTTTCCTTCTTCGCTTTGATTAGATGGTATATTCATATTGTTACAGTTGCTTTTATTGTGCAAAAGTACTTATTTTCAGGCTATTTGCCAAACGAATGTTTTGCATAAGGTGATAAGATTATGGTGTCTGGATAAGCAAATAGTGGTTGTTCTGAACTTCAAAACAACCACTATAGTTGAACTAAATAAAACCACCAGTATGTGTTATGTGTATGAAATAACTTACTTAACGCATACTTTCTTACCGTTTACAATGTAGATTCCGTGTGAAGGT
Source organism: Prevotella nigrescens (assembly GCF_031191185.1). Classification (NCBI taxonomy): domain Bacteria; kingdom Pseudomonadati; phylum Bacteroidota; class Bacteroidia; order Bacteroidales; family Prevotellaceae; genus Prevotella; species Prevotella nigrescens. Next base: position 2,010,102 of record NZ_CP133465.1, on the reverse strand, counting down.
TGTATGTTGTTTGGCAAGCGTTGTCCGTTAATAGTAAAGATAGTTGCCTGTGTGTTGCTGCCTTGACTAATTAGTGTGCTGATACTGGAAAGGTCGTGTTCTGATATTCTGGTAAAGTCTTTCCATTGTTCAGCCTCAGCATATTCAGTTCTGTGTCCTTTAGGAACTTTCAGCTCGCATACCACTTTATCAACACTCTCAAAGACTCCAGCACCCATGGCTGCACCTGTTAATGGTGTATTGCGAAGACAAGTGATACTCTTTAGTTGTTTACAGCCATCGAAAGTGTACATTCCTATCTGTTCTAAACTTGCAGGAAGCGTTATTTCGCTTAATGTTTCGCAACCATTAAAAGCCTCTGCCTCTATAGCTTTTAAGTTATCTGGCAATTTAATGTTCTTTATTGCTGCGCAGCTACCGAACGCCCAAGTCTGGATAACCTCTATGGTAGAAGGTAGCACAACGTTTTTCAAAGCAGTACATCTGCTAAACATATATCGTTTAAGTTCGGTGATGTTTGCTTTGATAGTGGCTTTCTCTAAACCGGTGCAATTATAGAAGGAGAAATCTCCAAGATCGGTTATATTATCAGGTACGGTTACTTCATGCATCTTAATGCAATGACCGAAGGCAAGCATACCAATTTTCTTCAATGTAGATGGGAAATTGATGGTTTTAATTTTGTTACACATGAAGAACGATGCAGCACCAATCTCTACTGTCCCTTCAGGAATATCGTAGTTGGCTGCCCGCATATTTGGGTAAGCAATCAGTTTGTCTCCATTCTTATCAAAGAGAACTCCATCAATATCTTTTAGCACGGAGTTGTCTTTATCTACTGTGATATACTTCATTCCTGTGCAAGAAAGGAAGACTTGTTCGCCAAACTCGGTTACACTGGCAGGGATAGATACTGATGTAACTTTATTACAGCCTCCGAACGAATTGTCAGCAATGCCAGTAACAGTATATTGTTTGCCTTGGTGGTTTATATTGGCTGGGATTGTAATATCGCCTTCAATAGGGTTGTTGTACAATGTTCCTGTAGCCTCTACAAGTTCGTCCATTTCTGTAGTAACTTGTACATATTGCTTTGTTGCATCTGTAATTTTGTAAAAGAGTTTGCCTTCTTTGAAGTCATAATTCTTTTGTTGTGCGCATATCTGTAAGGCTACTGATAGCAGGAATGCTATAATGGGTAAGGTTTTCCTCATAGTTGTTTTTATTTTTGCCACTTGTGTGGCGATAGTTTCTTTTTAAGCGTATTCTTGCAACTTTTTCTTTAAGAAGAGGAGGAATGTTATTCTTCCTCATCTTCAGGGTCAGCCCACACCACTTGTACGCCTGATGCGAAGTCTTGTGTGCTTTTCCGAGTCTTAGGGTCTCGGCGACTTGCTGGCAAGAATTTACATTTCACTCCTTTTACATTCTTTTTAATGTCGAAGTCTTCTTTATTTATAACAGGATCGCTCTCTACTGTCAGATGAAATCGTCCTAATCCGTCGAGTACAACGGTGTTGCCAAGACTTAGATTATAACTAATTTCATCGACTAATGCCATAATAATGCCCGTAACTTCTCCGCGTGTGAACGATGTATTAGCCTGAATAGCTGCTGCAAGGTCGGCTGTCGATGTCTCTCCGTTGCTTACAACCCGTGCGTGCCATTTACCTCCACGATTGGCTTCTTTAAACTTACTTTGTTGTAGTCTGATACTTATTGCCATAAAGCTCTACTTTGTTAGTTTCGTTTTATTTTGTTTGCAAATATACTGAAATTATATTGCAAAAACAATAATGAAGTCAAAAAGCAAAGACCAATGCACTGACGCTTTGCTACGAGAGATATTGTTTTTACTGTTTTACCACTTTCTTATTGTTAATAATGTATATGCCTTTTGGCAATTTATTTAAGTTGTCAGATACACGAACTCCACTAAGTGTATAGGGATTTTGATTGGTCGTATTCACAATTGGCGTATTGATGGAAGCTGGATCTGGCGCGATAGTTACCCAATCTGTTACGACCTTATTGTCTTTTCCAAATAATGTGTAGTAAGTATATTCACCATCTTGAAACTCTTTCCAATATGTACCTGCAGGTCCAGTAACATCACAACCTCTGAACTCGGGCTTATTATCCCATACCCAACTGATGCTACCAGCATATTGATCATCGCTCATACCTTCGCCTTTGACGCGTACATTGCAATGGTTAAATATCCAATAGCCGTCACACAGTCCGTATTCTCCTGCACAAACTTCCAAAGTACAATCATTCACGGTGATAGAACCTCGATTAAAGATGCCTTTCTGATAGTCTTTATTACTTGCAGTCGTTGACGCATTTATTATAAGGCTACCATTACCCGTGAAAATAATACTATTGTCCCTACCATTCCATAATCCTACGCTCTTCTCCGCAGTAACAGAGTTGTTGCCAATGAGATGAATAGTTAAACTTTCACCAAGATTATAGATGCCTATTCCATAAATAGTCTCTGCTGTGTTATGGATAGTTACATTGTCGAGTGTAAGAGTTTTGGTAGCAGGGTCATACTTAGCATTTCCCTTCACACCATCAATAACAGAAAGGTCGTTGCAGTTGTCAGAGGTAACTTGTGCACCGGCAATTATTAGTTCATAGTCTTCTGTCTGTGCCTGTGCCAGACCTGTCCACATTGTCGCCACTATGACGAAAACGAACGTGAGTAATGCTTTTTTCTTCATAATTATCTTGTTTTAATAATGAATAATAAAATGAATTATTCTGTTGGCTTCAATCTTTATATGAACAAAGTGTCTTGTCAGGCAAGTATAGGATAATAGAAAGAGCAGCACTCCGCACCAATAAAAGATGCGGAGTTATGTTGTTTTTACTGTTTTACTACTTTCTTACCATTTACGATATATATGCCTTTGGGCAAATTGTTAAGATCGTTAGATAGGCGAACTCCACTAAGCGTGTAGATGCTTTGCTGAGTTGTAGTTGTTGCAGTAGCCGGAGTGTTGATGCCTGTTGCGTCCTTAACGATAACAACCTTGCCTGTTACTTTTTCTCCGTTTAAAGCTACGCAGTGCATCGTTTCATCGAATGCTGAACCTGATGGTTCTGTAATTTTGCAACCTGATAGTGTGAGCGTTGCGAAGTCGCAGATAGAACCTTTGCCTGTCCCTTCGGCAGTTACGTTAGCATTTTTGATGACAAGGTTTTCAGTTTCGCCGTTAAATCCTGCAATGCCATACTCTGGACTTTTCACTTTTATATTGCAGTCGTCTATAGTTAGATTACCTTTATTAGCATAGATAGCACAATTCTTTTGGCATTCTGCCTCAAGCGAACCACCACCAGTAATGGTAATAGAGTTTTCGTACAGAATAGCCGAATTGTTCTCTGAGCATAGATAGTTGTCGCCTATAACCTTTATTGTCAGACCATCTATTTTAGACGAGATGGCATTCTTGTATTTATCTACCTTGATAGATGCATTCTTCAGCATGAGCGTCTTCGTAGCATTGTCGTACTTTACAGTTCCGCTCACACCTGTAATAAACGAGAGGTCGTTGCAATTGCGTGATGTTACTTGTACAAGTGCAATTGTAAGGTCGTAATACTCTTGAGCCTGCATTGCTGTTGTCCACATTGTCGCCATAATGGCGAGTGTAAAAGATAGTAATGTTTTTTTCTTCATAATCTTTTGTTTTAATGTTTTATAATTAGATGAACTATTTTGTAAGAGTTTAGGCTGCTCTGATAGAGTAGAGCAGACTGTTTGAGAGTCTTTAGTTTTTATTTCACTGACAGTTTCGTCGTATCGTGGGCTGAAAAGTCGATAATTGTTAGACTATCGCTTGCAAATGTAAATCTTTTTTTTGAGAAATGCAAACGATAGTCAATAAAAATGATAAATATGTGGTCAGAAGGGTATTTCTAGTACATCAGTTTCAACCCTACATAGAAACAGCGTGGGAGCGACGGACCATAGATATAGGAAGCGTCGCGGTTCCAGCCTTTGTCTAAATCGCGCTGGTAAACATTGCCTATATTTTGTATGCCCGCATTGAACTGCACCTTTACTTGTTTGTAAATATCGAAGTCGTAACTTGCCTTTAAACTCAATGTGAAGAACGATGGCGTGCGCACCGCCACAGGCTTTTCTACGCCTGAACCTGCTGCGTGCCCTACGAGCATACGTCCATTATAGTTGCCTGAAAGGGCAATGGACAAACGCTTAATGGGCGATGACTGCATCGTGAAGTAGCCATATACGTTCGGTGTACGCAAAAACTTCTTTTCGGCAGGCGCATCTTCGTCCCATTCCACAGCGTCCTTGTATTCGCTGCGCTGCACTGTGAGGCCGCTTTGCAAAGAGAACCACTTAGAGAACACTGCCTTTCCCTCTGCATTCATACCCCAGACTGTTGCCTGATGGGCATTGAAACGTTCGAGAATGCGAATGCCATTTTCGTCGCGTTCCTTCAATACACGCTGTGCAAACACATTGTTCAGGTGTGTATAGAAGGCTTCCACCAAGAAGTTGGTCTGCACATTGCCAAAGTTATAGTACATATCGGCTGAGAGGCTCAAACTGTTAGAGCGTTCTTCCTTCAAGTCTTTCGCCAAATAGGTCTTTATTCGCTCGCCGCCTGCCATACTCGTATGCAAGTCTTCGTCGAATGTCTGTGGTGCACGGAATCCGCCTGCATAGGTTAAACGCAAATGAACATTGCGAGTTGCATTGAAGCGCAGATTCACTCGCGGACTGAAAATAAGGTGGTTGATGAGATTGTGCTTGTCGAAACGACCACCCAAGAGTATGCCCCAATGTTCGTTCTTCCATTCGTTTTGAAGGAACAAGCTACCAGTCCGCACGGTTTGTCGGGTAATGACATCGTAGCCGAGTGCGTGGTCTTTCAGTGCATCGTAGGTATATTCAGCACCCAAAGTAAGGTCGGCAGGCATAAAAAGCAAACGTCCGAAGTTGTGAACAAACTGCATACCTCCCATTAAGTTCGTGTCGTGGGTCTTGCTGTAAGCCTTCAAAGCCTCTGCCTTGCTTTCTTCCGAACCGTCGCCCGCACCACCATAATAGCTATCGCGCGATACGGTTTGAAACGAAGCATAAGCCGTAAGATGGTTCAATCCGTTAGGAGTGAAGAGGTCGTAACTCAGCGAACCGCCATTGATATTATGGTCGAGTTTTTCTGCAATATTCGATTCGTGTACAGGCAGGTGCAGGTTGTTGCCACCACGACGATATTCGTTCAAAGCGTGGTATTGCAGTTTCAGCTTGGAATAGTTGTTCAATCGTAGGAAAGCACCCATACCAATGGTTTTGTTGATTAGCTTTGGAAGGTCGGTAAAGCCGTCTTGGTCTCTGTCGTAACCGCCACGATTATGGCTCTGCCCATAAACCGAGAAGCCTGCTTTATTGTTGCTCGACACAATGGAAGTGTTTACAGTGGTGTTGTTATCGAATGTCTTTCCTCCTTCGTAAGCCGTGAACGTATGCGCCAACTCAGCGTAATTGCTCAGTGGTTCTTTCGTAATGATGTTGATGGTTCCACCTATTGCCGACGAGCCATACAATGCCGAGCCTCCACCTCGCACTACTTCTACCCGCTCTATCATATTGGCAGGTATCTGCTCCAAGCCGTAAACGCCCTGCAAGGCTGAAAACACGGGACGAGAATCGATAAGTATCTGCGAATAATGCCCGTCCAACCCGTTTATACGCACTTGCGAGAAGCCACAGTTGGCGCAATTGTCTTCGGTGCGCACACCGGGCTGAAAGTTCAGACCTTGTGCCAGACACATGGAATTGGTGATGTTGAACGTGCGCGTATCTATCACGTTCACCAACGTTGGTGCGTTGCGTCGCAACGATATGCTGCGATTTGACGATACTACAACTTCGTCCAACGATATTTCATCAGTCTTCAATACAAAATCTGTTGTCAGCCTTGCGTTCTTCTCCACTTCAACCATCTGCCTTTCAGCGTGGTATCCCGTGGCACGAGCCTCTATTGTTTGCTTGCCAAGCGGCAAGTCTTCCAGATGGTAATACCCCTCGGCATTGGTAACGCTGACTATCATCGTACCCAGCACCTGCACTGCCACGTGCGGTATTGGCTCGCCAGTGGCTTTGTCAGTTATGTGTCCCACTACGTTTGCATTTGTTTTTAGTTCTTCGTTTGCATTTACTACTGTTGGCAACATAGCCAGCACTATAATAAACATGATTAGCCTTACTACATTCAGAGCTTTTATGCGCAGTTGTTCCATTTTATTTTTTTATAGTGTTTTATTTGTTCTAAAGTATTGAGAACCTTTATTTTTCGTACAGCCTTTCATAGGTGTAAGTCTCACGATGCAAAGGTATTGCCATTATCTTATTCCTGCAATACCTAATATTTAGGATTTTATCAGTATTAAGCCCGTCATGGAAGAGACGTGTAAAAGTTCACAAAGCTTATAAGCTTTTTATTGATAGCTTATAAGCTTTTTACTGATAGTTTATAAGCTTTTCATAAATAACTTATAAGCTTTTTCTTAATAGTTTATAAGGTTTCTTTAGTTTCTTCGGTCTGTTTGCTGGATTTGTTATGGTATAAAACTTGTCTTCTGATGGCGGTTTCGATTGAAAGTCAATGGATATACTGAAGGATTAGGCAGATAAAGAATAAGCAGATACTTTATCTTAGACAGCACAGAAGGATACTTGTTCGGGAAATATCTCTGTCGAGAACTACAACGTCCTGTATCTATTCTATGGTGGACAATATCAAGCTACAGTTTGTAAAGTTACAACGAAAAACAAGGTGATACTTATTTCATATTTCAAACAGATTGTATATCTTTGCAATGTAAACAAAACTTTTGATGAGATGGGGGATGTAAGGATTGAAAAGGGAATTAATAAAAACAATGCCTTGCTTTTATGTAAATGGTCCAATGAACAAGGAAAAGAGTTTCAGGAGCAATGGATGGGGCCTAAAATTTCTTACCCGCTGAACTATGGCAAAATAAAAGAACTGGAGAATGTATTTTCGATATTCAACCAAGGAGAATTTATCGGAATGATACAAGAAGTACGGATTGACAAGGATAACATACACATAGGTAGATTTGTAATAGATCCTCGAAAAACAGGATTGGGCTTGGGGACAGAGGCATTAAAAAGATTTGTAGATTTCATTTTTGGAAGTGATAATATTAAAAGTATTTCCCTGACGGTCTTTGATTTCAACCAAAGGGCAAAGAGAATTTATGAAAAAGTTGGGTTTGAAATCAATGAGGTAATTGAGGCTCCAAAGCTGAAATACATTATGAAGAGATACAGGTAAATCCGAATTTATCTATTTCAATACGTAGTTTAAGAAACAGCAAATCTGTACATCATCGACAATAAGAAAAGGAGCAAAGTAACCCATAAAGAGTTGCTTTGCTCCTTTTGGAGTAGCGTGTGTCTGCAATATCTTTTATATAAGTGTAAGCACGTAAAGATAGATGACGGCAGCAGGAATTGCGATAAGCGACGAGTCGAAACGGTCGAGCATTCCGCCGTGTCCTGGGAGAATATTTCCACTATCCTTTATGCCAAGTGTGCGCTTGAACAAGCTTTCTGCAAGGTCGCCCCAAGTACCGAAGACTGCCACAACAATGCCAAGACCAACCCACTGCGGAATGGTCAGCATATTGGGTGCCGTCGGATTTTCGGTAAGATAACCTATCAGTACAGCCACGGCAATAACGAATATGCCACCGCCAATGCAGCCTTCCCAGCTTTTTGCTGGACTGATGCGTGGAAAGAGCTTGTGCCTGCCAAAAAGCGAACCTGAACAATAGGCTCCCGTATCGTTCGTCCACAGGAAGATGAAGATGCTTAAAGGCAAAAGCATATCAGCCATTATGTTGCCGTTCGCATCGTGCTGGAAAGCCAATACGTTAATCATGGCGAAAGGCAATGCTATGTACATCTGTCCCAACATGGTGTACGCCCAGTTGTTAATGGGGTTCTCGTTCTTCAAATACAGCTCGGCAATGATGAGATAGACAATTGTAAGAATGTAAGGAACAAACACGCTGAAGTCTTTTACATATCCCAATCGTAGCCCCGCCATTGCAACGAAGAAATACACGCCAGCCACAACCGAAATAAAGCGATTAACACTGACACCCTCTATTTGCGAAACCAATCCTGTGTATTCCCACAAAGTCATTCCGGTAATTACAGCAAAGAGCACAATCATATAGTGCGGTGCCATAAAGCCTGCCACCATGACACCCACAAAGAGTACGCCTGTAATGGCACGTGTAACGAGATTCTTCTGCTTGTCTGTCATTGTGCTCTATTGTTTTTTGGTTTCAACATCTTCTTCGGTGGTATCAACATTTGCTTTGTCCCCCACTTCTGCCTGTCTGACCGCTGCTTCGTGTTCTGCCTGTGCCTGCTTTACACATTCCGGCATTGCGTCGAGCGATAATTTAGTATTCTCTTCTGCATCCATCAGTTCCACTGTACGACTGACCCAAGGACGTTTACCAAATATTCTTTCAACGTCTTCAGCCATGATTACTTCGCGTTCGATAAGCAGTTGTGCCAGTTTGGCATGTCCTTCGCTGTGTTCAAGCAATATTTCCTTTGCACGTGCATATTGCTCGTTCACAGTTTTTAATACTTCTTCGTCAATTATTTTGCCTGTTGTCTCTGAATAAGGTTTTTGGAAACTTGCATCGTTGTTATAATAACAGATATTTGGTAACTTGTCGCCCATACCTGCATAGGCTATCATTCCGAATGCACTTTTCGTAGCCCGTTCCAAATCGTTCATCGCTCCGGTAGAAATATGTCCAGTGAAGAGTTCTTCTGCAGCACGTCCACCAAGTAATGCACACATTTCGTCGAGCATTTGTTCTTTAGTTGTAATGGGGCGTTCTTCGGGAAGATACCATGCAGCACCAAGAGCCTGACCGCGCGGCACAATGCTTACTTTTACAAGTGGATTGGCAAACTCGCAGAACCAACTTATGGTGGCATGTCCTGCCTCGTGAAGTGCTATGGAACGTTTTTCAGCTGCTGTGAGTATCTTTGTCTTCTTCTCCAATCCACCGATAATGCGGTCTACCGCATCCAAGAAATCCTGTCTACCCACGGCTTCTTTGTTGTGGCGAGCCGCAATCAGCGCAGCCTCGTTACACACGTTGGCAATATCAGCACCCGAGAAACCTGGAGTCTGGCGTGCAAGAAGGTCTATATCGAGATTTTTCTCCAACTTCAATGGGCGCAAATGCACTTGGAAGATGGCTTTACGTTCTGGCAAGTCTGGCAAATCGACGTGGATTTGTCGGTCGAAACGTCCTGCACGGAGCAGTGCCTTGTCGAGCATATCTACACGGTTGGTAGCTGCCAATACGATAACACCGCTGTTTGTACCGAATCCGTCCATCTCCGTAAGCAGCGCATTCAGCGTATTCTCGCGTTCGTCGTTGCCTCCCATAGATGGATTTTTCGAGCGAGCGCGCCCCACTGCATCTATTTCGTCGATGAATATAATAGACGGTGCTTTCTCTTTGGCTTGTCGGAATGCATCGCGAACGCGGCTTGCACCCACACCCACGAACATTTCTACAAAGTCGGAACCACTCATGGAGAAGAATGGTGCGCCTGCTTCGCCTGCTACTGCCTTTGCCAATAATGTTTTACCAGTTCCCGGAGGACCAACAAGCAATGCACCTTTAGGAATCTTGCCACCTAACTCGGTGTATTTCCGTGGATTCTTCAAGAAGTCTACAATCTCTTGTACTTCCTGCTTTGCACCTTCCTGACCGGCTACATCTTTAAAGGTAACGCCTAATTCGCCACCTTTTTCATATATTTTTGCCTTAGACTTTCCAACGCTGAACACACCTCCACCGCCTGCGCCACTGTTCATGCGTCGCATTATGAAGAGCCAGAAGCCTATAATCAGAATCCAAGGCAACAAGCCTACAATTATATCGGTAAAACCATGTTCGTCTTTATTCTCATAACTGTATCCTAAAATCTTCTTTTGTTTGAGTGCTGCATTTAAGAAAACTTCAAGATTGTCTATAGAACCAATCTCTACCGTTATATAAGGCGATTTTCCAACTTGTTCTACGCCTCTTTTAAAAATGTCTCGCACGTGGTCGGGACGTACATACATTTGGAGCGTACTTTCCTTTTTGTTTATGACGACGCGTGTGGCATAACCTTTATTAATATAGTTCACAAAAGTAGTATAGTCTCTTGTCATACTTTCGCTTGTTGAAAAGAAACTATCCATACCTTTCGATGAAAAGAGCAGCACTAAAAAAATAAGTGCCATTACGTACAACCAGTTCATGTTGAACTTAGGCATCTTCGGATTGTTGTTTGGATTCTGATTGTCCATTTAATTCATTTAATAAAGATATAAAACTAACTTCTTCATGGCAACATTCTTAGTCCAAGTCTGCGATTTGTGTTAATGTTGCATCTTCCCACAGATGTTCAAGGTCGTAATACGCTCTTGTCTCCGGAATAAAGATATGCACAAGCACGTCGGCATAGTCTATTGCCACCCATTGATTAGTACCTAATCCGATACAATTGATTGGTTTTTCTCCATAACACTCACGAACGTAATCGCTTACTGAACCTGCTATGGCTTCCACTTGTTGTGGAGAATTGCCCTGGCATATTACGAAGTATTTACAGATAGTACCGTCAATCTCCGATAAATCTGCAATAACTATGCCACATCCTTTCTTTTCTTGTATTCCTTCTACTATTGTGTCTACTAACTTTTTTTCTGTATTCATTAAAAATGCTTTATATTATTGAGTTGCAAAGATAGTGCAAATACGTTGAAGGACAAAATAAATTCATTTTATTTTGCGAATTTAAAGCAATCGCAAACACGCTGTAGAGTCAACCAGCGAGTGCAAAATTATAATATTTTTCTGTAGAACTCGCATTTTGGTGTTTGAAAATTTAGTTTCTGTCTTGGTCCTCTGTTCAATTTCGATACACCGATAAATTGTTTCTTCAAAACTTTTCACTAATTTTGCATTTGCTGGTTGACTCTACATTTACAGCTGGTTTAAGATAATATTAATTTTTCCTTTTCGATTATTTGCCTGTTTCAAAAAACATATTTACCTTTGCACAATATTTAGTTTAGTAATATTATATCAAGTCAATAGGAAAAAGGATACAAGATTTCTCTTTATTTTGTTTACTTTCCGTCCTCTTTTGTCAGCTGAGTAAAAAAGGAGTAAAAATAAGAATAATAATATAAATAATAATGAAACAAAATCAGATGGAAAAACGGATTTATGAGAAGCCACAAGTTCAAATAATCGGCATTGAGCAGTATAATTGCTTGTTGAATTTATCAGGTAATGGTGGGCATAATAAGGCGAACGATGACAATTCTGGACTCAATGCAAAACAAGCGTGGTTCGATGAGGAAAGAACAATTGATAATTAATAGCTGATAATTAAGATAATTAATAAGATAAATGAAAATTAAGAAGTATCAATTTTTAGGTGCAGTCTTATTGCTGTTGACTACAGCCTGCACAAACGATAGTATGCAAGACGACAATACTCCGAGTCAGGAATTGGATACCGAAGGGCTTACGGCTTTTGTGATAGAAGACAACGAAGCGACTACAAAAGGTACAATGACCCGCACCACGGGTGAATACGACGGCTCGGGGCTGAATTTCTATTGGACGGCAGATGATCCTTTGTGGGTGAACAAGGCAACAACAGGTACACCCGATCTTTTGCAAAGCAAGAAGAGCAATATCGCCGAACAACTTCAAGATAGTCCGATTATGGGCGGAGTGAAACGAGCTTCCAAAGCTTCCTTCTATTTCGATGGAACATTTACTGCCGAACAATATGTAGTGCGTTACACAGGAAAGAATGGAACAAAAGACAAGGTAACCATAAAGAATGTACAAATGCAGGCTGTGCCCAACGATGCAAGCCACATTGGTGAAAGTGGCGACTGCGGAACGGCGACTGCGAAAAAACAATTCAACAACCGTTATACGTTCATGCTTGACCATAAGGCATCTTACATGGTGTTCCTACCTTATAACACGCCAGGAGCTATAGCGGGAGCCAAATTGACCAAAATAAAGGTAACTGCCGATAAGGCGATTGCAGGTGCGTTCGATTTCAACGACAAAGGTATTGATATTTCTTCTCGCCCAGCAGTCTCTGATGACAATAAAAGTATCACGCTTAACTTATCCGGCAATTTTGCCATTCCTGCCGCTCCTACAAAAGAAGCCAATGCAGCCATCATGGTAATTGCTCCTGGTACCTACAGTACATTTACTGTGGAATACACACTCTATGATTCCACTACAGGGATTGGCGGCACTGTTACTAAGACTTACAGCAATGTAAAGTTTACTGCCGGACTAAATAAGAAAGTAAGCATGAATCTGCAGATACCTCTTTTCAGGAGCGATAATTACTATATGTGGGATGCTGCAGTGAATAAGCATTACTGGGCAGGGAACGAAACTTATCAGCCTACAGAGAATGGCGGTCATGACGAGCACTACCCCAAAACGGATTCCGACCCCCGTTGGTTCAATACCAACACAAAGTCAGGAACACAACTGTCGGTTGCAGCTTCTCGTAGCTGTATAGATGCTCCTAACATCAATGAGTGCGTTTGGTATGTGAGGAAAGGCGAACCCTATTGGGACGATACATATTTATGGTCTATGAGAGGGCATCTGTATAATAAAGGAATGTGGTTCAAGAAGCTGGGCGTTATTGCGAAAGAAAACGGAAAACCAGTCGCTGCCCTTAAAGATGCCGATGATAAAGGGAAGGACTGGCGTAAAAATGATTTTGGAGATATGCCTGACAATAAAGTCATTCAGAAAGGGACGCCCAATGAAATTGGCAAGTACTTCTTCCTACCTGCTATGGGACTCTTTGACAAGGGTACGCTCAAGGAATTCAGGGTTGCTGGTTTATACTGGTCAAGCACAGCCGACCGCTTTATCTCTAGCCGTGCACACAATCTGTATTTCACAAAAGCTACAGCAATAGTAAGTAATATAAGAGATAGAAATTCTGGTTGCTACCTTTGGAAAGTAGAGTAAGAGAAAACAGACTATATATAACAACACAGAAATTATTTCCGGGATTCGGCTTGTCCGAGTTCCGGAAATTTTAGTTTACCCCCCAAGAGTTCAGACAGATTTCCATTTCGAAAGAGACGCTTTGTCTTTCGAAAATAAGGTTATACTCTATCGTAAGTTCAGCGAATTGCCAATGCACGAATTCATCGTTCTTCAATCATCAGAATACCGCTATTCACGGTGTTTGGGAGCATCTGTATTTATCTGTTTCGTTGCGACGATTATCGTAACCCCGTAGCGACGATTGGCGTAACTCCGTAGCGACGATTGTCGTAACCCCGTAGCGACGATTGTCGTAACTCCGTAGCGACGATTGTCGTAACCCCGTAGCGACGATTGCCGTAACCCCGTAGCGACGATTGCCGTAACGGAGTTACGATTTCAGGACTTATTCGGAAGAGGAATATTGCTGAAGCCATATCGTCTTTATTTCATCGAACTCACGTTACCTTAAAATCGAATATATACTCTTTATACGATAATTTCAGTGTATATTTCCGTTTGTGAGAAATAATAATTATATTTGCAATACTATTACATCAGTGTTGATTACACTTAAGAACCTATACAGAAGGCAGTGAAAGGGAGTCGGCTGCCTTACCTTGACAAAATAGTTACTCCCCTATTTAATAACTATAATCTATTGGAAATATGGAGAAAAAGCATTTACATGTAATCGGTTTCTTGCTTGCTGCATTATTCCTATCTATGCCTGCCAAGGCTCAAACACAGGAAAATACGTACAAGAGGCTACGATTGAACCAACAAAAAGCACCCATGGGAAATTTACCTCCGGAACTGAAAGGGTTGGAGTTTGACGATTTCTATGGAGCAAACTATTTCCCACAGAAGGTGGGAGAACCCTACGCACCTATCTTTTATGTGTTCTATATGGACAATCAGTCGAACACTACCATCAATACGGTGGAATTTGAATATTGGTTCGACAACGACCGAACAAATGTCAAGTACAAGACACGCAACGATATTCAGCTCGCTCCGGGACAGTCGATGGAAGACGGTGTGGGCTTTATCTCGTTCGAAGCTCCGAACGACACACGCCCACACATCATTACCATAAAGCCTTACAAGGTAAATGGTATGGAAGTAGATATGGGTGTGCGCGTAAAGCCTTTCCGTCAATACTTTGTTGAAGGAACCTACCGTATGCCGACACACTATGTAACCACGAAACAGCTTTCATTGTCGCAGAAAATAAGATGTTGAAAAAAGTTTGGATATTTTTTTGTACTTAATTAAAAAAGTAGTAACTTTGCAACCACAAATCAGAAAGAAATGCAGACATATTGGGATATGGTGTAATGGTAACACAACAGATTCTGGTCCTGTCATTCTTGGTTCGAGTCCGAGTATCCCAACAATAAATTCAGATTATTATTCAGCTAATATATTGTTCGCCAATATATTAGCTTTTTATATGAAATAATAGAGACTGGATTGCCCTGCATTTGTTCCATTTTATCCAAATAAAAGCACTCTATGTTGAGAGAAGGCACTAAAAAAGAAGAGACAAGCACATAAAAGATAACAAAAATCGACATTATCAATATAAAATAATAATAATAATAATTGGACTGGTGATGTGTTTGGGTTAAATCCTATCTACTTCTATCTATCTTGAATGCTAAATATATGGCTACAATCATCTGGAAACAACAAGGTGTTGCCCTTCTAAACTCTGAGTTATATTTGGAATAGAAAGATGTAATTACCAAATGGGATTTTATAATATAAAAGTTAGAAGAATAATGGCTGATGTTTATATAATAAATAAAAAAGAGGGTGCGTTGTCACCCTCTTTTTTTATTTATTTCAGAAAGGAAGATTTAATCTTTTCTCTCTGCATCGATAGTCTTGATTTTTTGTTTTATTTCTTCCAGCTCGTCCTTTAGTTTTTGCACACGACGATTCATGTCATCGATAAGATTATTTCCTTTCTTACTGCTGATACTGAGGAAGCCAAGGTTGTTTTCGTATGTGTTGATGTCTTGTCTTAATTGTTCAAAACGACGAACAAGACGTCCACGTTCATTATCGATTGCATTCTCGCCACGTTGGACAACCTTCTTTAAATTATTACGGAAGTTGTCCATACGCCGGTTAGATGCCTTAATGTTCAATGTCTTGTAGAGTTTATCAAGTGTTTCGTGATACTCTTTGAACATCTTGTCCTTCTCTTTGAATGGCACATGGCCTATCGAGTTGAACTCATCGGTGAGCTTGCGCATTTCTTCCTGCAGGTTCTCTACTGTACCTTCGGCAAGCTGCTTGAGCTTTTCTATAATCTCGTTCTTCTTTACAAGGTTCTCGCGTTCCTCGTTACGCTCGTTAGCATGCACTGCATTGCGAGCTTCAAAGAAATGATTGCAGGCTGCAAGGAAGTCTTCCCAAAGTTGGTCTCCCAATCGCTTAGGAACCATTCCAATTGTTTTCCATTCCTTTTGTAGGGCAATGAGCTTGTCTGACGTCTTCTTCCAATCGGTAGAATCTTTCAATGCCTGTGCCTTTTCTACAAGTTCTTGTTTGCGCTTTGCATTCTCGGCGTACTTTTCTTTCAGTTCTTTGAAGTATTCGCCCTTCTTCGTGAAGAACTCATCGCATGCGGCACGGAAGCGTTCAAAGATTTTAGTGTTCATCTTCTGAGGTGTGAAACCGATGGTTTTCCACTCTTGCTGCAAGGCTATGATTTCTTTTGACTGGCTGTCCCAGTCGCCTGTGTTCTTGCGTTCCTGTCTTACGATGTCTTCTACCTTCTCGCAAAGTGCTGTCTTCTTGACAAGATTTTCTTCTTCTTCAGCACGTATTTCCTCGAAATGCTGCTGGTGTCGTTTGTTGATTACGGTACTGGCAGCCTTGAAACGTTGCCATATCTGTTCGCGGAGTTCCTTTTCTACCGGACCAGTCTCGCGATATTCCTGATGTAAATCTTGTAGTTGATGGAAGGCGCTGATGACATCTTGCTCGTCTGCAAGTTTCTCCGCAGCTTCGCAAAGTTGCGTTTTTTTCTCAAGATTCTTCTTGAAATCGTATTCGCGTGCCTCACGGTTGAGGTTCAGCAAATCGTAAAATTGTTCAACGTACAGCTGGTAGTTGCGCCATAGCTCGTTAACCTTTTCTGCAGGCACAGGTTTTATGGTTTTCCATTCTTGCTGTAACGATTTAAATTCCTGGAAGTTCTTGTTTGCTTCTTCTGGCGTTGTAGCCATTGCCTTTATTCTATCAATAATGCTTTCTTTCTTCTTCAGGTTTTCTTGTTTAAGTTCTTCTTGCTCCAAGAATGCTTTCTGACGTTTTTCTTTGATAATAGTCATCTCAGCTCTGAATTCCTCTTCCTCCTCGTCTGGTAACACCTGATATTTTTCTGGATCGCCACCAGCTTCGATATAAGCTTTTTGCTGGGCATCGCGTTCTGTTGTATGAATACGATAAAAAGATGTCTTCAGATAATCTATCTCTGCCTTTTCTGGGGTATCTTCACTGTTAGCAATTTCTTTTAGTCGTTCTACAATCTCTTTTTTAGAGTTGTAAATCTTTTTGGTGAGGGTGTTCTCAGCCCTTAATTGTTGGTTATCGATTACCGTCGCTGCTGTCTTCTTCGCATCATCTGTTGTTGTTTCGGCATCATTGGCGGTTTGTTCTACAGTCATTTCAGGCTGTTTTGCGTCTTCTAATCCCTGATTAAGGGCATTCTCTTGAGAGTCCATCATTTCACTATTAGTTTATGATTCGAGTTTTTTCATTATATACCGATGTAGCTATTTTTTATAATGGCTACAAGCGCAGTACTATTTAATAAGGTGCAAACTTAGATAAAAAGTTTTAAACCACCTAAATTTATACTTATTTTTTTTATTGGATACAGAAATTCTCTTTATATATAAGAATTATACTAATGTTTTTCGGATTATATTAATCGCTTACGGCGTAAAATCCACCATGTAACTCCAGAAACAAGAACTGAAAGGATAAGTGCAATGGCAAATCCCCATTGCGATGTTTCCATACCATTTATAAGATTCATTCCGAAAAGCGAGGAAATGAGCGTGGGGAACATCATTATAATAGATACTGAAGTAAGTGTTCGCATCACGGTGTTCATGTTGTTGTTAATGATGCTCGAATAGGTGTCCATTGTCGATTCGAGAATATCGGTATAAATGCTTGTTATTTCCCGTGCCTGACTCATCTCAATATTTACGTCTTCAATCAAGTCGGCATCCAATTCATCTACCTGTAGCTTAAACTTCAGTTTAGCCAACAAATTCTCGTTGCCACGAATAGATGTAACGAAGTAAGTGAGCGAATCTTGCAGACGGCTCAAGCCGATAAGGCTTTCGTTGTTCACCTCTTGGTCAAGATTGTGCTTTGCTTTGTCTATAAGATTGCTTATCTGCTTCAATCGTTTCAAGTACCAGACAGCAGAGCAAAGGAAAAGTCGGAATATCATATCCACATAGTCGGTGAAGCCCTCTCCGCGCTTTTGCTGGAACGAAACGAAGTCGAGCATCATGTTGGTTTCGAAGTTGCACACCGTAATGGTTACGTCGCGCTTGTGGATAATACCCAATGGCACTGTTGTATAAGGCGTGCGGGAACGTATTTCCTTTACGTAGGGAATACGCAAGATGATGAGCATCCAGCCGTCGTCGTACTCGTAGCGTGCACGCTCGTCGGTATCGCTGATGTCCGAAATAAAATAATCTGGAATGTTATAAGTCTCTTCTAATTCTTGTTGTTCTTGCTCGGTAGGGCAAGTAACCTGTATCCAGCAGTTAGGCTGCCATTCTTTAATCGTGTTTAGTTTCCCACTAATATTCCAATATGTCTTCATTCTGCTAATCTCCAATCAGTTTAGTTTTGGTGGGGATTAGCAACTGTCAGATTGCTATCCTCACGTTATTCGTTTAAAACATTCGAAAGGTAATCGTCCATTTATAAATTAAAATATTGGTTTTACGCTTGCAAAAGTAGACAAAAAAATCCGTTAGCACAAGTAAAACACAAAGTTTTTAACTTGACTAACGGATTTATTGTGTTATAAGAAGCAGTGGTTTACTGCCTTATTTACTGGAAATTCTTCCTTATTTAGCAGGAATTTCTTCCAAAGTCTTCACCAACAAGTCCCAGAAAGGCTGTGCAGTGTCTATCTTGAAGCGTTCTGTTGCTGTGTGGGGGCTACGAATAGTCGGGCCAAGACTAACAACGTCAAGGTGTGGATACTTGCCGAGAATAATTGAACATTCGAGTCCTGCGTGGTCTGCCTGTACAATTACATCTTCGCCAGTTTGTTCTTTATACACCTTTTCCAGCAAGTTCAAGATTTCGCTGTTTGGATTTGGGTCCCAGCCACCGTATCTTGCACTGAGTTCCGTCTTCATACCTGCCAAGTCGAAGCAACTCTTAATCTGTGCTGCAAGATATTCTCTCATATCTTCACGGGCAGAACGAACAAGGATTTTAAAGTGAGTGTTGTTTGCATCAATATTTACTATGGCAAGGTTAGAAGAAGTTTCAACAACGTCAGGATAAGCTGGAATCATACGCAAAACACCATTATGAACAGCATAGATAGCGTTGATGATGTTGTCCTGGATTTCTGCAGGAACAAGTGCAGCAGGCTTTTCTGCATCTTCAACAAAGAATTCGACGTTGCTTTCAATCGTTTTAAACTCGCTTTCAATCAATTGACGCTGTGCTTCCACCATTTCTTTGAGTGCTGCAACTTTATCTTTAGCAAGTGCAAGTACAACTTCTGCCTTGAAAGGAATAGCATTGCGCATATTGCCACCTTGCCATACAGCTAAGCGGACACCAAGTTCAGCCATAGCGTTGCGAACGAAACGTACCATTTCTTTGTTTGCGTTAGCACGTCCTTCGTGTATTTCAAGACCAGAATGCCCACCACGGAAGCCCTTCAATGTAATCCTGACAGCTGTTTCCTGGTCGTTGGCAACTTCCTTATACTTCAATGTTGAGTCTATATCAACACCGCCAGCAGAGCCGATAACGAACTTGCCCCATGTTTCAGAATCCAAGTTTAGCAATATGTCGCCCTGCAATTCGCCTTCAGGAAGGTCGTTTGCACCGAACATACCCGTCTCTTCGTCCCTTGTAATAAGTCCTTCGATAGGCCCGTGTTTCAAAGTCTTGTCTTCCATAACACCCATAATTGCAGCAACGCCAGCACCATTATCGGCACCAAGTGTTGTATTGTTCGCATAAACCCAACCATCGGTAATGTGAGTTTCGATAGGGTCTGTTTCAAAGTTATGGTTGCTGTCAGGACTTTTCTGTGGCACCATATCCATGTGTGCCTGAAGTATGACGCCCTTGCGGTTTTCGTAGCCCGGAGTGGCTGGTTTGCGCATAACAACGTTTCCTGCGGGGTCTACAAATGCTTCAACTCCAACTTTCTTTGCAAAGTCGAGCAAGAAAGCCTGCACCTTTTCCATGTGTCCAGTTGGACGTGGTATTTGTGTCAAATCGTCAAAGTTGCGCCAAAGAAGTTCTGGCTTGAGATTTCTAATTTCACTCATAGTTTTGTTTATTTTAAAGGGTTAGTATATATTTGTTTGATATCTGTCTCTTAATTAATGGATACCACTCATTCTAATTCTCCTTTTTTGCGTGAATGCCAAGGCTATCCAGGCATAAACGCCAAGTAAAATTACTAATAGCGTCTGCAATGTATGTACTATCAGCACGAAGTAAAGTGCTCTTACATCGGCTACACCATATATTATAAGCATAGTTTTCACTGCAAAGTGCCATGGTCCGGCTCCATTCGGTGTCGGAACAATTACTGCTATCGATCCAACAACGAAACATACCAAAGCGCAAGTAGCCCCCAATGATGCCGTTTGAGGAAAACAGAAGAACGTTAAGTAGAAATGCAGAAAGTAGCAACCCCATATAGCCAAACTGTAGAAAACAAATAAGGGCATATTTCGTACATTTCGAACGGAAGTAATGCCTTGCCAAATTCCTGTCAGCGCACCTTTCATCTTCTTATATAATGGTAAGTGTCTCCGAATAATGTACAACAAGATGACAACAGCGATTGCACAGATGCCTGTAACAATCCAGCCCGTTGATGAGAACTTGTCGAAGATGTTGTCAACACTTGTGCCTGTTCTGAAGAAAAAGTTTGTGAATATCTTTATTTGCGACAGAATTGCAAACAGTGCCATCAACATGACAATTATAATGTCCACTGCCCGTTCTGTAACAACCGTTCCTAAAGCTTTCGGAAATTGTACATTGTCGTATTGGCTCAATACCCCACAGCGTGCAAATTCACCTACTCGAGGCACCACAAGACTGACTGCATAAGAGAGAAATATAGAATTAACGCAAACAGAATTGCGCGCTTTCTCCCCCAACGGTTCTAAAACTTGTTTCCAGCGCCAGCCTCTGAAGGTTTGTGCAAGTATTCCGAACGGCATAGACAGCAGCATCCATGTCCAATCCATTTCGTTCGTTACCACCTTGCGCATCTGTACAAAGTCGAAATCTCTATACATCCAATAAAGAATGCCACCACCCAAAACAAGAGGTAGCACAATCTTCACAATGTTATAGAGTAACTTCTTCGTTTCCATTCGGAAAGCAAAGATACACAAATGCTTTTAAATATAGAATATTTTTTTTATCTTTGTCGCCAAATAAAGAAAATTTATGAAATCAGTTAAGCCTAAAAAGAATCTTGGGCAACATTTCTTAACCGACCTGAATATAGCGAAGCGCATTGCCGATACTGTGGACGCTTGCCCCGATATACCGATTTTAGAAATAGGACCGGGCATGGGAGTGCTCACCCAATACCTCGTTGAAAAGCCCCGGGAAGTAAAGGCTGTGGAAATAGATGCGGAAAGTGTAGCCTACCTTAACGAGAATTTTCCTACGCTAAAAAATAATATTTTGGGTGCCGATTTCCTGCGTATGCACCTCGAAGAGGTGTTTGATGGCAGGCAATTCGTGCTTACTGGCAACTATCCCTACGATATTTCGTCGCAGATTTTCTTCAAGATGCTCGACTACAAAGACCTTATTCCTTGTTGCACGGGTATGATACAACGCGAGGTTGCCTTGCGTATGGCAGCGCAACCCGGCAACAAGACGTATGGCATTCTGTCGGTATTAATCCAGGCGTGGTACGATGTGGAATACTTGTTTACGGTCGATGAAGACGTATTCAATCCGCCTCCAAAGGTAAAGAGTGCCGTTATCAGAATGACACGCAACAGTGTCAGCAAGCTCGACTGCAACGAAAAACTCTTCAAGCGTTTGGTAAAGACGGTGTTCAACCAACGCCGCAAGATGCTGCGCGTCAGCCTGCGCCAGATGTTCCCAGCCGAACCGCGCGAAGGTTTCTACGAGCAGGAAGTGATGACAAAACGCCCCGAACAGCTGACGATTGCACAATTCGTAGAACTAACCAATATGGTAGAAGCCGAAATGGCAGCCATAAACGCATAAACAAGTAAAGAACCAATGAATAAAAAAGAAACATACGAACTATTGTTAAAGCAAATTGCCGCCCTCATAGAAGGCGAAGCAGACAACACGGTTGGCGTCTTGGCAAACGTTGCAGCAGCCATTCACCACACTTTCGATACTTTTTTCTGGACGGGTTTCTATCTTCTGAATAAAGAAGACACGTTGCAGTTAGGTCCATTCCAAGGAACTACAGCTTGTTTTAATATACCTGTGGGAAAAGGAGTCTGTGGAACTGCATTTGCAGAACGCCGGACGCTTGTTGTTCCCGACGTAGAAAAGTTCACCGGACACATAGCTTGCAGCTCACTTTCTCGTTCCGAAATAGTTGTGCCAATATACAATGGGGCAGGCGAAACAGTGGGTGTGCTCGACATTGATAGTAAAGAACTGAATGCATTCGACGATATGGACGCTCATTATTTGGAGCAAGCAATGCGCATTTTGGCAGCTGAAATCTACGCAGACGAATAGAAAAAAGTTGATAAACTTTGCGCAATTACGAATAAATCCCTAAATTTGTATCTCAAAACAATTAATTACGTATACTTATGATAGATGTTAAAGAAACATTAAACGAAGCCGAAGAACGTATGGAAATGGCTGCAATGTATCTCGACGAGCAGTTGCAGCGTATTCGTGCAGGACGTGCCAACGTAGCAATTCTCGACGGAGTGCGAGTCAGTTCATACGGTTCAATGGTACCGCTCAACCAAGTTGCATCGGTAACAGTGCCCGACCCACGCACCATTGCTATTAAACCTTGGGATAAAAAAGCTATCCGAGACATCGAAAAAGCCATCATGGACTCCGACGTTGGCATTACTCCTGAGAACAACGGAGAGGTCATACGCCTCAATCTTCCCCAACCAACAGAAGAGCGTCGCCGCGACCTTGTGAAGCAAAGCAACAAGATTGGAGAACGCACAAAGGTGGAAGTGCGCAACGCCCGTGCGGATATTAAGGATAAATTGAAGAAGGCTATCAAGGACGGATTGTCTGAAGACCTCGAAAAGGACGCAGAGGCAGACTTGCAGAAGATTCACGACAAATACATCAAACGCATAGATGCACTTCTCGCCGAAAAGGAAAAAGAAATAATGACAGTATAAAAACATTACCCTTTATTTACCTCATTGAAGGTAAGTAAAGGGTTTATTGTATAGTAATGCGTGGCTTAGTTATAAAGAATACAGGTAGTTGGTACACCGTAAAGACCGATGATGGGCGAACTATCGAAAGCAAGATAAAGGGTAATTTCCGCTTAAAGGGCATTCGTTCTACCAATCCGGTGGCTGTGGGCGACTATGTACAACTCATCATCAATCAGGAAGGTACCGCCTTTATTTCCGAAATTGAAGACCGAAAGAACTATATTATACGCAAATCGCCCAATCTTTCCAAGCAGAGCCACATCATAGCAGCCAACCTCGACCAGGCTTTTCTCGTTGTAACAGTAAACTATCCCGAAACATCAACTACGTTTATCGATCGTTTTCTTGCTTGTGCCGAAGCCTATCGCATTCCTGTTGTTTTGGTCTTCAATAAATACGACTTGCTTGATGAAGATGAAAGGCGATACCAAGAAGCCGCCATTCATTTGTACGAAAGCATAGGTTACAAATGCGTAACACTGCAAGCCACCAACGATGCACCTACAGAAAGAAGTATAAAACAGCTTGAACCATTGCTAAAAGATAAGGTAACGCTGCTGAGTGGCAATAGTGGCGTTGGCAAATCTACAATCATTAACGCTTTGTTACCTGGAGTTCACTTGCGTACAGCTGAAATTTCCGACTCACACAACACGGGAATGCATACCACAACCTTCAGCGAAATGCTGCAATTGCCCTACGGAGGGTACATCATAGATACGCCGGGCATTAAGGGTTTCGGTACTTTCGATATCGACAAGGAAGAACTCACAAGTTATTTCCGAGAGATATTTAAGTTTTCAAAGGATTGTCGATTTCGTAATTGTACCCATACACACGAACCGGGGTGCGCCGTTCTCAAAGCCTTGGAAGAGCATTACATTGCCGAAAGTCGCTACAACAGCTATTTGTCTATGCTTGACGACAAAGATGAGAACAAATACCGAGAGGCTTTTTAGGCAATCAAGAGAACTGTATAGCCTTGCTTTTCTGAAAAGAAATAGCCCTTTTATCCACCGTCCAGCTTCTCCTATATACCTTTATTGTATAGGCGAAAAGTCATTATAAAGGTGTAAATATCTTTCGTAAGCATATCTATCGCATAACAAATTGTCTGTCAGTGTGTTATAAAATCTATTGTTCTGCATTCCAAAAGCATGGGTTTTGCAAGGTAAAAGCGGCTCTTTTGCATCGCAAAACCTACGTTTTCGCAACGTCAAATCGAAATTATCATTTTCTTTCCGAATTATCTTTACAAAATCAAAGATTTACTTTAAGCGTTCGATTTATTATTTTCTCCATATCTGCACTGCTTTTTCGTGGGTGGAAGTAACGTGGTAAACCACGCCCTTGCACATTCAATCCACCTTTCCGACAGAAGATTACGAAAAACATTTCTAAACTTTTTGTGCTTCTGAACAAAAAGCAGTACCTTTGTAAATATGGAATTTAGAACGATAGTTAATGTGCCGAAGCCGAGTTTCGAGATAATGCCGTGCGAGCGTGTGCTGTTCGTTGGCTCATGTTTCGCAAGCAATATCGGTGCGAAATTCGTTGATTGGAAATTCCGAACCCTTGTAAATCCGTTCGGTGTAATGTACAACCCTGCTTCGATACTGCACACGGTAGAACGGAGAACAGAGGCTTTCGACACCGTTTTCATCACTTTGGGCACCAACCACGTCTACATCGAGAAGGCGACGGGCGAGATTGTGGACAACTGCAACAAGCGTCCGCAACGACTGTTCCGCGAGCAGGAACTCAGCATAGCAGCCTGCAAAGACTATCTGTGCCGTGCCATAGAACTGCTGCGAGAGCGCAACCACGATGTGAAGATAATATTTACAGTCAGCCCGATACGCTATGCAAAGTATGGCTACCATGAGAGTCAGCTCTCTAAAGCTGTACTGCTCTTAGCCGTTCGCGAAGTAATGGCAGACCGTACCGACAGCAATGTGGCTTATTTTCCAGCCTACGAGATTGTGAACGATGAACTTCGCGACTATCGTTTCTACAAAGCCGACATGCTGCACCCCAACGAGCAGGCTGTGGAATACATCTGGGAACGCCTTGTCGATGTGTATTTCTCCGCCTCAGCCAAAGAGTTTCTGCGCGAGTGGAAACCTGTGAAAGAAGCCCTTGCCCACCGTCCTTTCAATCCGGAAAGCAGCGAATACAAGGATTTTGTGGTGCGAACAATGGAGCAGGCAAAGCTATTGGCACAAAAGTACAACGGATTAACAGTAGAAAACCAATGAACACGGAACAGATTTTAGCGCATCTTGCCAGACACAATGTAAAGCCTACTGCCAACAGAATACTGATTGCAGAGGCTATTTCGCAATATAACGGACCTGTTTCGATGAAGGAATTGGAAACGAAACTGCAGACCATAGACAAGTCGAGCATATTCCGTACACTCACATTGTTCAGCAATCAGCACGTTGTACACCAGATGGAAGACGGCAACGACATTGTTCGCTACGAGCTTTGCATGAGCAACGACGATGAAACCGACAGCGACATGCACGCCCACTTCTATTGCGAGCAGTGCCAGCGCACCACTTGTCTGCACGAAGTGGACATTCCCGAAGTCCGCTTGCCCGAGGGTTACAGACTCTCTAACGTAAACTTTATGCTGAAAGGAATATGTCCTGAATGTGCGGCAAAGCAGAAACGATAAGGATAAAAAAGGTGAAAAAGAAAGTCAAAGCTATACAGCAACTTCGTTTTTGCAGTATCTTTGCACCCTGTAAATTATAGAAAGCAACCGACATCGTACATTTTATAGTAGCCGGCAGGCTTTCCTTCAATATTTCAACAATGAACTATTCAATAGAAAAAATAACACAATTCATAAATGCAGAACGGTATGGTGATGCTGCTGCGAGCATCAGTTTCCTGCTGACAGACAGCCGTTCGCTCTGCTTTCCCGAAGAAACGCTGTTCTTCGCACTAAGGTCTGACCGCAACGATGGGCATCATTACATTCCCGAACTGTATCGTCGTGGCGTGCGAAACTTTGTGGTTGAGAACGTTCCCGACAACTTTTCTACGCTTTACAAGCACGCAAACTTCCTGAAAGTGAGCAACACGCTCGTTGCCCTTCAGCAGCTTACAACTCACCATCGCAAGGCATTCGATATTCCTGTCGTCGGTATTACAGGGTCGAACGGCAAGACAATGGTGAAAGAATGGTTGTCGCAACTGCTCTCCTACGATAGGAATGTAACGCGTTCGCCCAAGAGCTACAACTCGCAGATAGGCGTTCCGCTGTCGGTTTGGTTGCTGAATGAAAGTTCGCAAATCGGTTTAATCGAGGCAGGAATCAGCAAGGTAGGCGAAATGCAGGCGTTACACGATATCATTCTGCCTACGGTGGGCGTACTGACGAGTCTTGGAGCTGCCCATCAAGAAAACTTTTCGTCGTTGGAAGAGAAGTGCAACGAGAAGCTGTTGCTGTTCAAAGGCACGCAAGCCTTGGTCTATCAGCTCGACGACAAGATAGCAGCGAAGTGCATAACAGCAGCCCATTACGATGGACAACTGCTGGCGTGGTCGGAACACGACACCACTGCCGCCTTCTATGTAAACAGCATTGAGAAGCACGAAACAACATCGACCATCAACTATATATGGCAACAGACTACGCAAGGAAGCTACACTCTGCCCTTTATCGACGATGCAAGCATCAGCGACAGCATAACCTGTGCAGTGGTAGCCCTGCACTTTGGTGTCCAGCCCGATGTGCTGGCGCAACGCATGGCAGTGCTCGAACCTGTCGCTATGCGCCTTGAAGTGAAGGAGGGGCAGCACGGTTGTACGCTCATCAACGACTCTTACAATTCCGATATAAACTCGCTCGACATTGCACTCGACTTTATGAACCGCCGTCCCGACCAGAAACGACGCGAGCGTACACTCATCTTGAGCGACATTTACCAAAGTGGAGAGACCGAACAACAACTCTATGCCGATGTGGCAGCATTGGTGAAGGAGCGTGGTGTAAAGAAGTTTATCGGCATTGGAACTGCACTTGGACGACAACAGCAGGCTTTTGAAGGTTTGGAAACAAAGTACTTTTTTGACAATATAAATGATTTCATCGGGAGCAAAGTGTTTAAATCACTGCACGACGAGGTCATCTTGCTGAAAGGAGCACGCTCTTTCGGCTTCGATAAGCTCACCGAACTGTTGGTAAAGAAGGTGCACGAGACTGTGTTGGAGGTGAATCTGAATGCCGTAGTAGACAATTTGAACTGGTATCGCTCTTTCTTAAAGCCCGAAACAAAGCTGGTTTGCATGATAAAAGCCGATGCCTATGGAGCCGGAGCCGTAGAGATAGCAAAGACTTTACAAGAGCATCGTGTAGATTATCTTGCGGTTGCAGTGGCTGACGAAGGTGCTACGCTGCGCCGAAACGGCATTACGGGCAACATAATGATAATGAATCCGGAAATGAGTTCGTTCAAAACGCTGTTCGATTACGACCTCGAGCCGGAGGTTTATAGCTTCCGTCTGTTGGACGCACTGATTAAAGCAGCGGAGAAAGAGGGCATTACAGGCTACCCAGTGCATATAAAACTCGATACGGGAATGCACCGTCTGGGATTTAATCCTCGTACCGACATCGACCAAATCATAGAAAAGCTACACCATCAGAATGCATTGATACCGCGTTCGGTATTCTCTCACTTCGTCGGCTCGGACAGTAACGACTTCGATTCGTTCTCTGCCAGGCAGTTTGCACTGTTCAATGAAGGCAGCAAGAAGTTGCAGGCAGCTTTCAGTCATCGCATCTTGCGCCACATGGACAACTCGGCAGGCATCGAACACTTCCCCGAACGTCAGTTGGATATGTGCCGGTTGGGACTCGGACTCTATGGTATCAACCCGCGCAACAATGCGATTATGAACAATGTATCGACCCTTAAGACTACCATATTGCAGCTTCGGAATGTTCCGGCAGGCGAAACTGTGGGCTATTCTCGGCGTGGCATCATCGAAAAAGACAGCGTCATAGGAGCCATACCTATTGGATATGCCGACGGACTGAACCGTAGGTTGGGCAATCGTAACTGCTATTGCCTCGTCAATGGCAAGCGAGCGTACTATATAGGCAATATCTGTATGGATGTGGCATTGATAGATGTAACGGGAATAGACTGCGAAGAGGGCGACAGCGTTGAAATATTTGGCGACCATTTGCCCGTAACGGTGTTGAGCGATGCGATGGGAACCATTCCATACGAGGTGCTGACAACAGTCAGCAACCGTGTAAAAAGGGTTTATTTTCAAGATTAAATACAAGCAAAATGGCATTCCTTTATTTCTTTTCAGGTTTATTTCTCGGTGCGCTTCTCGTCTTTCTGTGGACACGAAGCCAAGTTGCTACTACCGCACAGAAGCTGTCTGCCGACCTTGCCGTTGCAAAAAGCCAGTTGGAAGCAGCACAGAAGAATGCTGCCGACAGCGTAAATGCAGAGCGTGAGCACAGTCAGAAGCTGCTCATCGAAATGCAGAAGCAGATGGAAACCAGCAAAAAACTGATGCAAGAAGAAATGCGCACAATGGCTGCGCAAATGCTTTCGGAAAGCAGGGAACACCTGAATGCTGCCGACAAAGAACGGTTAGATGCGCTTCTGAAGCCGCTGCACGAGCGCATAGAGGCGTTCAACCAGAACGTAACGGCTGCAACAAAAGAGGGAGCAAGCAACAAAACCGAAATAAAAACAACATTTGAAGAAACGATAAAACTGTTGCAGGAAGTTCAAACCTCAACCGTGAAAAGCATTCGTGAAGATAACGAACGCGCCATAAAGGAGTTGCGCCAGCAGACCGAGCGCATTGGCAACGATGCAGCATCGCTGACACAGGCACTGAAAGGCGATACGAAGATGCAGGGCGATTGGGGTGAAATGATATTGGAAACCACTTTGGAAAGTTGTGGACTGACGAAGAACGAACAATTCTTCCTGCAACGAAGCTATCAAGATGCAAAAGGAAACAGTTTCCGCCCCGATGCAGTGATTGATTTGCCAGGCGGCGAGCACGCTGTTATCGATGCAAAGGTTTCGCTGACAGCTTATCAGGCTGCTGTAAACGCTACCGATGCAATAGAACAGGAGCTGTTCCTGAAAGAACACATCAAGTCTATAAAGAAGCACATTGACGAACTATCGGCTAAGAACTACGAAACGATAGTGCCAAACTGCATTGGCTACGTGCTGATGTTTGTCCCTTACGAAAGCGGATACGCTGCAGCAATTAAGACAGACCCCTCTATTCTGCAGTATGCTTACCGCAAACACATCATCTTGCTAAGTCCAAGTAACCTCCTGATGGCTTTACAGCTTACCCGTACGATGTGGCAGAACTATCGTATGAATAAGAATGTAGAGGAAATCCTACGTGCATCGAACGACCTTTACGATAAGTTCGTTTCGTTTGGAGAGACTTTCCTGAAAATCGGAACAGGCATACAGCGACTTCAAAGCGACTACGAAAAAGCCCATTCGCAACTTAGTGAGGGTAAGGGAAACATTGTCCGCCGCCTCGACAATATGAAAATGTTGGGCATAACACCCAAGAAAGAGTTGCCGGAAGGCTTGTAGATGCTTCGTAGCTAATTAATTTTTAGAATAAACCTTAAGCCTGATTGATAAGTTCAGTTCTTGTTTTTAAGTAGGTGTTCATAATCAGCAGTCAGACTTTTCATATATTTATTATGAACCTCAAAATGTGGAAATAAAAAAAAGGAAGCATCAAACTTCCTTTCTTTGTAGCGGGACGGGGCTACGATCCCCGGACCTCCGGATTATGAATCCGACGCTCTAACCAACTGAGCTATCCCGCCTTCAATTACCAATAGGTTGCTTTTGAAAAGCGGTTGCAAAGGTATATAAAAAAAATGTACCAACAAAATTTATTTGAAAATTTATTGATTGTATAAGCGAAAATATACTCTATTTATGCACCTTGTAGTGTATTAAGACCGTTCTATGAATATAAAAAATTTGGAAATAGGCGATTACTCTAATTATTTTATGTACTTTTGCAAGAGAATCGTGCGTTAAAGATATTGCACAAACAGAATGTTCCGCATCAGAAAGTTAGACATTTTTATAATAAAGCAGTTTGGAATGCTCTTCATAGGGACGTTTGTCGTCAGCCTTTTTGTGCTGATGATGCAGTTCTTGTGGCAATATGTCGACGACTTGATAGGAAAAGGGCTTACGCTTGATGTGCTTGGAGAGTTCTTTTGGTATATGAGCCTGATGATGGTTCCTGAAGCATTGCCGCTTGCCGTACTGCTATCATCGCTCATAACATTTGGAAATCTTGGCGAAAGTTCAGAATTGACAGCCATTAAGGCTGCCGGAATATCGCTGATAAAGTCTTTCCGTGGAGTTATAGCCTTTACATTCTTTATTGCGCTGATATCGTTCTATTTTCAGAACAGCATTGGTCCTGATGCGAAGAAATACTTCAATCAGTTGCTAATCTCTATGAAACAGAAGAGTCCGGAACTCGAAATACCGGAGGGAATCTTCTATAATGGTATTCCAGATACTAATCTCTATGTTGAAAAACGCGATTTGAAGACCGGGCATTTGTACAATATAATGATTTATCGTATGACCGACTCATACGAAGATCAGGCTATCATACTTGCAGATTCGGGTATGTTACAGTCGACGGCAGAGAAAAAGCATCTTGTTTTGAACCTGTGGAATGGCGAATGGTTCGAAAATATGCGTTCACAAGAGTTGAGTAGTAGTGCAAGTGTTCCTTATCGCCGTGAGTCTTTTGTCCATAAAAAGCTTATAATAGACTTCAATGCGGATTTTAATCTAACCAATATGGCAGGAATTGCAGACGATGCCCGTACGAAAAGTATAGCTAAAATCCATCACGATAAAGATTCGCTCATTCATGTTTACGATAGTGTTGGGAACGCATATTATCGTGATGCACAGCAAGCAACCTATCCCATCTTGAAACTTAAAAAGGCTGATATGTCTAAAGCCATAACGTTGGCTTCGACTAAAAAATGTAATTTAGATTCAGTATATAATAAGATGCGCCCTGAGGAACGGAGACAAATTATAGAGCGTACATTGATGAATACACAACAAATTATCTCCGATCTTGATTTTAAAAGTATGGTAACGAGTGATGGCGATAAACTCATAAGAATGCATGACATTGCGGAAATAAATAAATATTTATTAGCACTGACTTGTCTTATCTTCTTTTTCATAGGAGCACCTTTAGGAGCTATAATTCGAAAAGGAGGTTTGGGCGTCCCAATAATAATAAGCGTACTCGTCTTTATTATTTATTACATATTGAATAATACGGGTTACAGAATGGCACGACAGGGCGATTGGGCTATTTGGTTCGGAAGAGGTCTTTCGCCTGCAATTCTTATCCCAACGGCTATCTTCATTACTTATAAAGCGAATAACGATTCGGCTGTTTTCAATATCGATTTATATCGTAACTTCTTGATGCGCATCTTAGGGTTACGAATGAAAAGAAATATCAGTAGTAAAGAAGTTATTATTAGGGTGCCAAACTATGTTGATGATGCTGATAGACTTACGAAAATGAACGCAGATATAAATTCATATGTTATAAAAAATAGACTTAAGTCGCCTCCCAACTTTATAAGAACGTTCTTTAAATATCAGCCAGACCACGATATAGAGCAACTAAGCAAAAAGCTCGAAATGGTTATCGAAGATTTGAGCAATACACGTAATAGAATAATACTCTCGGAAGTTAACCAGTATCCAATATTGATAACAAGGGCACATACTCGTCCTTTTGAATACAGATGGTTGAATATCATATCTGCTATTATAATTCCTGTCGGATTGTTCTTGTATTGCAGAATGTGGGGATTCCGATTACGCCTATATCGAGATCTTAAAACAATAAAGCAGACTAACGAGAATATTATTGCAGAAATAAAGACAATAAAAACAAAGAAGTAACGATAAATAAACATAAATTAAACTGAAGATCGCATTATATGGTTAATATAGATCTTAAACTTAAAATACAATACAATTATGGAGAACTTCGAACTCAGTAGCATTGAAGATGCTGTAAAGGATTTTAAAGAAGGTAAATTCGTTATAGTAGTCGATGATGAAGATCGAGAAAACGAAGGCGATCTTATAATGGCTGCTGAAATGATTACGCCAGAAAAGGTAAACTTTATGTTGAAGAATGCACGTGGTGTTCTTTGCGTACCTGTAACGCTCTCACGTGCAAAGGAATTAGATTTACCACATCAGGTTTCTGATAACACGTCAGTACTGGGAACACCATTTACTGTAACAGTAGATAAGTTGGAGGGGTGTACAACAGGGGTGTCAGCTCATGACCGTGCTGAAACAATAAAAGCATTGGCGGATCCGAATTCGACGCCACAAACATTTGGGCGGCCTGGACATATAAATCCATTGTATGCACAAGACAATGGTGTGCTACGTCGTTCTGGTCATACGGAAGCCGCAGTCGATTTGTGTAAGATGGCAGGTTGTTTTCCCGCAGGTGTATTAATGGAAATCATGAACGACGATGGTACGATGGCTCGTATGCCCCAGCTCATTGAAAAAGCCAAAGAGTGGGGAATGAAGATTATCAGTATTAAAGATATTATTGCTTACCGTTTAAAGCGAGAATCAAGTATTGAAGTTGGTGTGGAAGTAGATATGCCTACGAAATATGGACACTTTCGCTTAATTCCTTTCCGTCAGACATCTACCGGAGTAGAGAACATGGCTTTAATTAAAGGTGAATGGGGGGAAGACGAACCAGTATTAGTGCGTGTCCATTCATCTTGTGCAACTGGCGATATTCTTGGCAGCGAGCGTTGTGATTGTGGCGAACAATTGCATAAAGCTATGGAAATGATAGAAAAAGAAGGAAAGGGTGTTCTTGTCTATATGCAGCAAGAAGGAAGGGGAATAGGATTGATGAATAAGATTGCGGCCTATAAATTGCAAGAACAAGGGCTTGATACTGTAGATGCTAATTTGCATTTGGGGTTTAAGCCTGATGAGCGCGATTATGGTTGTGGTGCTCAGATGTTACGTCATCTGGGCGTGCACAAAATGCGATTAATGACCAATAATCCCACTAAACGAGTTGGACTCGAAGCATTTGGTTTGGAAATCATAGAAAATATTCCAATTGAAATACGTCCGACACAATACGATTATCGTTATTTAAAGACGAAAAAGGAACGAATGGGGCACGATTTGCATTTATAACAACTCGTTTAGTAAAAAAAAGGATTGCAAATAAAAAATTATAATATGAGATATAATGTAAGAGAAATTTATTTCAGAAGATAAGTAAAGATACCAATATTGTTTCTTGACAGGAGATACTACTCGTAAATCAATGGAAGAAACAGAACGGAATGGGTGAAAAAACTATCATAATGATGTAAATATTAAATAAATGTAAGCAAAAAATAACAGTTAAAAGATGTCAATTGTGAGCATAGTTCTCTATTAATTGCTATCTTTGCCAAAGATGTGTGAGAAAAGCTGACATTCATTTGGAGGCTAAATTTACAAACAGTTTAAAATCAAATAGATATTAATAATTCAATTCATTTATAACTAAAAAATTAAAATTTTATCATTTATGGCAACTACACAACAAAAAGCAGCCCCAAAAAAGAAATCAGAGGGCTTCACAGGAGTTAGAGGCGCATTTTGGATTATCGCATTTTGCGCTGTCGTAGCATTCATTTTGTTCTTTACATGGTTTGCGAACGGCATGCACTTCCAAGATCCATTAACAAAAGAAAATCCAGCTGATGTATGGGGAACTATATATAAAGGTGGTGTTGTGGTTCCTGTTATCCAGACATTATTGCTAACAGTGCTTGCAATGTCTATCGAACGTTGGTTGGCTTTGAAGACCGCTTTCGGTAAGGGCACTCTTCCTAAATTTGTTGCAAACATCAAGTCTGCTTTGAAAGAAAACGATATGAACAAGGCTTCTCAACTTTGTGATAAGCAAAGAGGCTCTGTTGCAAACGTTGTTATGGCATCTATTAATGCTTACAAAGCAATGGAAAGTGGAGCAAATGCAAATATGAAGAAGGCACAAAAGGTGGCAAAGATACAACAAGCTCACGAAGAGGCAACTCAGCTTGAAATGCCAACCCTTACAATGAATCTTCCTATCATTGCTACACTTGTTACACTTGGTACTCTTACAGGTCTTCTTGGTACTGTAACTGGTATGATCAAGTCTTTCTCTGCTCTTTCTGCAGGTGGTGGTGCTGACGCTGCTGCACTTTCTGCAGGTATTTCTGAGGCGTTGATTAATACTGCTTTTGGTATTGCTACTTCTTGGTTTGCAGTAGTCTCTTATAACTACTTCTCAAACAAGGTAGACAAATTAACTTACGCACTCGACGAGGTTGGTTACTCAATTGCTCAGACATACGAAGTAAACCACGCAGAAGAAGCTTAATTTTTTGCTAACCCTCTAAATACATTATCACTATGGGTAAAGTAAAAATTAAGAAAGAAGACGTTTGGATTGACATGACACCAATGTCAGATGTTATGACCTTGTTGCTTACTTTCTTTATGCTCACCTCGACATTTGTAAAGAATGAGCCTGTGAAAGTAAATACACCTGGGTCTGTATCTGAAATGAAGGTGCCGGAAAATGGCATTCTTACAGTACTTATTAGTCCTGAAAAGAATGCTGCAGGTCAACCAACTGGCGAAGGCCAAGTATTTATGAGCTACGACAATACAAAAGAATTAGCTCAAATCCTCGAAATGGTAGCACCACAATTGAAGCCAGGACAAAAGAAAACTTTCTTGGCAGAATCTACGTTTGGTGTCCCGATGGATAAATTGCCGACTTATTTGAGTATGTCTGCAAGAAGTCGTGGCGAAGAACTTCCCAAGATGGGAATCCCTCTCGATAGTATTCAAGGGCATGAGATGACAGAATTTCAACAATGGATTAATGCGGCTCGCCAAGTAAATCCTAAAGTTCGAATTGCTTTGAAATCTGATGCAAATACACCTTATGGTACAGTTAAGAAAGTAATGAGTGAACTTCAAGATATGGATGAAAGTCATTACTATATGATTACACAGTTGGACGCTAAAAAGGCTGCGCAGGCAGCTTCTAAGGAGAAGTAATAATGGCGAATAAAAAAGAAAGCAAACAGAAAAAAATGACTGTTCGTGTAGACTTTACACCAATGGTTGATATGCTTATGTTGCTTATCACATTCTTCATGCTTTGTACCTCACTTAGCAAGCCTTCAACTATGGAGTTGACTATGCCAAGTAATGATAAGCAACAGCCTGATGTAAAAAAGAATGAAGCAAAAGAATCACATTCTATAACTATATTTATAGGCGATGGAGATAAGATCCTTTATGGTGAAGGTAAACCACAGCTTGATAACCCTAATTGGCTGAAAAAAGCAGATTGGGGAACTGGAAATACTGGTATTCGTTATGTTCTTCAACACAAGGAAGTCGATAATGGTGCAAGTATACCTTATAATGATATGCGTCTTGCCGTACAAGAATTGCAAAAGAAGAAAGCTGCTAATGAAAAGGCTTATCCTGATAGTATTTACCAAGCTGAACTTACAAACATTAAGTTAGGTAATGTAAATGGAAAGAAGGTTTCAACCTTAACCGTTATCATCAAGCCAACTGATAAAGCTTCTTATAAGCATCTTGTTGATATTCTCGATGAAATGCAGATTTCATATATTGCAACTTATGTCATAGATAAACTTACCCCACAAGAAAAGACAGTACTTTTAACAAAAGGGTTTAAAGTTTAATGATGTATAACAATTAAAGAAAAAAGACATGTCAAAAATTGATCTATACGATCCTAAATGGGTCGATATGGTGTTCGCTGATAAAAATAAGGCGTATGGAGCCTATCAGCTCCGTAAGACTGTTTCACAGCGAAACATCAAGGCATTAGTTATTTTGCTTGTTGCTGCATTCATCGGTGGTGGATATCTGGCTTACCAGATAAAGAAGCACAACGATGAGCTTGCAGCCCAAGAAGCTTATGCTGCAAAAATGGAATTAGCAGCTTTAGAACAAGCAAAGAAGGAACAAGCTGAGCGGAAGAAACAACAAAAGAAGGAAGAACCTAAGAAAGTTGAACCCGAAAAAGTTGTTCCTGAAACTCGTGCTACTGTGAAGTTTACGGCACCTGTCATCAAAGATGACAAAGATGTTAAGGAAGAAATGCCTCCAATGGTTAAGATGAATAAGGAAACCAAGGCTATCGGTACTGAGACCAAAGAAGGTGTTGAAGATCGTAATGTTGTAGCTGAAAGAAGTACAGTGGCAACACCAGAGCAGATTATTCCTCCTGTAGAGAAGCCTGCAGAG
Source organism: Prevotella nigrescens (assembly GCF_031191185.1). Taxonomy (NCBI): domain Bacteria; kingdom Pseudomonadati; phylum Bacteroidota; class Bacteroidia; order Bacteroidales; family Prevotellaceae; genus Prevotella; species Prevotella nigrescens. Next base: position 1,973,819 of record NZ_CP133465.1, on the reverse strand, counting down.
GCTCCTAAGGTTGAAGCCCCAAAGGAGGATATCGAAAAGAAGATCTTTACTTTCGCAGAACAGCAACCAACTTTCAAAGGAAATGTTCAAGCTTGGCTTACTTCTCACTTGCAGTATCCTGCATCTGCTGCTGATAATAATATTCAGGGAAAAGTAGTTGTGAAATTCGTTGTTGGACGTGATGGTTCTGTAAGTAGAGCAGAAGTAATACGTGGTGTAGACCCCGCTCTCGATCGTGAAGCTCTTCGTGTAGTAAACAGTATGCCCAAATGGAATCCTGGTATGAATAACGGACAGCCTGCGAATGTGTGGTTCCAACTTCCAATTACTTTCAAACTGAACTAATATCAATTTAAATTTATGAAAAGAACCATATTCTACGTTTTTGTAGGATTGATACTTTCTGTAGCCTCTCTTTCTTCTTGTGGAAGAAAGAAGGCTGTAGATGGTAGAACAGATACACCAACGTCAGGGACGATTAAATTCGCCTCTGACGAAAGTTTTAGTCAATTTCTCGAAGAGGAATTGCAAGTTTATCAATATCGTTATCCTCAGACACACCTTTTACCGATTTATACTGATGATAATACGGGAATGAAGATGTTGTTAGATCTTAAGGTTAATTTGTTTTTTACCTCTCATGGTCTACAAAAAGGTGAAGATGCAATCTTGAGGAGCAAAGGACCTATACCATCTGTTTTTCCGGTTGGATACGATGGAATAGCCTTTATTATAAATAAAAGTAACTTAGATTCTTGTATAACAGTTACTGATGTGAAACGTCTGCTTAAAGGCGAAGTAACAAAGTGGAATCAACTTTATCCACGTTCAAATAAAGGTAATATCGAAGTTGTTTTCGATAATAAAGCATCAGCAACACTTCATTTTGTTGTTGATTCAATCTTGGAAGGAAAAAATATAAAGAGTCAGAATATTGTAGCAGCTAAAAATAGTAAAGCAGTTATAGACTACGTGAAGAAGACTCCAAACGCAATAGGTGTGATAGGTTCGAATTGGTTGAACGATCGAAGCGATTCTACAAACACTACATTCAGAAATGATATTCGTGTAATGGCAATATCTAAAACGAGCAAAGCTGAAGATTATAACAGTTGGCAACCTTATCAAGCTTATTTCCTTGATGGGCGTTATCCATTTGTGAGAACTATATATGCAATTGTTGCAGACCCACATAAAGCATTGCCATGGGCATTTGCAAATTTTATTGCTGGTCCAATCGGACAGAAAATAATCTTAAAGACGGGGCTACTCCCTTCTCGTGCTGAGATTAACATTCGTGAAGTAAAGGTAAAGAATTGATGGAATTCTTAGACTTTTTACTATGTAATAAGTTTTATTTGAGGATTTCATATCGTGTTTAATTGAATAATAGATGATTATGAAGACAAAGAAATATTTATTAGCTGGAGCTTTGATACTAAGTTTATCATCTCCTGCCTTAGCTCAGTCTGATAGCTATAAGGCTGCGCTTAATCCTATTATTAGTGCCATAGAAGCTGCTCCTAATGATGTGAACGCTGGCAAAAATCTTATAAAGGATTATTTAAAAACTTATAAGAAAGATGAGCAGGCACTAACAGCACTTGGTAATGTCTATTTGGCTCAGCGTAACTTTACTGAAGCAATGAAGATTGCCAATTCCATTGTTTCTAATAAGAAGATGAATGGAACCTTAGGATATCTTCTTCTTGGGGATATTGTTGCTTTGCAAGATAGTGTTGGTAATGCTGGTGCTGCAGCTCAAAATTATGCAACTGCAATTAGTCTTGATCCCCATAATGTAGCAGCTTACGAGCGTTATGCAAAGGTATATCGTCATGTAAACCCACAAGTATCAATCCAGAAACTTGAGGAACTTCGTCAAGTTGAACCGAATTACCCCGTGGAAGCAACTGCTGCAGAGATTATGCTTAGTGATGGAAAGTATGCGGAAGCACTATCATGGTTTGACAAAGCAAATCATTCTAACCTAACTGAAGATAATTTTTATAAGTATGGTTATACTGCCTTTATCCTTCGCAAGTACGACAAAGTTTTAGAAGTTGTTGAAGATGGTTTAAAGCGTTTCCCCAATAGCGAGTACATTGCTCGTGTTGGCATGATGTCTGCAACCGAAAAAGGTGATTATCCAAAAGCTTTAGACTTTGCTAATAAAATGTTTGCTGGCACAGGTAAAAAAGTTGCCAATGATTATGCTGTTTACGGAAAGGCATTAGCTGGAAATAAAGAGTATGATAAGGCATTGGAGAACCTTAACAAGGCACTCGATATGGATAAGAAAAATTTTGAACCAATGAAAACCATTGCAGAGATTTATGCAGCGCAAGGAGATGGCGATAAAGCTTTGCAAATTCAAATGGACTATTTGGCAAAGAAGCCCAATGCAAACTCTAACGATTGGGCGAAGCTTGCTTCAACATGGGTAGAGAAAGCTGAAACGGAAACAGATAGAACATTAAAAGATTCTTATTTAGATAAGGCTATTGCTATCTATGATCAGATGGTGGTTAAATTCCCTTCTATTTCAGATTGGATTTGGTCAAATCAAGCAAATGCTGCACAAATGAAAAATGATGCTGATAAAGTTGCTGATATTTATAAGAAGATTGCTGCATTTGAAGAAGCCAAACCAAATCTCGATGCAGATTCAAAAGCATATCTTGAGCAAGTTTACTATGGTCTCGGTTATTACTATTCAAAATTAGGAAATGCTGAAATGGCTAAACAATACTTTAACAAAGTATTGAGTGTAAATCCAAATAATGAAAATGCAAAAAAAGCTTTAGGACTTTAGTTTAAATTTTAATATTTATTTTATAAGACTGGGGTTGTATCATTTCTGATGCAACCCCAAATTGTTTATAAAGATTTATAATCGGGAGTAAAAGGAGATATATTAGAAGCTTTAATGCACGAAAAAATATATACGGCATATGAAAAAAAGATAAATGGCTTGAATCATAAAAGTTATTGTTCTGGTTATAAATAATAAACATTGCACTTCTATCTTGAATGTTTGCTTGGAGTTACCGTGTTCTTTATGGATGCTTATTGCTTATGGCAGAAAGATGGAGTAGGAAACACCCATAAACTTGTGAGGCAATATATTCCCAAAGGAATAAACCAAGTAGGTCATCGATAAAAGAATTGCTTCTATTCAATAGAAAATAGACAGAAGACCGAGAGAAAGACTAAACTTTTATACATCTAAGGAGGAGTACCTCGAAGTTTATTCTTAATTTTGCACTTGCTGATTGACTCTATAGAAAGTGTGGATCCAAAAAATAGATTGAATTGTTATAATTAAAAAAATGGATAATATAAACTTTATTGCTATCGATTTTGAAACAGCTACAGCTAAACGCAATTCTATTTGCGAAGCTGGTATTTGTGTTGTAAAAAATGGTAAGATTGTAGAAACCAAGTCTTGGTTAGTCCGTCCTGAAGGTAATAGTTATGATTATTGGAATATTCAAGTACATGGTATTCAGCCGTCAGATACTGTTGATGCACCAATGTTTCCTGAAATATGGAATAAGATAACCAAGTATTTAAAAGATTGTCCAGCATTAGTTGCTCACAATGCTGCATTTGATATAAGTTGTATTCGCCATTCTTTAAAGCATTATGCTCTTCCAACTCCCGATGTTGACTATTATTGCTCGCTTCGTGCAGCTCGGCATCTTTACGATTTTGACTGTAACAAGCTCGATTATCTGTGCAATCAATTTGAGATATTTTATGGAAAACATCACCGTGCCGGCGATGATGCAGAGATGTGTGCACGTCTTTTTTTACGAGAAATAAAAGATGCAGGTTGGGTTGAGTTAGAAGAAATGGATTATTGTAATGGTAAACTTTAAGGTTTATGCAGTTTAATATTTGATGAGACCTTAGACAAAACAGCCTTCATGCAAATCGCATTAAGACTGTTTTGTTGTTCTATGTATTTATTTCTTATTGGCAAAGAATACACCAATCAGAATTAGCACACTACCAATAGCTGCTTCTATTGTCATTTTCTCGCCTAAGAAGATGGCACTGATGATAACAGTACAAATAGGACTGAAATAGTTATAGTTGGCTATTTTCACTGCACCAACTTTCTCTGTAACAAAGCTCCATGCACCAAAGCAGAAGAAAGATGCAACCAAACCGAGGAAGAGAAGGTTAAAAGTAACGGGCAAATCGGTAAGGAAGTTCTCTACAGGATAATGCCAAGGTGTAATAATGAATAATGGAATGCTTGTTAATGCGCCATAGAAGAACATTTTACGGGTTATGAAAGCTGCGCCGTATTTCAGACCTAATGGACGAAGAAGTAAGCAGTAAGCACCAAAACAAGCTGTTGAAAGCAGTGCTAAAGCATCGCCCAACACACGGTTGCTTGCCGTAGCACATTCGTTATTGCCACCAAATATAATGAACGATACGCCAATCAAGGCGATAATCGAACCAATGGCAAGAGGTTTTGTTAGTTTCTCATTGCAGAAAAGTATTGCCAAGAACATTGTAAACAGCGGCGATGTGCAGAGAATGAAGCTAATATCGTTTACACTACCCACTTGTACTGCAAAGTTCTCGGGTATGAAATAGAGCGAACCCCCTAAAACGCCACATGCCACCATGAGCAATTCGTCCTTGATATTAGCGGACCATAGTCGTTTGTAAGACAGAGTCCACATAGCAAGATAGGCTATGATGTAGCGTGACAGAAATACTTCGTCGGGACGCATACCCCCTTGTATAACAACCTTTGTGTTTACAAGCGTTGCACCCCAGATACTTACAACCAAGATTGCAATGAGATGATAGAGAACCGTTCTATTCTTTTTCTCTGTAACGATGTTAGGCATAAAACTGTTTATGTATGATTTAAAGTAGCGCAAAGTTAAGACTTTTTAGAGTATAAACAAAATTCTTGGCTTTTAAATCTTGCAAAAACCTGAACTTTATGCGTTTTTTATGTGATATTTAACACTTAGAACACTATTTGAGTTATTTACATTCCTTCTTTCGTTCCAAAGAAATATCTATTTATTGATGTCTGTTTTACGCATCGTTTTTGCAGCTTTGCACAAGTCTTTTATCACCTCTCCACCTATTATTAATCCTGCAGTGGCAGGCACCCATGCGTTTGAAGCTGGTGTGGAACGCTTCTTGTGTGCAATAGTTTCTATATTTGCAACATCGTTGTCAATATCTTCATTGTCGTCTGAATATAAAGATGTTAGCGGCTCTTCGGGGCTGTAAACCACCTTTACGTTACGCACGTTGGTCTTGCGGAGTTTCTTTCTTAATACTTTTGCCAAAGGGTCGTTAATCGTTTTAAATAAGTCGGTTACTTCAAACTGTGTTGCATCTAACTTGAAGGCTGCCCCCATACTGCTAATCATAGGTATTCTAAGGTTGTGGCAACGTGTTATAATGTCAATCTTTGCCACTATGGTGTCAATGCAATCCACCACATAGTCGTATGCTGTAAAGTCGAATTGGTCGGCAATTTCAGGAAGGTAGAATGTCTGAAACTTCTTTACTGCACAACTTGGATTTATATCTTTTATGCGTTCTTCTGCTATATCTACCTTTGCTTGTCCGAGTGTAGAGTGCGTAGCAATAATCTGTCGATTTATGTTTGATAGTCCAATGTGGTCGTCGTCTACGATTCCTATTGTCCCAACGCCGCTGCGTGCCAATACTTCTACGACGTAACCACCCACGCCACCGATACCGAAAACCAGCACACTGCTGTTTTTTAAGGTGTTCATCGCATCGCTGCCCAACAGTAATTTTGTTCTTGAAAATTGCTCTTTCATACCTTTCTAAATTCCTTTGTGGGTGCAAAGTTAAGATAACATTCCCATAAAATGGCGGTAGTTTCTGTTTTTATGTTAGCTTTTTTCTTTACCTTTGCAAGCGATGTGCAGAGTTGCACATTATTATAAATGTGGATTTAAAATGCAAGAACAGAATATTAAAAAGAAAATATCGCCTTGGGCGTGGGTCTCTACACTCTATTTTGCAGAAGGATTGCCCAATGCAGCAGTAGTATTGGTGTCGTTGGTGTTCTATCAGGAAATGGGATTGACTGACGCAGAAGCAACTTTCTACACTTCATGGTTCTATCTTCCTTGGGTGATAAAGCCTTTATGGAGCCCGTTTCTCGACCTTATCCGCACGAAACGCTGGTGGGTACTGTCGATGCAGATGCTGCTTGGGGCAGCTTTTGCAGGCGTGGCGTTCACCATTAACACATCGTTTTGGTTGCAAGGCACTATCTGTTTCTTCTGGCTGCTGGCTTTTTCGAGTGCTACTCACGATGTCGGGGCAGATGGTTTCTATATGTTAGGCCTTGATTCGCACGAGCAGGCTTTCTTTGTAGGTATTCGCTCAACGTTCTATCGCATTTCGATGGTTGTTGGAAAAGGTGGCTTGGTAGCCCTTGCCGGACTGCTGCACAAGTACATGAAGGTGCAACTTTCATGGGCATTGGTATTCTATGGCTTGGCAGCTTTGTTCATCGGACTGAGTCTTTACCATAGATACGTATTGCCAAAACCCGATGCCGATGCCGAACATACGCAACTTTCAGCTTCCAAACTGTTCAAAGAGTTTTTAGATACATTCGCAAGTTTCTTCCGCAAAAAGGAGGTTCTGGTTGCCATTGCTTTCATGCTTCTGTTCCGTTTGCCCGAAGCGTTACTGAACACAGTAGGTCCGTTGTTCCTTAGAGCAACATCCGATAAGGGCGGATTAGGTCTTTCTTTAGAGGCATTCGGCGTTGTCAATGGTGTTGTTGGGGTGGTAGGACTGCTGCTTGGAGGTATTTTAGGTGGTTTGGTAGCCAGCAAGGACGGACTGAAAAAATGGCTTTGGCCCATGACGCTTGCCATTACCTTGCCCAATATCGCCTATGTTTATCTTGGTTTTGCAATGCCTTCTACGCTTTTTGCCGTCGGTGCAGCCATCTTTGTAGAAAACTTTGGCTATGGTTTTGGCTTCAGTGCCTATATGCTTTTTATGCTATACTTCAGTCAAGGAGAGCATAAAACCAGCCATTACGCCCTTTGTACGGGTTTCATGGCACTTTCAATGATGCTTCCGGGATTATTTGCAGGAACTTTGGCAGATGCCGTAGGCTACAGCCTCTTCTTTGTTTTGGTTATGGCATCGTGTATCTTCCCTTTTATTGTGGCATCTTTGCTGAAGGTAGACCCTAAGTTTGGCAAGAAGGATGCGTAGCGAAAAATAATTATTTCACAGACTTTTAACGAGCAAATCTATAAGGCGAGGCAGGGCGTAACGTTCTATCTCGCTTTCTTTTATCCATATATAATCGGCAGGTAGGGTGGGAGGAACGTTAGTTTCTAACAGATAGAAATCGGCAAAGATGATTTGATGGGTAAGTACGTGCTTTACGTCCTTCTTTATTAATGTGGCATTTTCAAAGGCATTGCCCAGCAATTCTTTCGTTGGCAACTCCCATAAGCCTTGCCAAATGTCGCCTGCGCCACGGCGACGAATGGCAGTTTCGCCATTACACCTTATATATATAAAGGAGAAATGGCGTTCGCGTTGTTTTATTTTCTTTGCTTTTACAGGCAACTCGGCCACTTTATTGTTGTTTGCCGCAAAGCAAGTATCTACCAATGGGCATACTTCGCAGTTGGGTGAAGCTGGTGTACACTGTATGGCACCGAAGTCCATCATTCCTTGATTGTAAGCTGCAGGAGCCTCTTTCGGTAGGTATTCCTGCGCCATAGCCTTGAAAACCTTTTTCCCTTCGGTAGAATCTATTGGCGTGTCAATACCGAAATAGCGAGCAAGAACACGATAGACATTGCCGTCTACTACTGCTATGGATTCTGCGAATGATATTGAAGAAATTGCAGCTGCAGTATATTCGCCAATCCCTTTCAGCTGCATTAACTCCTTGTAAGTCTGTGGGAAATGCCCTAAACTTACTATCTGTTGTGCTGCTTTGTGCAAATTTCGTGCCCGAGAGTAGTACCCCAGTCCTTGCCACTCTCTTAAAACCTCGTCTTCGGTAGCTTTTGCTAATTCGTGAACGTTAGGCCAACGTTTCATAAAACGTTCCCAGTAGGCTGTTCCCTGTGCAATTCTTGTTTGCTGCATAATAACCTCGCTCAGCCAGATAGCGTATGGATTGGTGGTTTGTCGCCATGGAAGTTCTCGTCCGTTTATGGCATACCAATTCAATATAGTCTTGCTAAAGTTCATAGTGCAAAGGTACTTAAAATATTGGAGGAAACTTCTTTCGAGGCTACATACTTGCTTTGGAATATCTGCATTATCATCATAATTTAGTAGGAACAAGAAGTTTGCAGTTCAGAAATTATGAGAAAAGTACTGAATGTCTCTAATTTCTGTCTTCCAAAGTTTTAGTTTTGTAAAAGTTTATTGGTGGAACTATTTTCTTGTTCTTGCTGAAAGCTGTGAATAAAAAACGTCCTTGAATTTGTAAATATAATTTTATTGAAAAGAGATGACTGTACTTTGGCATTGCGAAAGAGGCTGTTTGGCGAGGTAAAACCTACGCTTTTTACATATAAAAGAGGTTCTTTTGAGATATGAAATAATAGGTTTTATAACATATTGATAATTAATTGGTTAGATGATAGGTACATTTATAATTTTTTTTTTACACTTTTGCTGTCTTATTTTTCTATATATAATAAGGTATGCAGGCGAAGCTATGCAACGAATAAAAGACACTCTTTTATTCAGAAAGCTGAATCGAAATGCTTGTTCGCAGTATTTTTCTACTGCTCCAAGAATTACAAATAGGTTCTCCGAAATGCTATTTTGTCTTTGCGAATTAGTATCTTTACATTCAGCTTATAAATAATTCGCAATATTGTAAACTCAGAAATGGACACCTTTAATGTTGATGTTGATTAATAATGTAGCTGAATTAAAGTTTTTTTATCTAAAAATCTTGTTTGCTTATTGCACTATTTTGTATCTTTGCAAAACAAATTGAAACAGTAGGCAACTATGGTTGATACAAAAGAAATTAAGACTGCTTTAATCTCCGTATTCCACAAAGATGGTTTGGAAGATATTTTAAAGAAACTGAACGATGAGGGCGTGAAATTCCTTAGTACTGGTGGTACGCAGCAGTTTATAGAGTCTTTAGGCTATGAATGTCAGAAAGTTGAAGATATAACTACTTATCCTTCTATCTTGGGTGGTCGTGTAAAAACATTGCACCCCAAGATATTCGGTGGGATTTTGGCACGTCGTGCACTTGAGAACGATCGGAAAGAAATGGCTGAATACGAAATTCCGGCAATTGATTTGGTTGTTGTTGATTTGTATCCATTTGAACAAACCGTAGCAAGCGGTGCAAGCGAAGCTGATGTTATCGAAAAAATCGATATTGGCGGCATTTCTTTGATACGTGCAGGTGCAAAGAATTTCAATGATGTTGTCATTATTCCAAGCAAGGCAGAATACCCTGTGTTGTTGCAACTGCTGAACAAGCAGGGTGCAAAGACAGGACTCGAAGACCGGAAAATGTTTGCAGAGCGTGCGTTTGCGGTTACCAGTCGGTACGATACGGCAATACATAATTGGTTTGCGAAGTAAGTAAAAACAGTGTTTGCAGACCGTAAGCGTTTGTAGATGGCAAGCATATAAGAAAGAAAATAATAAAATGACGATGGGGATTGTCCCCGTTTTCACCACATATCAAATATTTTAGAATGGGATTTTTTTCATTTATCCAGGAAATAGCAATGGACCTGGGAACAGCAAATACTATCATTATCAGTGATGATAAGATAGTTGTTGATGAACCTTCAGTAGTAGCACTCGACCGCCGCACGGACAAGATGATAGCCGTTGGCAACGACGCCAAGATGATGTATGAGAAGGAACACCCCAATATTCGTACCATTCGCCCACTTCGAGATGGTGTGATTGCCGACTTTACGGCATGCGAACAAATGATGAGGGGACTTATTAAGATGGTGCATAGTGGTAATCGCTTGTTCTCTCCGTCTTTGCGTATGGTGATTGGTGTACCTTCTGGGTCTACCGAAGTAGAACTGCGTGCAGTCCGCGACTCTGCCGAACATGCCGATGGGCGCGATGTTTATCTTATCTTCGAGCCAATGGCAGCTGCTCTTGGTATGGGGCTTGACGTAGAGGCACCTGAAGGAAATATGATAGTTGATATTGGTGGCGGTAGTACAGAAATAGCTGTTATTTCGTTAGGTGGTATCGTTTGCAATAACTCTATTCGTGTTGCTGGCGACGACCTTACTGCTGATATTCAGGAATATATGAGCCGTCAACACAATGTTCGCGTCAGCGAGCGTATGGCGGAACGTATTAAGGTGCACGTCGGTTCGGCTTTGACCGATTTAGGAGACGAGGCTCCGGAGGATTATATCGTTCACGGGCCAAACCGTATCACGGCGTTGCCAATGGAGGTACCAGTCTGCTATCAGGAAATAGCGCATTGTTTGGACAAGACTGTGGCAAAAATAGAGAATGCAGTTCTTTCTGCTTTGGAGAATACACCGCCTGAATTGTATGCCGATATAGTAAAGAATGGCATCTATTTGAGTGGTGGCGGTGCTTTGTTACGTGGAATTGACAAGCGTTTGACCGATAAGATTAACATTCCGTTCCATGTGGCTGAAGACCCATTGCACAGTGTTGCCAAGGGAGCGGGTATAGCATTGAATAATGTAGACCGTTTCTCGTTCCTGATGAGATAAACAAACTGAATAGGGCTGACTGTTGGAGAAATGCACTGAAAGTTTCTTCAATGGTCGGTTTCGTTTTGTCGATAAGCTGTAAGAATGAATAACCTCACTGAATTTCTTGCCAAATATAAGCATTGGTTTCTTTTTGTTTTGCTGGAAATCGCCAGTTTGGTACTTCTGTTCCGCTTCAACAACTACCAAGGAAGCGTGTGGTTTACCTCTGCCAATATCATGGCGGGTAAAGTCTATGAACTGAGTTCTTCACTGACATCGTATCTTTCGATGGGTAAAATGAACAAAGAGCTGACAGAAAGAAATTTACTTTTAGAACATCAAATAAAAGAACTCTCAGATCAGCTTTATGACAAGACTCGAGATCCAAACATAGTACGGAAAGGACAATACAGATTTCTTTCTGATTTTAAATTGATTCCTGCGAAGGTCGTATCTAATTCACTTGATAAAGAAGAGAATTTTATAACCATAGATAAAGGTTCGTGGGACGGAGTTCGGAAAGACATGGGGGTTGCATGTGGGAATGGTGTAGTTGGAGTGGTTTACTTGGTAGGAACACATTATTCTATAGTATTACCTGTCTTGAACTCTAAGTCGAATATTAGTTGTTCCATACAAAATAGGAATTATTTTGGCTATTTAAGATGGACTGGCGGTGCAAAAGACGTTGCTTATTTAGATGATATTCCACGTCATGCGAAATTTAAATTAGGCGATAGAATAGTTACAAGTGGATATTCCGCAATCTTCCCTGCTGGTATTTTAGTAGGTAAGGTAAAGCATGTTTATAATTCAGAAGACGGACTTTCTTTCCGTTTGGCGGTGCAATTGTCTACCGATTTTGGTAATTTACGAGATGTTTGTATTATTGATGATGCTACTGTAAGAGAGAAAAAGAAGGTGATTAATGCTGCAAACGATTCTATAAGACATTTGAATACAGATTTTTCTGAAACAAACTAAATGCGCTCAAATTTTGCATTTTTGTGTCAGGAGGCAAGTGTTATAAAACAAAATAAGGAACTTATAGTACACGATTAGAGAAATGAATATAGATTTTGTAAAGACATTAGGCTGGTTTCTGATATTAGTACTTGCACAAGTATTTGTGCTGAATCATATTCATTTGTTTGGTTTCGCTACCCCTTTACCTTATGTTTATTTCATTCTTTTATTTCGAAGAAACTGTCCACAATGGGTAATTGTCTTGTGGGGATTTATTATGGGATTACTCATAGACACTTTCTCAAATACTCCAGGAGTGTCATCAGGTTCCTTAACTTTGATTGCAGCATTACAACCCTATATATTACGTGCGTTCGTTTCGCACGATAATGCTGAAGATTTGCAGCCAGGAGTAACGAGTCTTGGTTTCGGACGATATGTTTGGTACAGTCTGATATTGACATTTGTTTATTGCATTGTGTTTTTCTCCTTAGATATGTTTAGTTTCTTTAATTTCTTTGTTTGGTTACAGTGTGTTGTAGGGAGTACTATATTAACGTTGTTATTCCTTTTAGTAATTGAACATGTAAGGAGTCGGGCATGATTAACTATGATTTAGAGAAACGCCGTTTTATTCTTAGTGGTGTTGCTATTGCTATCATCACTGTTTATTTAATACGATTATTTGCACTCCAGATAGCAAGTGACGACTATCGCAAACGTGCCGATTCTAATGCTTTTTTAAAGAAAATAGAATTTCCTTCCCGAGGTATAATTACTGACAGAAAGGGAAAACTTCTCGTTTATAACCAACCTGCGTATGATATTATGGTGGTAATGAACGAAGAAAAAGGTCGTCTTGATACTTTAGAATTTTGTAAAGCTTTAAATATTACGAAGGATTTCTTTGTTCAACGTATGAAAGATATAAAGGATAGAACAAAGAATCCAGGTTATTCTCGTTTTACCCAGCAACTCTTTATGGGGCAATTAAGCGATAAAGAGTTTAGTTCTTTCCAAGAGAAACTTTATCGTTTCCCTGGTTTTTATATACAAAAGCGCAGTATTCGCCAATACAGCGGAACAATCGCAGGACATGTTCTGGGAGATGTGGCAGAGGTGAGTCAAAGTGATATTGAAACTGATGATTATTACCAACCAGGCGATTATATCGGTAAAATGGGAATTGAACGCAAATACGAGAAAGAACTACGTGGACAGAAAGGAGTGCAAATTCTTCTTCGTGATGCTCATGGGCGTATTAAAGGAAGATATAAAGATGGTCAATACGACCAGCGACCTAAGCCTGGAAGTGATTTGCAATTAGGTCTTGATGCCGATTTGCAAGCTCTTGGCGAACGTTTGATGGAAGGAAAAATAGGAGCGATTGTAGCTATTGAGCCTAAGACCGGTCAGATATTAGCAATGGTTTCCTCGCCAACTTTCGATCCTCGTGAAATGATAGGGAAGATGCGTGGCAAGAATCAACAGCGAATGACACTCGATCCCTCTAAACCTTTACTTAATAGAGCTATAATGGGACAATATCCTCCTGGCTCTACTTTTAAGACAAGTCAGGCAATTACTTATTTCAGCGAAGGAATTGTGAGCGATTCTACTCGTTTTCCATGTCATCATGGTTTTTCTTTTCGTGGTCTTCATGTAGGCTGTCATGCACATGCTTCGCCTATTTCTATTGTACCGGCAATAAGTACTTCGTGTAATGCTTATTTTTGTTGGGGGCTATATTATATGCTTTCTAACAGGAGAAAGTATAAGAATCTTGACGATGCAATGAACCGATGGCGCGATTATATGGTGTCAATGGGATTTGGTTATAAATTGGGGATCGATTTGCCAGGAGAGAAGCGAGGACTTATTCCGAATGCAGAATTTTACGATAATGCTTTTGGGAAATGGAATCCATTATCGGTCATTTCAATTGCTATAGGGCAGGGAGAAATTAATCTGACTCCATTGCAAATTGCAAATCTTGGTGCTATTATTGCAAATCGTGGATACTACTATACTCCACATGTTGTACGGAAGATTCAAGGAGCACAATTAGACCGGAAATATTTAAAGATGCATAAAGTAATGGGAACGCCACGGGCTTTTAACGAAGTGGTTGCAGGAATGGTCTCATCTGCACGTGGTGGTACCTGTGCCCATGCCGTACATCCTGGATATACACTTGCAGGAAAGACGGGTACTGCACAAAATCGTGGTAAGGATCACTCTGTGTTTATGGGATTTGCTCCTGTGGAATCTCCCAAGATTGCAATTGCCGTGTATGTAGAGAATGGTGGATTCGGGGCAGTCTATGGTGTCCCTATCGGCTCTCTGATGATGGAGCAATATATAAATGGGAAGTTGACTCCTCACGATGAAACTCAGGCTACATCGATACAAAGGCGTCATATCAGCTATCCTTTTAAACGTAAGTTGAGTATTTCGGATTCTTTGCGGTTAGATTCGATAAAGCGTGTAAATCATATAAAGGATTCTTTGCGCATCGTTCGCGAGCGGCAGAATATTGAGGCGAAGCAACGTGCCCGTCAGTTGAAGGCAGAACGAGATGCGGAAGAGAAAGAAAAGAAGCAGCAACCGTTGAGCGACCCCATTATAAAGGACGACGAGGAGATAAAAATAAGGACTGAAAAGGAAGAGAAGAATAAAGGCAAAGAGAGGGACAAACCCAATAGCGGGAAGAAAAAAGACAAAGAAAATCGTAGGAATGACGACAAGAAATAGTGACTTTATAAAAGGAAAAGGACAGAATAGTGGCAGGTAATTATAAATCGAACAAACAACCAGGCGTTCTGCGTTCACTGGACTGGTGGACGATAGGAATTTATTTGGCATTGCTTTCTTTTGGCTGGGTTAGTGTCTGTGGTGCGAGTTACACTTATGGCGATACCGACATTTTGTCGCTGTCGTCGCGTTCTGGCATGCAGATTGTCTGGATCGGCACTTCCATTTGTCTTGGCTTTGTATTATTGATGATGGACGACCGTGTCTACGATACGTTTGCCTATGTTGTTTATGCGTTGTTGCTGCTGTTGTTGTTCCTCACAATTTTCAATCCGCATTCCATAAAGGGCTCGCGTTCCTGGATCGTTTTAGGTCCGTTGCGCCTGCAGCCTGCGGAGTTTGCCAAGTTCGCAACGGCTCTGGCTATTGCAAAATTCATGTCGGCATATGGTTTTACCATCTCCAACTGGAAGCATCTGGCTGCTGCTGCAGGCATAATCTTCTTGCCGATGTTGTGTATCGTAGGGCAGCGCGAGACGGGTTCCGCACTTGTTTATCTGTCGTTCTTCCTGATGTTCTACCGTGAGGGAATGCCTGGTTCGTTCCTTTTCACGGGTGTCGCAATGATAGTTTATTTTGTTGTAGGCGTGAAATACGATGATGTCATGCTGTGGGACACGCCTACGTCCGTGGGAAAGTTCTGTGTGCTGCTGCTTGTGCAGATGTTCAGTGCAGGAATGGTGTGGACATATTTGCGCAGCAAGGAAAAGGCGAGAAAGATTCTTTTGTTCTCTCTTGGCGTCACTCTGCTCTGCCTTTTATTCTCCGAATTTGTCATACCGTTCGATGTTGTCTGGGTACAACTCATCATTTCTGCAGGTATGATAGGCTATTTGGTCTATAACGCACTGAGCACACGCATTAGTCATTACTTTTTTATTGCTTTATTTGCTGTTGGTTCCATTGCGTTCTTTTATTCTGCAAGCTATGTTCTGAACGATGTAATGCAACCCCACCAGCGTGTGCGAATTAATGTTCTGTTAGGATTGGACGAAGACCTTGCGGGTGCTGGTTACAATGTGCATCAAAGCGAAATTGCTATTGGTTCGGGCGGATTGCAAGGAAAAGGTTTCCTAAATGGTACACAGACGAAGCTGAATTTCGTGCCGGAACAGGACACTGACTTTATATTTTGTACCGTAGGCGAAGAAGAAGGCTTCCTTGGTTCAGCTGCAGTTCTGTTGTTATTCTTGGCTTTAATTCTTCGGTTGATGTATGTGGCAGAGCGACAGCCTTTCAAGTTTGGCAGGGTCTATGGTTATTGCGTGGCTGGAATTTTCCTTTTCCATGTGTTTATCAATGTGGGAATGGTGCTTGGTCTGACGCCGGTCATTGGCATTCCGCTGCCATTTTTCAGTTACGGAGGCTCTTCGCTCTGGGGTTTTACGCTGTTGCTTTTCATTTTCCTGCGTATTGATGCGGGGCGGAATTTAATACGTCAGTAGTTTTTTATTACAAAAAATCATCTTTTTCTCTTATACAATCCTCTTGTCTGATGAGAGGAAACAGCTGACCGATGCAACCTTTTCAGACCATAGTCTCAATGACAAAATTCACAAAAACGGATTGAGTTAAGTGTTTGATATTCAGTTGTTTGTAAAATGTAGTTGTAATTCTGTAAAAAGGTATATACTTTTCGATGAAAAGTATATACGTTTTGAGTGAAAAGTATATACTTTTTGGGTAAAAGGTATATACATTTTTGATAAAATATATAAACGTTCTTTTTGGAAGGTATAATGTTTCTTGGAAAAAGATAGGATTTGACCTTAAAATTGTAAACTAATTTCGTGGCAATTATAGCTTGCAATCGAGTGGGAAAGTAGCAGGAAATGTGTAAAAGGATAGGGTGGTCGGGCTGATATTTACGGAAAGAGGTGCTCCCTGCGATGGGAAGCACCTCTGATTTTGTAGTGAGTATTATATAAAATGTAATGCCGGTTATGTGTATCGTCCGGCTTACTTTACAAACTTTTTTCCACCTTTTATATATATACCTTTCGGCAAGGCAGCGGGGGCTGTACCTACGTATCGTCCGTCGAGGGTGTAAATTCTGTCGTCGGTTGCTTTTCCATTGGTAGAAACCGTGCTGATGCCTGTGGGGTCCGACTTCTTCAGATAGTCGAAAGTAACGGTCTGTGCCTCTGAGTTCTCCTTTATATTATATAGAGGCTTCTTTAAAGTACTCAGATTGAGCTGTACTTCCAGCAATTCGGAGGCATTGTTCGTGCCCGGGAATGGGTCGCCGGCATGGCTTGTTCTGTATCTTTTTCGTTCTTCGTCTGTTTTTGCCGTGTAGCTTGAGTACAACATTCCATCGGCGGGAACAATCGTCATGCCCGGTTTGCCGGGAGTGTCGTTCACACGGTCGTACATGTTCACCTTGTCCTTACCGTAGTTCACGCGGTAGACAAGCATTCCGTGCCCTAACTTGGCTATTCCCGTGTGCCAGCCTTTCTTCTGAATGTTGTGCACAATGAGATACTCGTCGCTGTTGTCGCTCTCTATTTTCCATGCTTCGTCGGGTTGCAGCGTAACGTCCGTAGCAGCATCTTTCAGTGTTCTTAGCGACGTCCAGCCCATGACTTCCTTTTCCCACGGCGTATAGGGAGTGGGCGAGAAGCCGTTGTTGGTGTATTCTCCACCGTCCATCAGGTCCCAGTATTCCATGCCTTGGTTGTCAATTTGTGCTTCTGTGGCAATCGGATAGAAGTCGGGCAGTCCCATCGTGTGCGAAAATTCGTGGCAGAATAGACCTATGCCATTAATCATTTTTACAACTTTCCCTTCTTTTTTAGGCGAAGTTCTGTTGGCATTCAGTTCGTTGCTGACACCATAACGCCCTATGGTATAACCATCAAGGGCGATGCTTCCGTATGAGACCGACGACTTGGGCCAGATATCCGTAGCTAAATTTCCACCCATCGACTGCGCATAACCCGCATAGACAACATAGACCAAGTCTATGATTTTGTCGTCGTTGCTGTCGTAGTCTTTCAAGTCTACCTGACCTTTTGCAGCCTCGCAGGCATCTTTTATTAGTTCCGTAATGTTCACATCGTGAGAAGAACCTGCATCTTTGCCATAATAGGCGAGAGGTTTTGGCATGCGATATGGACCGACTATACCAAATTGTGGAGTGAATTTTCCGTTGCTCATGTCTTTGAAGTACTGGCGGACGCTGCCGTAGTTCAGCTGTTCATTGGTGCCTAACGATACAGGCTTGCCTTCTCCGTTAAGGTATTGCTCGAAACTTGCCTTGGGATCCTTTACCGTAAAGGGGTTGTCGCTGAAGTCTACCAAGACTGTTAATACTTTCGGACTGCCAACGTGTGGGAAGTAAGGAACCGAAGACTGTCCAATGCCAATCGCACGCCTGGCTGCTGTTACCTTCCGGGCAGCGTTCTTGAAGAAGAAAGCTTTCTTTTGTGCCTTTGCCGTCTTTATTTCGGCTGTGGTGCGGACATCGGCATTGTGAGCCAGTAAGTCCGTAGCTTCCAATGTGCCGTCAGGAGCAATCTTCGCAACATAATAGCCTTTGTCTTTCTTGGCAACCAATACGCCGTCGAGCGTGGAAGTCCAACTGAAGTGTTCGTCTCCGTGCAATACTAATGTAAGTTTAGTGCCATCGGGCTGAATTACTGTAAATGGAGTAGGGTCAGCTTTAGCTGCCCTTGCAACGACTGCAGTAACAATCAGGCAAAATGTGAGTAATAGTTTTTTCATCTTAACCTTAATTTATAGTTTTCTGTTTATATTGAAATTCTATGATAATATTTGTTCGTCCAATCCTTATTGAACCTTATCCATCTCTTCTTCCAAAGAAATACTGTCCTTTATGTTTCGTTCTGTTGCCGTATTCAATAGCATGGATCGGACAATGGTGGTAACATGCAAAGCAAGTCAGGCATTTTCCATTATGCTTCCACTTTGGTTCTCTTCCTTTTCCTCCTTCTATATCTTCTACCGGACAAACCTCTGCGCATATTCCACACCGAATACATTTCTTTCTGTCCACTTTGAAAGGTTTGTCCGTAATAAGGTAACGGGTAAAGAAACCTCCCACTGGTCCGGAAAAGAAGCCTGGTATGGGACCACGTTCCAAATCTTTCCAACCTAAGGGAAAGTTATCTTGGCTAAGTTCTCTTCCTTTAACAATCGACGCAAAACGGACGATTGCTTTCTCGGCAGACTTTATTTTCTCCAATTCCTTTTCAGGTTTATCCACATCCATTCCGGGCAATCCGACGTACGATTCTGGCATTATTACCGATTCGACAGCATTTAATTCTAATGTTGTTTCAGACTTTACCTCTTTCAATTCTCTTGCAAAACGCTCCATAGTACGCCCGATAGTGTCGCCCGCTGTTAGCAAACAAAAGGTATAATGACCTTTCTTGTTCTGCAAATCCCCCTCGTGAAATTCAAGAGTACGCATAAAGTCGGATACAATGCGAGGCACTCTCCAGCCATGGACAGGGAAAACAAAACCAACGACCTCGTCGTTTGTCAAGACAATCTTCGTATTCGTTTCGGCAGTTTTGTTCATAGAGACAATACGTTCGTTGAGACATTGTCCTAACAATTTAGCAGCCCAGCGACTGTTTCCTGTGCCTGAGAAATAGAAAATCATAGTGCAAAAATACTTAGAATTACTGAAAGTACAAAGACTTACTACTTTTTAAAATAATTTAGGCTGGGTAAATATATAATAATCAGCATTTTATAACCATGAGAAAAATTGTAATAACAAAATATAAATCTATAATAACAAAATAAAAATTTATAATTAGAATTTTTCAAGTTTCTAATTATATTTTGGGAAACTTGTTTCAAAATCTCTCTGTTTCTTATAATTCTGTAAACACATTGTACCCATAAGTCTTATGGAGGAAAAGTACTATTTTACACAGCTCTCTTAGCAAACTGAAAAGTTTTTTTGAAAAAACTGCATTTAAAGTATTGTGGTTTGCAATTATTTATTTAAATTTGCAACCACTGAAGAAATATAATCTCAGATTTTAATACTTAAGTTTCATTTAAATATTACACAAACATGAAAAAAACTTTGACGAGCCTGCTTCTTATGTTGTTGCTTTCGCCAGTATCGTGGGCAGCACCAGTGAAGCTAAGTACTGCAAGTCAGACTGCTAAAAAATTTCTACAGCAGTATGGCAAGCAATTAAAAGGTACAAATGCTGTCTATGCTCCGAGAATGAATGCGCAGGGACCAAATGCTACAGCTCCTTATTATGTGTTCAATGCTCAAGATGGCAAAGGATTTGTAATAGTGTCTGGTGACGATCGTACCTCAGAAATTCTTGGTTATAGTACAACAACAAGCTTCGACATTAACAATATGTCTGAAAACATAAGAAGCTTTATGGACGGAATGGCACAAGAAATCAGTCTGTTAGATAAATATCATGTAAAAAAGACTGCAAAGGTGCCAAGCAAGATGGAAGCAAGAACACCTGTTGCTCCATTGGTGGAAACATTGTGGGACCAAGATGCACCTTACAGTGATTTGTGTCCGAAAGACCCATATAGCACAACAGGCGAAAATCTTGTAACAGGCTGTGTCGCTACTGCAATGGCACAAGCCATGTATAAGTACAAGTGGCCAAACGAAGTAATGAATACAATGAATTCATATAGTTGTAGAGTTCATGAAAATGAGGCTAAATATGGTTCGAATAAATATAAAACTGTTTCTGTAGACGGTGTTCCTGCTGGAGCGAAAATTGATTGGGCAAATATCGAGACAACATATAGTGCAAGTACATCAGCAGAGAAGAAGAAAGCTGTTGCTGAATTGATGGCGTATGTTGGTCGCTCTGTTAAGATGCAATACGATAGAGCCATAAATGGTGGTTCAGGTACTACAGCTTACAGCATTGCTCCTGCTTTCAATAAATATTTCAACTACAATGCTTCTTTTATTCTTCGTGAAGACTATAATTTAGCTGATTTTGAAACAAGAATCTATAATGAAGTGGCAGCAGGACGTCCAGTTGTTTTCTGCGGTCAGTCTACAGGTGGTGGGCACTGTTTTGTTCTCGATGGTTATGATGGTAAAGGATATTTCCATGTAAATTGGGGCTGGGGTGGCTCTTCTAACGGATATTTTAAAGTAGCAATTCTTAATCCGGAAAATACTGCAGGTATTGGTGCAAGTTCTACTTCTGATGGGTATGGTATGGGACAGAATGCCGTTATTGGTCTATCTCCAAATACCACAGAAAAACCTATCGCTTTAATGTTGCAGCCAGATATTACAGGTGTATCAAAATGGCAAAATACAGTTTCGTACACATTATCTAACTTTAACAACGAGGCTGTAAGTGTTCAAACAGGTTTAGGTAAGATAGAAGATAACGGCAGTGTAACTCCAATCTCTCATTTTACAACTATGTCTGTAGAGCCTGGTTATTTAAAAAGAAGTACCGTTCAGATTACAGGTCTAAAAACTGCAGGTGTATACAAAGTAACACCTATTCAGCGTCCAAAGGATTCTAATGATAAGTGGTTCTATGACCCATACGTGTATGCAACTGTAACAATTGACAACACAGGTAAGACTACCGAATTGAAATTTGATAATTATGGAGATTTCACTAAATTGAGAGCTTCAAACTTCTATGTAACATCAAGTGGCGTTGTTGGTAAAATGAACAATGTAAATATTACTGTGAAGAATGTAGGCGACCATGAAGTGCATACAACTGTTTATTTGGTTTATGAAACAACAAATGCTGCAGGAAAGACAGGAAGGCAAATCCATTCACAAGCACCAGTTACTGTTCCTGCAAAGGGCAGCATAGAAATTCCAATGGGCTTCTATGCTGATAAGGTTGGCGAACACAAAATTTCTTTATGTGTAACAGAAGATTACCAGAACTATCAGGCACTTGGCAATGGTAAAGTTAATGTTGTAAATGCATCTACCGCAAAAGAAAAGTTAGGTTATAGCTATTCTTTGAATGGTGCTACAGGTTCAACTATATACGATAATAGACTTGCCGGTAGTGTTAAGATTACAAATAACGGAACTGCTGCATTTAACGACAAATTAACAATAGCAAGAGTAAAAGCTGATAACAATTCTGACCAAGAGTTTGGTAAATCTAAAGATGTTTCACTCCAACCAGGCGAATCAACTACAATTGATTTCACATTCGATAATTGTGCAATTGGTCAGCATGTGTTACTTATAACATTTATTAAAGGTCAAAAGGTAGATATTAAGCCTGGTTCATATAAATATGCAACAATCAAGAAAGGTATTGTTGTTTATAACGGTGATGGTTCACGACAAGGTTATGCTCCTACTTCTACCGTTAAAATCCCCGAAAATGCAGCTGCAGTAGATTTGCGTGGCAATTCTTTCACAGCAGTTGAAGGAAACAACAATCCAAACATATTATACTATGTAGATGCCGATAAGGCTTCTGCAACAGGATTGCCAGCACAAAATGTCATTGTAGACGGTAAAGCTGCAAAAGTTGTTCTAACTGATGGTAACGATTTCTATTGTCCGGCAGCATTTACTGCAGACCAAATTACTTATACACGTAAATTCGACAAGGCTTCTGATGGTAAGACAAATTACGATGGTCTTTATATTCCATTTACTCCAACCTCTATTTCTGATGGAGCAAAGAATTTGAAATGGCAGATTAAAGATGGTGAAGCTAACGATTTTTACCTAATGCAGTTTGCAGGTTCTAATGCAGATAATTTGAAATTTGTTTATGCTAACGAAACATTCAACTGCAATGTTCCTTACTTGATGGCTGTTCCTCAGGCTCTCGTAGGAAAGAACATAACTTTCAGCGCAAATAACGTTCAGATCCTTGATAACGCTACACGTTTCAGCTCTGTAAACAATGAAAACTTCATTTTTACAGGTATTTCTGCAAAGAGAACATTGACAGATAACGAATATGTACTCTCTTCTGATGCTAAGTCATTTGAGTTGAAACCGGCAGCAACAGTTAATGCTTTCCGTGCATATATTATCGGTCATGATGGTCTGAATAAACTTAATATCTTGTTTAACAATGATTTTGCAACAGGTATTAACGGTATCAATAACAACGAAACTGAAATAAAGACTGTTTATGACCTTCAAGGTCGCCGTCTCCCGGCTGAGTCTGCAACTAAGAAGGGTATTTATATCATCAACGGCAAGAAAGTTGTTGTGAAATAAAACAAAGTTTATTCCCTCTTAGGGAAATTAGATATGAGAGGTTGGACAAAATAATTTGTGCAACCTCTTATTTTTTATTCCGGTCTTATTCTATTGACATTGTTCGTAACTGTTTATAATACTCATTTTTTGGTATTTTTCTGTATCACGCTTATATACTGATTTTTTTTAGTAACTTTGCAAATGTAAAAAGATAGGATATGACAATAAAGGCTGCATTTTTTGATATAGACGGTACGCTTATATCGTTTAAAACTCACAAAATTCCACAATCTACAATCGACGCTTTAACAGAGGCCAAACAGAATGGGATAAAGATATTTATTTCAACAGGTCGTCCTGTTGCACTCATTACTAATATTGATGCCATAAAACATTTGGTGGACGGATATATTACTTTTAATGGTGCCTACTGTTTTATGGGAAATCGTGAGTTTTTGCTTTCGCCTATTCCTGATAATGATGTGAAAACAATGATAGACGATGCTGGAAAACGCGATTATTGTGTTGCAATATGTGGGAAGAGAGAGGTAATAATATATAATTACAAAAAAGTTTTTACAGATGTTTTTGTAAATGATTTAGGTGTAAAT
This sequence comes from Prevotella nigrescens, assembly GCF_031191185.1. NCBI lineage: Bacteria > Pseudomonadati > Bacteroidota > Bacteroidia > Bacteroidales > Prevotellaceae > Prevotella > Prevotella nigrescens. The sequence goes on along the minus strand of NZ_CP133465.1, from coordinate 1,950,480 downwards.
AATGTAGACAAGAGTAAGACAATAGCAGATCTAAAAGGGCAGCCTATATTGCAAATGACTCCTTTCTTTACGGAAGATGAAGAAAAAATAATAATGCCTGAGATATCGCATTGCGTTTCGGCACGCTGGCACCCCTTATTTACCGATATTACTGTAAAAGGAGCTAACAAAGGGAATGCTTTAATTACAGTAGCAACGCAATTAGGACTTGATATTAAAGAATGTATTGCTTTCGGTGATGGTGGCAACGACCTTTCTATACTAAAAGCAGCGGGAATAGGTGTAGCTATGGGAAATGGGAACGATGATGTTAAAGCGGTTGCAGATTATGTTACAGCATCAGTAGATGAAGATGGAATTTGGAATGCATTGAAACATTTTAATGCTATATAGAAGGCATAAATACAGATGACATCTTGCTTTTTATCAAGTATGGAAGATGTAAAGCAGCAAAAAAGAAACATTAAGACAGGACTAAAAATTTGGAAACAGAATATATAGAGACCACCAAACAAGAAAAACGAGTACGCTTTGTAGTACTTTTCACGTTGTTTATTGTAGCCATTGAAGTTGCTGTTGGTGTTGTTTCTCGTTCAATGGCACTTTTGGGCGATGCAATTCATCTAATGTCTCACGAGCTAATATTAGGATTGAATTGGACTGCGTATATTTTGGTGCGTCGTTTGCAAAATAGACAGTCGGAACGCTACGATACTAATAAGATATTGAATTTGTCTGCTTTCACAAGTGGAATATTTCTACTTGCAACAGCTGTATTTATCGTTATTGAAGCATTCGAACGTCTAAATGGGCATACAGAACATATTATAAACCATAACTTTGCCATTATTGCTGCTGTTATAGGACTATTGGCAAATATTGTTTGCGCGCGCGTGATGCACGATAAAAATGGAATGACCGACTATAATAGCCATGCTGTTTATCTGCATCTGCTGTCCGACATATTATCGAAAGCAGGCATAGTTGTCGGCATTGTTTGTGCTATGCTTTGGGATATTTTGTGGATTGACGCTGCTGTCGCCATTATTTCCGCACTTATTGCTGCTCATTGGGCAAAGAACTTGCTATGGGAAACAGGACGAATTCTGACGAGAAAAGAAAACCAAGAATAGATTATCTATAAAATCGAATACAATAATAGTAAGCTTTATTTAAGCATCACGTAATTAGGAAGTATTACTTGGAAAATAAATATAAAATATAAAGAAGGGCAACATAATGATAGGAACAATATTTGGCTTATTAATACCACTAATGGGAACAGTTTTAGGTTCTGCTTTCGTATTTTTCATGCGCAACGAGATGCCTGCTCGTTTACAAAAGGCACTATTAGGTTTTGCTTCCGGAGTTATGGTGGCGGCATCTATTTGGTCGCTCATTATTCCGTCGATGGATATGTGGGCTGATCAAGGACGGTTACGTATAATTCCCGCCTTAATTGGTTTTCTTATTGGAATAGCTTTCTTGTTGCTCATCGATTATATAACTCCACACCTTCATATCGGAAGTGATAAACCAGAAGGACCTCGTACCAGGTTAAGTCGTACAGCTATGCTAACTTTTGCTGTTACTATTCATAATTTGCCAGAAGGTATGGCAGTTGGTGTTGTTTTAGCAGGCGCATTACAAATGGGCAGTGCTATTTCTACAACTGCAGCGATGGCAATGGCTATTGGCATTGCCATTCAGAATATTCCAGAAGGGGCAATTATTTCTATGCCAATGCGTGAAGCTGGCAATTCACGTTTGAAATCGTTTATAATTGGTTCGCTCAGCGGTGTTGTAGAACCTATTGGTGGTATACTTGTAATTCTTTTGGCAAGCATTATAACTCCAGCTTTACCTTATTTATTAAGTTTTGCTGCTGGTGCTATGTTTTATGTGGTTGTAGAAGAACTTATCCCAGAAGCTTCAGAAGGAGAACACTCCAACCTCTCTACAATTGGATTTGCAATTGGTTTTGCACTAATGATGACATTAGATGTTGTTTTAGGGTAGACATATTGTATAGGATATGGATTTCTGAAATGTCCATTACGCCATTTCTTACATTATTAGCTATGAAAAGTTTTTTAGTCGATAAAAACTTACATTATTCGTTTTTTATTATCAATTAAACCACTAACAGATAATACGATACAGTAGATTTAATATTTTCCATAAAAAATATACAAAAAAAGTATTAGAAATATTTGGTAGTATGAAATATAATCATTACCTTTGTCTCAGTTTTTTTAGTGGTTAATTTAGTTTTAGTATTGGAACCTTGATTGATGTGATATCAGTCAAGGCTTTTTCTTGTATTACTTCTTGTTTTTTTGTATGGCAGTTAAGTTCTTTTAAAGGCTCAGTCTGTCTTTCTTGAATGCTTTTTCAAATCTATTTCTAATCGTATTTATTGTAGTTTGAGTAGACAATTAATATCTTTTTGTTAGGATAATTATTCTTTCCGTTCCTTTATGATTATAAAAATCGACATATATTATTTTCAAATAAATGAAATGAGAAGTTGATTAGATGTTTCAGGACACCTAAATGTACGTTTTGGCATCTTGTTTTGTCGATAAGAAAAGGAGTTGCATAGCAAGAACCAGGAAAGCAAATATTTGCACTGTAAAAAAATATTTCGTTTGTTCATTCTTTACATCTAACAATGGTTATAGGGCTATAAAGGAAATATTAACACTATTGTATTTATAATTTTATATGTTGTATTTATAATTTTATATGTGATGGAAGCACAATAGACCGGTACATTTAGCCTGATATTAAGTAACCTTACAAATTTGATAAAATGGAATAAATCTTTTGATCTATATCATAAAATAATAGTAGGCACAACTTTATTTTTATAAAATTGCACTTTATCGTTACTTAATAACAAGACTTTTATTAATTTTGTACCAGAAATTAAGGATAACAATGAATAAAACAGCAAAATGATGCATTGCTGAAAAATAGAAAGAAAGGATTGATTATGATAACAGCATTATTAGCAACAACAGCATTTGTGGTTTCAACATTGATGACTGCATTCGAAGACAAGTAGAAACAAGAGTGTTTTCGTTAATGAGGTATTTGTAAATCTCTATCAAGACATACTCAGATAAATTTAATAACAATATCAAGGTAGACTATAATAATAGAGCGGTAAACAAATAACGATATTACAATAAATAAAGGAAATCCTAAAACATTCTTTGGACGGACAAAAATGTTTTAGGATTCTTCTTTTTATAATAAAAGTAAAAATATCCTCTTTATTTTGCTATGAAGAAACTTTTGGGTATTTTTGTTCTCCATAAACAACAATAACCAAGTAAAGGGTATCTGCTAAAAGAAAGAAACCACCATTGGTTGTGAGTCTTTAATATGAAAAGATTAATAACGCTTATATTTATTGTATATGCTTTTGTTGCTGTTGCAGCGCAGCCACAACAAACTTATCAGCCGTGTTTCCAAAAAGGACAATGCGTAAGCTATGAGTATTCGTACAAAGTGATTTGTAAGAATATTGCAGACGGAACAACGAATAACACGATAAATGGTTACCAATTGTTGCAAACCGACAATATGAATAATATTTTTGAGGGGGCAAAGCCAGGTGAAGTTTATGTCAATGCATTCTCGTTGAAAGTAATAGAATGTACGAACTATACTTACACTATGGAGCTTGATATTACGAAGCCTTGCAACATAACAAAAGTGGTAACCGAACAGGAGCGTAAAATAATAGATGCTGTAACTCGAGCTTTTCAACGTGTAAAACCAATTATTACTTTTCCGAAAGATATGAGTAGCTTGATAATTAACAATAAACGCGAGCTGATAAAAGAAATTGGACTAAACTTGTGGAACACAATAGCAAACAATACGCAAGTAGCTGAAGAGTTAGACAACGATGTTCCTACTTTAGACGAAACTGTACGCCAAACTATGGAACAGTTTGGAGAAGGTAATGCCCTTTTCGATGAATTGGATATTATTTGTCCAGGATTTAAAACATTTACACTTGCTTATTGTCAGCCTTTTGCATTAGGACAATTTGTTTCTGGTCCGCCACTTGATGGTACGAATAAAGATGAAGTTTACCAAAAAGAATCAGCTTCAATTAGTAATAAAGGTGAATTAGATTTCACAAGTTCTACAGATTTTTTCCGTTTGGCAAATGTTCCACTTGATACAATAAAGACATCTGAAAGTAATCAAGATGCTTATTTCATAAAAGATTTGCCACAATCTACGACCGAAGACGATGTGTTATGCACAATTGAAATAACCATTCAAAGCAATTCGGATACGTGGGTAAATCATTATAGAGCAAGTTCAATGGCACGTTTCGAAAATGCTATTTGGACTGGCATAGAAAATTTAAGGCGCACGAAGTAAATTCGGCTATTATTTCCCTAAAAAGTATAGAATATGTTTCCATTCTAAGCTTTTTTAATGAGGAATTTAAGCTAAAAAAGTTTACTTCTCTTTTCATTTAAACTCATTATAAATAAACTTGCATGCTTCATTTTCTGTTTTAAAAGATGCAAGTTCGTTTTGATTACCATGTTCGTCTATGTATAATACTTTCCAGATATTATAGTTTTCGACTAATACAATGGTATCCCAAGTGGCTACAGAGCCTTCTAACGAATATTTATTGGGAGAAATTCCCATAGACTGTAGCTGTTTAGACAATTCAACTTTATTCATTTTGTTTCTTTATTACTCCTACTCTCATATTGTCAGCAACTATTCTTTTCTTGATTTGCCAAGTAGTTTCTACTTAGCCTATCTTTTAGATTTGAACTTTATATGCACTTAGAATTTCGTTGCGATTTTTATCGTCATAACCTCCTGAAATAATCTCAACAGCTAATCTATAATTATCTGGTAAGCTCCTGTTGAAGATTAAATCCTTATAAGGGTCTACACTTTTATTATATAGAGAACACAAATATAACCGTTCATTGGTATATGGAAACACACACAATCCTGTTAATTCATATTTGTCTATAATATCATCGGATGTCAGTGGAATATCAAAACTAATTCATTAGCATAAAAAGCTTTTAAATTGTATGTTGTTAAACACAAAGTGTACAACTGCAAATGTAGTTATTTATTTTGATATTCCCAACGCTTCAAAGGAAAACAACTCTGTTCAAAGAGGAAGAGAATTACAGAGAAGAAAATTCTTATTATATTCCACCAAAAATATAATTATAAATTTTAAAATTGTAATTATGTTTTTTAATTTTCTAATTATAATTTTTCAAGCAGTAGTTATAAAAAGAAAATACATAAGTAAGTCCCCAAATTAAGTAAGTGTTTTTGTTAGTTACCAATAAAAATGTATATTTGCACAATGGTAACGAAAAAGAATGTTATGGAAAGACTTCAAAGAATTCTTAAGTCAATTTCAGAAACAAACGGCTGTAAATTGGTGAGAAGAGAAAAACCTATAAATATTGAAGTAGAATTTATATTACCTGATGATTTGAGATTTTATTTTGAGAATTATAATTCGATTACGTTTTGGGAAAAATCAAACTATTCAGTGAAAATAGTCGGAATAGAAGATTTTTAAAAAGCCAATCCTATTATAACAGGCGAAGATGTTCCTGATGACATTAGCAATAACTGGTTTATTATAGCAGAAGATAGTCCACAATTTATAACAATAGATTTATTTAAAGAACGTTTAGGAAAATGTTATGATAGCTTTTGGGATAGGCATGGAGTTGTAGGAGAACAACCAATTATTGCAAATTCTTTTACAGAGCTATTAGAACAATTATATCAAAGTAAAAGCGATTATTTTTATTGGTTACAATAAGACTTTGAAAATATAGGAGATGCATACGATTGTCTTGTGTAAGATGTACAGAGTAAATGAGAAAACGAATAGCCAATATATTTCTAATAAATAATATTTGGCTTTAACTGCACAATAAAATATAAATTTATATGAAAGCAAAACTAAAAGTAATAGACAGTTGGGAGTTTGAAGATATACAGTTATCTAGAACTTCCTTTAAATATAGTCCAACCAGTGGTAAAGAAATGGTGATACGTGGTGAGAACGAAATAGTATTTTCTATTTATCATTCAGAGAAAAAACAAGATGGAATACTATGGATAAAGGGCAAAAACGTCCGCTTTTTCCCTACTCCAGAAGCCAAAGAACAACAGGATATTTGGAAGAAACCTGTACTTTTATCCTGCGATAAAGGAATATTGCTGCTTTGTGGTGCCAGTAATACATTATGGTTATTACAAACTCAGGAAAGTGAATGGTTACCTATTTCAATTGAAGAGTGGACGCTCAGAGGAATACCTATGAAAGTGGCTGTTACAGGAATAAATGATAGTTTTCCAATAGTTTGTAGGGTTGATTCTATGTTAGAAGCCACCAATTCTTTTGCTATACTTTCTGTTGATTTTGATAAGAAAACAGCCCGTTGGACTCATAACGGCTCGTGTATATATAACAAAGAAGAAATCCGTCAGCAACATCTTGATGCTGTAAAAAAGGTAAATGGAAATTTTGCTTTAGCCGATTATAATTATCCTTTGATAGGTTCAATCTATGAACAAGATGAGAAGTTGTATGCCTTTCTGGAAAGCAGTACAATAAACCCAGCAGGATTAAGTATGATGGGATATTACTCTTATGTAGAAATAAGCAGAGATGGATTGATTAAGAGAAAATTATGGGGTAAGGATAACTTAAATCGATTACCAGGAAAGCATGGAGTAAGGGGCAAGTTTTCAGCAGAACAGAATTACTTGATTATTTCACCTATCTTCAAGAATGATGAATGGAAAGGAAAACCTAAACTGTTACGTCTTTCAGATTGTACACTAATAGATGTTGTTATGCCAAGAGGTTATACTTCCTTCCGTATATTGGATATATGGGGCAACAAGATGTTTATTAGTGACGATCAGACGAAGCTAAACCTTTGCGAAATTATATTCGAATAAGCACCAAAAAATAGAAGAACTTGTCGCAAATTATAACGAATAATATATAGTGAAATGGATTTTTATTTTGTTCATTTCTTAGATTTCCTTACTTTTGTATAACATAGAACAGTTATGGAATAAATAAAATGGAAGAAATAAAAGACTTTGAGTATATTTATTCAGATGTTTTAAAAGAACATTCTAATATTTTTGATAGAACTCCAATAGCTATTACTTGGTCTTTCAAAGGTAAAACGTATAAAAGAGAAAATATAACAGACAGATTAATAGCCGATTATTCTAAAAGTTATAATGCTATTGCTGTTGTAGAAGCTCCTTATTCAAAGGCGTTTAATAATGTGTATATCGTAAATGCTGAAAATAAATTAATGATTAACGATTTAAAAAAACTACTCTTTAATAATATAACAAATGGCATTTCTAATTTGTGTTTTGTAGAAGGAGTTGTTTGCGAAGGCTCAACATTCTTGTTTCATTTAATTATACGTAATAACGATTTTTCTATTTCTTTTGATTTAGCAACAAAAACTTTTGGCAAATTAACCGAAATAAGGTGATTATGGCACGATATCAATATTACTTTTAAATATGGCAACATATATGAAATAACATTATCCAATGAGAAATATGTTTATGTATACTGAATAGAACAATTTAGTTTTGGAATATTTAAATATATTTCTGAAGAGTCTTTAACAGATATAAGTTGCTTATTATCTTTACTTCTGCTAAAAATGTTCTAAATATCTTGCCATATTTTTTTGTTTATTTAAATATCATAATAGCCGACATTTCCAACGCCTATTGTCCAAAAGAATTTCGCTTTATTTTGTTCAGTTGTCCAAATATTTTTTTCTTCTTCTGTGGCTTCTTTTATATCAGATTCAGAAAAATCTTCAGGAATATTCTGTCGCCATATACCAACTGAAATATCGGAAAAGCAGTAACAATATGGTGCTTCTGTATCGTCAATGTTACTTCCATTCTTTTCTTTTAAAAGCTTTACTAATTCATCTGCTTCTATTTCAAAAGGATTGATGCCATATATTGTGGGATTTATATACTTGGTATTTGGTCCTTGTAGTTCTATAAACTCTAGTTTTTTGTTAATATCAAAATCCAATCTGAACTCATATCTATCATAATAGAGTTGATTTTCTTCTTGAATATTTGGTTTACCTAAGATGTTGATAATAGATTTCATATCATTTCCTAAGTCAATATCCAAATTATCCATTTTTACTCCTTTTAAAGGAATTATTTCTATTGTTTTTTTCATATCTAATATGGTATATTTATGTAACTTTACAAATAGAGTAAATCGCCGTGATCTGTTTCACATAATAAATTTTGGATTTTTAAATCTGTTATGTAATATTCGAAGAAAGAACATTCTCCTAAGATTTTAATAATATTTCTAACTGATAATTTAAATACATGGATTGTTTCTAACTCTGTTATAAGATAACAAACTTCGTCATCATTAAAAAATTGATTAATTCTTTGATATTGAAATTCGTCCTCGTAAGAAAAAGATTTAGGGTTCTTTTTAAAAGCTAACCACCAAACTCTGGGATTTCCAACAACATACTTGTCCATGATTGCAGTTATGATATTATCCTTTTCTTTATTTTGGACTTCTATAATATCCTCTTTACAGTCTAAAGAGTTTATAGCTTCTACCAATTCTGTATACTTTTCATCTGTACTCAAGCACATAATGTTCATTTTTAATTTAAAGTTGATTTTTCCAAGTAAGCATCAATTTCTTTCTGTATCATTTCTTTATCATCAAAAATATTGTACCAAGCGATTATTAAAGCATTTTTTCTCCAGAAAGTAAAACATAGAGTGGGGGATTCCGATACAACGTCTACGTTTATAGGCTCGTTGCCAATCTTTCTTTTTAGATAGTTCAATAGATTTTGTTGGTCGAACGGAAAATCAAGTTTATCTATAACGAAATGCGCATTGCAAATGCTATCATTTTTGTTTCTGTATGGAGCATTTAAAAAGGAATGCTGGCAATTGTATTTTATATTGTTGATTTTCAGATTTAACGATTTTCTATCCCTTTGGGTGAGTGACTCAAAGAAGGGAATAATATAAAATTGATGTATGTTTTCTATTTTATGAATTGTGGTATGAGCCTCCTTAGGATATGCTTTTTTATTCCAGGCATATTCTATGAACTCTAAGATTTTGAAGTCTGTTTTATAAGAATCTTTACACGATAAAAGCTGGGTTGTATTGCACGAATTCGTATTTCTTGCTGCAACAGAAGAAATATGCAATAGACTCAACGAAACAAAGAATAATACATAGTATTTGGCTAAATAAGTATTTTTTATTGTTTGTTTAGAGACAATACGACATATTTTTCGTGATTTCATCTTCAAAAGTTTTATAGTTTCAAGTTCTTATCTTACTTGCAAATTTAGATCTTTTGCATGTAACAGCCAAAGAAAAATAAAGTTTTTAATGAGCGTAGCAAAAAGTTTGGAAAGACGCTTTTGTATGTCGTTATTTTGTTTTCATAAGTTGTTTTTGGAATGATTTTCTTTGTTCATTTTCATGTAACGATGTAGCAAACATCTATCTTTTTCAACGAGTGATTTAGCCCTTGAGTAAAGGATAGATAATTATGACCTGAAAATTTATAATTAAAAACGCACAAGTTTATTATTATAATTTTTTATTTTGTAATTAGTACTGGTGCAATAAAATTGCACGGTAATTAAATATCATCAAAAAGAGATCGTTCTTTGACATATTGATTATGAGATGGAAGAGGGTCTTGCTCCGTTATAAGCTCTTTCAAGTTTACTTTTTCAAGTACTGAAATTCTTATTAAAGTAGCCACCTCTGTTATTGAATATGGGCTTTTGTACTCATGCTTCATCTTGGCAATTAGAAGATATGTGATAATTGCAACCCACAGATGGGTGCTTACCGCATTCTTTGAAAATCCCCATAAAGTCTTGACAACAATATTTTGTTTGATCCATTTGAAGAAGACCTCAATATCCCATCTGTGTCTATAGAGATTTGCAATTTCTAATGCTTCAATCTCAAAGTTATTGGTTATGAATTCGACTTCTTTACCGTTGACTGCATCATAGTAACACACTTTTCGGATATGTTCAGGATATAGCTTTCTGGATTTGCATGTAGTTAGGCGTATTGTAAAATCGCCTCTTACTCCAGTGCTTACATCAAAGTCTTCTTTGTGGTCTACAATCTCATATCGCATGTTGTCTTTTGGACGGCAAATCCAAAATGCACCAGCCTTATGAAATCTGTATAATGCATCAAAGTCCACATATGCCTTATCCATCATATAAAATGCAAGTGGCTCTGGCTCAATCCTATCCAGTTCGTTACTGTCATGCCATTTGCCGTCTGTAATATGAATGCTGGCAGGAATGCTTCCATGTAAATCAAGTAATGTGTGCATTTTAACTGCTCCCTTACTGTATTTACCCAAAGCCCAGGTTGCAAGCACTATGCTTGTTGATATTGTTGTGGAGTCTAAAGCATAAAGTACATTGTCAACAGATACCTCTGACAATTTTGTCTCTGAATACAATGGACGTACTTGTTCAATGAGATATTTGCCCAGTTCCTCGTATATGTGATAGTTGCGGTTCTCATTGGCTCGAGATAACGAAGAATGAGTGACTGTTTTGCGAATTCCTAAATGATACAATATATTATGATGTGCTGTCAGGCACATACATATGTCTCTTAAGGAATCACAGCCAGTAATCTGACCGAACAATAAATGTAACAGATGATTATAGCTGTTTAATTCTCTTGAATGTCTATCACCTTTATATTTCGTGACAAGTTTATCAAACTGGTAACGAGGAACAAAGTCTATGACTTGAGAGAATATGTACTTTCCAATATTCATAATCTTGCAGATTTAGGCTGCAAAATTACTCTTACCATTTCAAATCAAAAAAACTAAGAACGTTATAACTGATTAAATATCAAATCAATATAGAAGTGGCTTCAATTTTATTGCACCACCAGTATTTTGTAATTATAAAATTAAAATTTATAATTATAAAATTTTGGAAGGCTATCTTATCCTGATTTTATGTCCTTATTATGAGAATTAAAACCATTCAAAAAGAGAAAGCAAATGGTTGTCTTTTATGCAGTTATCATACCATTCGTTGTAGTTGGTTGGTACTTCGGCACTCATTTCTTTCAGCCAATATTGTTCGCCATAAGCACCCAACATTGCCCAATGATATTCAGTTTCATGACTTATGCATATTACATCATCAAAATCAGCTGGCTTTTTATAATAATGTTTCTTTAGAATTTCATCTGCTTCGGCTTCTGTTTTGTGTCCATATTTTACCAAAATACACCTGATAATAAACAGCCATGCGTTATAATACATACCAACTTTCTCGCCAGTTTTATTGTCCGAAAAAACTAATAACTCTTCCATTTATTTTTTAGTTGTAGCAATTGTAAATATCGTCTATATTGTTTGCACTCTCAATAGACATTCCTTTGGGCATTATTCCTGCATAAAGGAGCGAATAAGTGTGAGTGCGAAATTCTTCAGTCATTAAATTATAAAAATATAATTGTGCTTCAGTAAGCATCTTTTTATCAATCAATATACCTTTACCAAGATATTCATGAAATAAGATGCTGCTCAAATCTTCTAACATAAACTTATGGGGTGGAAAATTAAAATCTTCGTCAATATTTATTTTTCTTATTGTGTCGTATCCATTCATAATATGATTGATAGTGTTTTTCAGACATCTTGCATCTTTATGTAAACTATCAATCATCATAGCAGATGTTGCTAAAACACATTCATAACCATTTCCCCATACAAATGAATGTTGTTTGGGCGTAGAAAGAGAAGAAATAGCAAGTTCTTTGTCAAATTCCATTCCATTTATACAGAAGCCTAAATTGGTAATGCCATCTTGTTGGACGGTAATGTTTAAATCGTGTATTTTTAAATTTGGATTTTTGAAACTCATCAATCCACATGCAAAAAGTATCTCTCTAATATTTTGCAAGTTAGCATGATGAATCAACGTTTCAAAAGTTTTTTGATTGTTGTTTAATGCTGATTTATAAAAAATAACTTCTGGCGTTTGCGTTTCTATATTGTCAGTAAATACGTTTTTTACAAAGAATTGAAATCGCTTATAAAATTTAAACTCGTTAGAATATTGCAAAGACATTTTTTGTGCTGCAATCTGATATTCTATAGGCTGTACCAAAATGGAATTTTCGTCTCGAATAAACTCTTGAAATATATATCCTAAGAAGTTTAAAATTTCATTTTTATATTGATGTTTCCCTTTTTGAAGAATGTTGAACTCTATAACTTCAATTACAGGTTCTATAATATCATATATTTTAAATTGGTGTTTTATGTTGGGAGCTAATTCGTTATAAAGAAAATATTCAATATTTTCTGGCGAGTCATTGGCAGAAAATAAATAATCTAATTGAGAAGGTATTTCTTTAATAGCCTCTTTGTTGGGAGCATGATAATGTTGCCAATCAATATTCATTTTTTCCATCTTATTTTGCAATTTATTTTCCTTTTGTTGCTTTACTAAATACCGCATTATTAAAGAGGAAATATTACTTTCATCACTTTTTCTGCATTGGCATTCCATTTTATTTGCGACAAATTGCCGTCTGTATATTCTAAAACAAACTTGCTTTTATACACGTTATTGGGAAAGAAATCTGTATTCTTAAATAACGACTTATCTTTATGTTGTCTGTCAATGGATATTATCCGATTATTTTCGTTGTAGAAGTATTCTTCTGCTATAAAATTTCCTTTGTTATCCATATTCAACATAGATATCATTTGTCCATCTTTTAATATTGCGTGCTGTATATAATCAATCTGCTCAACAATATTAAAGCTATAAATTATAATTTCCGAACTGCGGTATTCAAAGAATATATATTGAGCAGGCAAATCGTAATTGTCTGTATATCCATGAATAGCAACAATTTTATTTTCAGCATCTAAAAAATGCTGAAACTTACCACTCTTTTTTGTTGGCACTTTAGCTAATTTTCGTCCTCTTTTTATGTTCTTCCTCTCCATATCAAAAGGATATATTTCAAATAGGACAGATGTTCCCCAAATGCAATAAGAATATTCAAATTCTTTTTTCTGTTTGAAGAGAGAATATATATCGCTGGAGAACAGATTACTTAAAACTTTTTCTTGCTCTTCTATTTTCATATAGTGTTACATTTATGTTACACCAAAATTTATCGCTACAAATGTAGTAGTTTACTTTTATATGTCCTTATTTTATTTTCATAATTTTATCTTCTTAACCGCTTTTATTTGTTCGTTTGTCTAAGTTTCTTTACTTTTGTATGGTAATGGACTATAACGTTATAATAAGAATACAAAAATAGACATATATGGATAAGATAGCAGAGATAAAAAAAGAGATAGAAATTATTGATACGGTTGATGATTCTAACATAAGTGATTTAGAAGCATTGTGTGAAGATATAATAGAATTGAATAATGAAGGTTGGGATACAGCCATGCTTATGGACCCACTTTTCAGAATTCTTGAGAAAAATCCTGAATTTGATTTCGGTATGCCAGGGCAGATAGTGCATACGTTAGAAAAATATTATAAGAAAGGACTCGAACAGGAATTGTTCAAGTCGCTTAACAGGAAACCAACTTTTTATACGTTGTGGATGTTGAACAGAATAATAAACGGAACTTCTGATTCTAAAGAGAAAGAATGCTATATTGAAATGCTGAGAAATATTCTTCAGATGGAAATTCCTGATTATCTAAAAGAACAAACGCAGTACTTAATTAACTTATACTTATAATATTATGGAATTATATGGTGCAATGGCATACAACAAACTTATTAAAGAGGATAAGATTACGAGAAGCCATATCAATCAACAAGTAAATAAACGATGTTTATTTGGAATAGTAGTTATACTGGGACAACTACCTTTTGTATCATTTTAATTTCATCGAACTGACATTAGTTTTGTCGTGTTCAGCTTTTTTTTAATACAGATAGGATACAAGTGAAATAAGAATGGGCTGACTGCACGAAGCAATCAGCCCATTCTGCTGGATTGTAGCCTTACGATGGAAACGTTCTGTCTATGGTTGCATGTTTATTTCACTACACATTTCTTTCCATTAATAATATACACACCATGTTGCAAGTCGTTGCAATTCTTAGCTTTCGTGCGCACTTTCACTCCACTAAGCGTTGTTACATCGAATGTCTGGGTAGTGTCTTCTATTGCATCAATGGAAGTAGTATTGATAGAAGCATCGTTAGAGAAACCGGATTCGTTTGTTTCTCCGTTCTTTGCAGTGTATATTGCCGTAACATTGTAAACGTGTTCACCCGTAACACGGTTGTTGGTATAAGTGTGTTGGCTGCCTTTTACAATGGCAATCTTCTTTCCGTCTCGATAGATGATGTATTCTGTTATGTTGTCGTCTGCCCCTGTAGCTACTTGCTCATAACTGATATCGTCTATGCCAAATATGTAAGCCTTTCCTTTTGGCGTATTGTGATGAATGGCGAAAAATTTTGCACCTTCTGGCACTTCTACAGTGATACGCTTCCAGTTGGCTCCTTCGTTGAAGGCAGTAGTCCCGTCGGCTTGCTCGCTCTTTATTTTTACGAATGTAGCCGTGTCGATGCTTTCTGTAGAATAAAGCAGGTCGAAGCTTTCAAAATATTTGGTATCTCCCGGACGTGTTGCAATGTTCATTACGTAGAATGTTATTTCCTGCTTTCTGCCCGACAGACGTGGAGATATAAGCCAATTGTTTTGTGCAACAAGTTTCTGGTTCTCGTTAAGTGCATACACGGCGGCTGCATATTGTTTGCCATCGTGTGGAGCCAATCCAGGGTTTACGTTGATCATGTCTTCAATCCACCAGTTAGGATTGAAAGCTGTAAATGCGAAAGGCTCGCCCTGTCCCGGATATGTAGACGAAGGTTGCAGTGCGCCTGTAATACCTTTATCGCCATCTACCATTGTCCACGGCGACATATCTTTTGCGAACGGAGAATAGCTCTCGAAACCATCGTCTACACGGACAGGCTCTGGCAATACAGGTTGTCCCCAAGTGAGTACAACCTTATGCTCGCCACCCATTTCGGCTTTCAGGTCGGTTATTCTACCGTAAGGCGACTGGACAACTTTAACCGTCTTTGTTTCGGTTTCATTGTCACTTACCAGCATGTCGCCATCGTATATTACCATGGCTTTTACTTGCAACGATGTGGCAGGTTCGTTAATGGCAACAGGCAACTTCATAGTTATGGTGTCGTTTGCCATTGATGGCAGTTGTTTGGTTCTGCTCACCGCGTCGCATTGGTTTCCGTTTGCATAAAGAATAACGAAGTATCTGTTGGCATCAGCTGCTCCTTGGTTCTTCACCACGACTTTCACTTGTCCCTTCTTTCCTGCAACAATGTTCTCTGGCGTTTCAATACTCACAGCCGTAAGATTACGTTCGAGCTGATTTATAATGTTTATATTGTCTATTCCAATCATAACCCTGGTGCCTTGTGCAGTGCCTTCGAACTTGACAATAATGTATCGCTCTTTTGCATATGGTGCCAAATCTACCGACTGTTTAGTCCAACCGCCTTGCGTTGTTTTGCTAAGGTCGTACTGTGCAGCTATGTGATCTTTTCCGTCTGGTGTCTGAATTAATACCTTCAGTGTAGACTCGTTGCCAACAAGCGAGTAAAGGTCGAAGAAGAGTTTAGGATTTGTTGTTCCTGCGAGTGCAACCTTTGGTAGATTGACCGAAGTCTCGTCGCCTTGCTCTATAGTGAAAGCAACATCACTTCCTGCATATTCTTCGGTATAGTTAGCCCAAACCAGACTACCTCCGTCGTTGTCTGAAGCAGCATCGGTTACAACACGCCATGCTGCAGCCGTCTTTCTGCTATTGTATTGTTCGTTGCCTAAGAGCGATGCAAAGCCATTGTCTAACTGTCCGTTTGCCATGCTCTCTTTGAAAGGCAACGGAATGCACGGGCCAACAACCACGCCGCGTGCAGTAACACAGTCGCTCTCTCCACTGCCATTGTTTGCTCTGACACCGAACCAAGCCAGCGTTTGAGTTTTTCCATCTTCCATTGTAGTTTTATTCGGGTCGAAGGGCAGGCTCGTGCTTAGCTCACCCGGCTTGCTTGTCGTTAGTGAGTCGCCCAATTCAAAACCGAAATCGCCTTTCGTTAATGTGTAGAATGTTACGCTAACATCTTTCGGGTCGAGGTATCCACCATTGGCACCAACAGATTGGAAAGTGTTCCAAGCAGCCTTTAGTTTTGTGCCTTGGTCGGTAAACGTAATGCCTGTAGGATTGTGCGGACGGTCGGTACCTATAAACATTCTGATAGTAGCCTTGCGTCCGGGGTGTCCATCAAGATACGGCGTAATAGTGTAAGTGTGGAAACCATCAGTAGGAACATTCTTGTCTGTCCATTCCATTCGTGTTCCAATTGTTGCTGCGTCTATACGCTCAATGTCTACACCGTCTCTACTTACAACGAGGCTGTCTACACGGTTGAGTGCAGCCCCATTGATACGAACCTTTGGAATTATGAAACTGATAGTAGCTTGCAGTGCCCCTTTCTGTGCAGGCGTAATAGTCAGTGCCTTTACAGAATCGGGAGCGGTAGCGTAAGCTGTTTTGGTAATGGTAATGCTATCGATGGCAATCTGGTATTTGTCGGTGGCTGTCGTGTTATCGTGGAAACCGATATAGATATTTCCTGTAGCATCGGGAATAATATCGGCAGTGCATACCTGCCATTGTCCTTTGGTTTCCGAGAACTTTGGCGTGAAGGTTTCTAACAGGACATTGGAAAGCTGTCCAACATTGTTGCCTTTGCCCCACTTTACTTCGAGCGTATTCTTAGGCTCGGCCATTACATTGCGCACTTTAAACGCTACAGTGTAAACACGGTCGGAAGAAAGATGTATAGCAGGGGTAATAAGCCAGTCGTCGCTATTCTTCTTGACATTGGTTTGATGGCTCATTGCACCGTAACCAGGGAAACCATTGCACCACCATGTAGCCTTATCGTTGTTTGCATCGACTATTTTGAATATAGATAGTGCAGATTGTCCTTCAAACTTGTAGTTCCAGTCCGGTTCTATTGCCGAACCTGCTATGATAGGTGCTGTATTTGCCCAACGAGAACCCTTTACGTCTCCGCTAATGGCTCTGACAGCGTATGTATAACTTGCGTGCTCTGCTGCAGACAAATCATCGGTACACGTTGTGTTGGTAATACCAGTTGCAACATTGGTTGTATCGTGACCTTGTATGCGAACTACATCGTAGGTTAGTGCACCGAGCGTGCCTTGGTGTGTGCCGGCAGTAGGTGCAGTCCACTTTATGGTAACAGTCCCATTCTCTAAATTGGCTGTAGGATTACCAACCATTTCAGGTTCGTCGAAGCCTATCCATTGTTTAAGAGTAGCTGTGGGCGATTCGCCTTTAGCATTCGATGCAGTAACAGCAAAGCAGTATTCGCCACTATGCGATAATTGAACCGACTTACTGATAGTTGTCCCTGTTTGTGCAGTTCCATTAAATAATAGTGCGCCATTAGCTGTAACAACATACTTGACATCACCTTTCAGATTGTCGCCTTTAACAGTCTTGTTTGGTAGAACGAAGTTTATAACGCCATTGAGATTAGTTCCGCTGAATAGAGCCGACAATTGCGAGACAGTGGCAGGTGCATCAATATTGGTCGGAGTAGGGGCTATTACCATGCCATACATGGTTGTTTCAGAATCGGCAATCTTTGTAACAGCACCACTTGTTAAGTTAACTGTGTATAAAGCTGTGTTATAATCTTTATCTTGTGCGTACCAATAGAAAGTATTATCCTTTGGATCTATCTCCCCTGTTTGTGCATACGGTCCTTCATATTCATCAGTAAGTTCTATACCCGTTGGACCGACACTGGTTTCCATACCATCAGTAATAGAAATCTTATATAGTATTCCGTCGGATGCGATGCCATAAAGCTGATTATCTGATGTTATACCCATAGCTACATATTTGCGTGAAGTTGTCCCGAATGTGGTACGTTTACGTGTCCGGTAGTCTACAGTGCCCAGTTCGTATTGTTGATTGCTGGCAGAACTATTATAAAATTCGCCATATACTGTGCCATCTTTTGCTTGTGCAGTTTCGATGGCAGCAAGTGAAAAGTCGTTGTAAACCTTCCCGCTACCTTTCCACGTTGTTAAATCGTAGGTATAAAGTGTTAGTTCTCCACTTGCATTTTCATAGCGTTCAAAATCTACGGTATACAACTTACCATCGGCAATCTGTACACCATTCTTTGCTATACGCTGATTTAGATTACCTAATTGGGTGAAACTAATCTCACCAGAGGTATTTTTAGGTTGGAAAGAATAATAGTCCCATCTTTTATTAATGGTTGCATTACCCCAAAGTATAACAGAGGGGTCAATGGTTCTCAATCCCTTATGTGGAGATTTGAGCACTAAAGGTTCTTTCGAGGACGTAATTCGTGTTAGTTGTTGCTCGGTTTGTGTTCGTTTCGGTTGTATCAATCTATGAGCTTTCTGAGCCATATTGGTTGTTGGAATAAGCAATGTCAATAAGATGATGCCTGTAAATGCTTTTTTCATATAATTTAAATAGTTGATTTGCTCTAACGTTAGATGCAGAGTTCCTTCATTAAGTTTAATAATAAAGCATATTCTAAAACTCTTTGTCGGGGGGACTGTTCAAAGATTAGTTTTAGAATATGCTTGAATGTATATTACTTGTGGTTTAGCGTAGCATGCCACTCGTAAATATAATGTTGGTTACGAAAGAATTTACTTCTTCAGTACTTTCTTTCCGTTTACAATGTAGACACCAGCAGGCAAGTTCTCCAACTTAGTGTTGAGGCGAATGCCTTGTAAGTTGTAGATAGTTTGAGCAGCTGTATCTGCGTTTTGGAAGTTAATACCAGTTGGCTTCTTCCATGTTCCGTGTGGATAGATGTTGGCAGTAGCACCTACTGCGAGGAGTTTGTCTCTTGCTTCTTTGGCATCGGCTTCTGTCATGTTCTCTTTAATAATGCAAGGAGCAGTTGCAATAAGTTTCTTGACAGCCATCATGCCCATGCCTGTAATGTCTTTAACGATAGCAATAACTGCAATTTCTCTATCGCCAACAGCTTCTAACACGAGGTCATAAGTTACAGGCGCGTCATTTGGTTGAATGGCTACCCAGTCGGTTACAACCTTACCATCAGCACCGAAGAGAGATTGGAAAGTGTATCCGCTCTTCTTGAGTTCTTTCCACACAGTGCCTTCAGGAGATACAATCTTACAATCGGTAAACTCTGGAATAACATTCAAACGCCCCATACTACCTTTGTATTCGTCGTTCTCACTTCCGTTACCTTTTACGCGAACGTTACACTTGTTGAACTTCCAGCGACCACTGGCAATACCATTTACGCCACCGCTGATTTCTAATGTGGCACCGTCTACGGTGATTGTATTATGATTAAGGACACCATAGCAATAGTCTTCGTTGCCAGACTGTGCGCCTGTTACCTTAAGCTTGCCTGTACCGGTGAATGTCAGCTTGTCGTAGTTAACCATACCACCACTCTTTTCTGATGTAATAGAGTTCTCACCAACAATCTTAATGGTTAAGTTCTTAATGGAATTCCAAAGTGCAACACCAGCTGCCTTGTCTGCTGTATTAGAAATAGTTGCATTCTCAAGCGTGAGTACATTGCTTGCAGCATCGTAAGCAACCTTACCTTTTACTCCTTCTATAACCGTTAAGTCTCCACAGTTCTCTGATGTTACTTGCTTTCCATTAATCATCAGACTATACTTCTCAGGTGCTGTATTAGGTTTAATGGTTACCCAGTCGGTAACAACCTTATTGTTGGCGAAGAGTGAATAGAACTTATAGCCACTCTTCTCAAGTTTCTTCCATTCTGAACCTTCAGGAGTTACAATCTTACAGTCAGTAAATTCGGGAATGTAGTTCAACCTTCCCATACTACCTTTGTATTCATCGTTCTCACTTCCGTTGCCTTTTATGCGGACGTTACATTTATTGAACTTCCAACGACCGCTGGTGATACCATTCACACCACCGCTGATTTCCATAGTGCAACCGTCTACTGTGATTGTACCTGGATTTAGCACGCCGTAGCAGTAATCGGCATTGCCAGACATTGCACCAGTAATCGTGAGTTTGCCAGTGCCAGTGAATGTCAGCTTGTCGTAATTAACCATACCCCCACTCTTTTCCGATTTAATTGTGTTCTCACCAACAAGCTTAATGGTTAGATTCTTAATGGAATTCCAAAGTGCAACGCCTGCAGCCTTCTCTCCAGTGCTGGAGATGGTAGCGTTCTCAAGTGTAAGCA
>NZ_CP133465.1:302500-425000 GCF_031191185.1 Prevotella nigrescens | reverse complement strand
GATAGGCTTGAAATAAGCATCATAAAAGTATAAGTACATTGATAGAGCATCTATTGTAGCTGCTTTTTGTCTGAATTTATCTGCTTTGATAAAATAATTTTCTTCAAACCAAATAACCTTTTCTTCTTGAATATCAAACTCTTTTAAGTCATAGGATTCTACAAAAGTTTCGAAACTCTTGCGCTCGGAAAGTTCTTCGATTAAGAGATTCCGTTCGGAAAGGTTAACTTCGTACACAAATACGCGATCTGTAAAATGTTGAGGTTCAACATAACCGTCCAACTTTTGTAAGAAAGTTGCTATATTCTCTATTTCTTGATAAGCATCGTCTGGCTCTGGATTAAACATTGCAATTGCATTTTGTCCATCTGTTGACTGCTTATAGTAATTCCATAATGTTTTGTTCATAGTTTTATTTTATATATTTATTCTCTTGGTATTGTTCGTCATAGAACGAAGATGCAATAATTAGAAATGTCTAAAATATTGATGCGATACTTCTTTACATGAGTCTTGTATCGTAAATCTACTCTCTATAACAGAGTATTAGAGTTCATCGGTAATTATGGCATTTTCTTGTCTGTATATCAGTACTGCAAATGTAATTATTTTTATTGATAAAGGGAAATATTAGAAATCGTTTTTTGTATGATAGTATGATGAAAGTTGTCCTTGCTGTACTTTCCAAATCGAAGTGCAATAAAAGAGTGTCCCTCTCCGAGAGATGCAGACGTTCTCGACGCGTAGCGAGAGGTTGTCTGCATCTCTCGGAGAGGAAAAAGAAACAACCAGCAATACAAATAAAAAAGGAGACCGAAGTCTCCCAAAGATTAACTAATTTTGTATTGCAAATGTATCATCAATTAATCTCGGAGCAAAGGTCGCAAATTTTTGCCTTACTCCAAAAGAAAACAGCGAGAAAAGAAATTGCCGACATCGTCGGTATTAGTCAGTCAACACTCTCACGTGAAATCAAACGCAACAGCACGCCTTCCGGGAAGTATATCTGGACGAAGGCGCATGATATGGCTATGCAGCGCAGAAAGAGCACGGTAACCAACGCCAAGCTCTCCGACGAATTAGTTTGGAGAATTAAAGAATATATTACCAACGACCAGTGGTCTCCAAGACAAATATCAGGGTATCTGCGCATGAATGAGGGCATAGAGGTGTCCCACCAGTCCATCTATAACATCATCCACAATGACACAACAGGGAAACTTGCAGAGCACACAAGGCATAAGATGAAATACAGGCATCGTCCCAAAGGCGGACATCTTCCAATAAAGGACAGGGTGAGTATCCATGAAAGAAGTAAGGAAGTTGACGGGAAGAGATTCGGAGATTTTGAGATGGACTTGATCGTCGCCCCTGCCCAGCACGCCATACTCACAATGGTGGAGAAATCCACCAATATGTTGTTTATGCAGAAACTGCCATTTGGAAAACTGTCAAAGCCTCTGGTAAAGGTGGTTAGGAAACTACTGCTGCCATACAAGGACAGCCTCAAGACGATTACAACAGATAACGGACCTGAATTTGCGGCACATAAGGACATCACCAAATACTTAGGCGTGCCCGTGTACTTCGCTGACCCATATTGTTCATGGCAAAAGGGAGCTGTTGAGAATACAAACAAATTAATCAGGCAGTATATACCTAAAAAGGATTCGTTTGATAACTATACGGACAAGAGAATTATGTCCATACAAAAGAAATTGAACGAAAGACCAAGAGAAAAATTAAACTTTTCTACTCCAAAGTGCGAGTTCTTTAAACACGTTTTGTAATTTTGCACTTGCTGGTTGACTCTGCGTTGGAGGTATTTTATTATAAAAAGTGATATTTTTTTCAGAAATATTTGGTAGATAAAAAAAAACATCGTACTTTTGCATTCGCTTAAAAGAAATTGTGATACTGCTTCAGTAGCTCAGTTGGTTAGAGCACCTGACTGTTAATCAGGGGGTCGTTGGTTCAAGCCCATCCTGGAGCGCAAAAAGAGGATAGTTGTAAGACTGTTCTCTTTTTTTGTTTTTTATTCTTCCAATTTTTCGTGTTTTTTAAAGGAGACAGTAGAAATTTAGTGTGAGAGGATAAGCATTCAGTTTGACAAGCCTAAAAAAGGATACTCTTTATTTTTGCAAATATAGAACTTTCATATGTATAATTCCATTTTTTATCAGATTTTCTTTTTGGATATTAGCATTATTTTGCAACATTCCTGTTATTATTAAAGCAGATCTCAATGATAACAGTTCAGCATAATCTACTATTTATGGGAATTATTTACAATGAACAGAAAGGAGACACACCGTTTTGGTGCATCTCCAATTCTCTTCTCTCAAATTTCAAAAAGCGAATTTAAGGGTGTGGTTGTGATCCTCCACCATTTTCAGGCTTCTTTTTACCTTTTGTTTTCTCCTGCGCCGCAACTTTAAAGAACTCGACATCGTGTAATGTTCTGAAGTCGGTACTCGGTCTGAACAAAATCATCGTCTTTTTAATGTGAGTAGAAGGCTTAAAGTCGTCTTCTTTCTCTACAGCTTTTGCGCTGAAAGTAGGACGGAATTTGCCAAGTGGTCCCGCATCTACAATGTTACCTTGCGAACAAAGTAAGTTTAATACTGTCCGGAATTTGTAAAAAACAGCTGCAACATCTGCTTGACTCACAGTAGAACCATCTGCCATAAATTCACAAAGTCTGTCGATACTTACACGTTGCTTTTGGCAAACTGCTCTGGCTATGTACATTGTTAAGCCTTTCTTTGGACCAACGCCCATCTTCCTTTTGTTTAATGAATAGTTCATAAGTTAAAATATTAAGATTAATAAAATTTGCACTTGCTTGTCTTTCGTCGCACGCAAGTGCTTTTGTTCGTGCGATGGTGCAAAGTTACAACTCAATTTAGCCCTTTCAAAGCAGAAAGTAGGTAGTTCTATGGGTAGTTTTATGGATAGTATATAAAAAATGCGTGGTACAAAATTTCAACTTTTCACTTTTTGTTAAATACTTGGCAATTTACAGGTTATTATATTAATAAGGTGTAACGAAGCTTTTATCTTTATTGAGCATTAGAATATTGGGTTTTGAACAGCCTAATTGCCAACCGTGATTACAGCACAGAAAAATATTATTAAGAATGAATGTTTTTGTAATTATAAAATCTGATTTTATAATTACATTTTTCTATTCTATAATTATAGACAGATACTAAAAAATTCTTTTGATAGATTTCACCATTAAAAAAATATTGTATCTCCTATTGGTATATTTATTCTTAATTATAGTTAATGTAATATAAATAGAAGTAAAATACAACCTTTATTTTCCATTTTTAATATTTATAATATATATTTGCGATAACAATCTGAAACAATGTTTAAGTAAATTACTCCTTATGAAAAAAATATTTTTTAAATCTCTAAATATAAAGAACAGAGGGATATATACGCTGAAACTTTGTCTGTTATTTATACTAAGTACTATGTTCGTTTCAATTTCTTATGCACAAACAAATGTGATTGACGGACATGAATATGTGGATATGGGGCTTCCAAGCGGCACCCTGTGGGCAACCTGCAACATCGGCGCTGAGTCTTCCACAGACTTCGGAGACTACTTCGCGTGGGGAGAGACAGAGCCTAAAGAGGAATATACTAATGAGAATTACAAATTCTTTGAAGGATACAAAGAGATTCCCGGAGTTGCCTATTACACGTTATGCACGAATATCGGAGAAAATATCTGCGGGACGGAATACGATGCAGCAAGGGTAAAATGGGGCGGACGATGGCGCCTGCCTACTTTTGAGGAGGTAGGGGAACTCGTGAGACTCTGCTGGAATAAATGGGAGGAAGTGGACGGCATTTGGGGCAGACGCTTCCATTATGGTGCAAATGAAAACACCCTGTTTCTTCCTGCTGCCGGATACGCTGCTACATATCAAGGGACAACATATCGTAACCAGAATTGGAAAGGATATTGTTGGACCGGAACGCTTCATAGAGCAGAAGGAGATCCTGATGATCTTATAACGAAAGCCAAAGATATAGATTACGATTCAGGCAGTGTTGGCAGAAGATCTAGCAAGAGAACAATCGGTCTTCCCATTCGTCCCGTTATCAATCCCAGAGAAACCGGGATTGCCGATATTGCATATACACGAAATATCTACGTAATATACCGTAATGGTTCAATAGAATTAAGTTCCATAGAAAACTGCGACCATATTGATATTCTGAATGTATGCGGGCAGAAGATTCTCTCTTCCACAGTTATGACAAAGAGCATTGAGACACCTCACTTTTCAAAGGGCATATACATCTGCGCCTTGGCAAAGCAAGGCAAATTGGTTTGTACACGGAGGATAATTGTCAAGTAATGTTTTGCAATAAAAGAAAACAATTATACCATTGGTAAAAATTATTTAGCATATTTAATTCAACCGATGAACTATTAATTAATCATTTAGAAGAAAGGAGTTCGGTATGAAAAAACATTTACTCATTTGTATAATCGGGCTATGTATGCTCACAATACCAACATTTGCGGAGGGTAATGAAATATTAACTCCGACGAGTTGTACTATTGAAAATAAGCGAGTATATGAACCGCTTAATGTAACTAACATCTATTTTGCAGGTAAAATTACAGTTGCTGAAGATGCAAAAGCCCTGATAACTTGCGATGGTAAGACGGTAGCAACTGGTACAATTAAGTCTGATACCTATCAAGAACAGGGTATTGCGGTTATTTCTTTCGATAAACTTATTCTTCCCAAAGGTCGCTCTTATCAGTTGGAAGTTCCATCAGGTACAATTAGTCTTAAAAGTAATCCTACGATAAAAGCTGAAAATCTTAAATTTAGCTTTACAGTCCCTTCAAAGATTCAAGGAAAATATTGTTCTGTTAAAGATGGTTCTACTGTAACATCAGAAAGACTTATGTGTTTCTATTTTGAAACAGAAACAGAACCTATTGGAGAACCAGAAATGACATTGTATAGAGAGGGGCTCCCAGTGAGAACATTTAAAGCAAATGTAGGTTGGGATTGGAACTTAGGTCAAGCCTATGCTAACTTTGGAGAAAAGATGAACTTTGAGAAAGGAGTGCACTATTCGCTTGTATTGCCCGAAGGAAGTCTGAGACCAAGATTCCGCGCCGACATAACGAATGAAGAAGCAAAAGTAGATTTTGTAGGCGGATATACTGAACCTATGGAGACAATAAACTATGTAGGGTGCAACATTCTTGATAATAAAGATGGTGTGCTTAACGAAGTTCGTTTTTTCTATAACCAGCCAATAATGCTTTCGCCGAATGCCAAGATACAACTATTTGGCAATAACAACAAACTGATTAAAGAAGCTACGCCTGTATTGACTAAAGAGAAAGAACAATGGGTTGTTTCTTGTAATTTCGGTGGAGTAGAAGTGCCACACGAGGGCTGTTATATAGTAATTCCGGAAGGAAGTATTATTTCGGCAAATGGCAATGTTGTAGTTAATTCTAAAAATGTCTTGAGCGTAACTAATCCGACAGGAATAGGCAAGGTATCGAACAATGATGTAGGTATTTGTGTATCTGGAAGACAGGTTGTTATAGACAATGCTCCTTTAGGTGAGACTCTGTCTGTATATTCGGTTAATGGAACAAAAATAGCAAACAGCCTTGTGTCTTCTTCGCATATTGTTTTAGAATTGCCATCAGAAGGTATATATATTGTTTCTATAAATGGCTATGTTAATAAGATAGTGGCGCGATAGTGTTTTCTTGAATCCAAATTGGTTGTTAGGGTAATTGTATCTTCTTACAACCGATTTGGATTTAAATTGTAGAATAGGAGCCGCTTACAATAAGAACATTGTAATATAAGATTCTGAAGAAGCGTGTTTAGGCATGTTCTCAAAATTCTACGTTGGTCTGTCTTTTAGAACCTACCTTTATTATATTCTTCCTTCTTCGCGGTACGAATAAAAGTGCTGTTGGGCAACAATAACGTGGTCTACAAAATAAATGTGCATCGTGTCGGCAGCTTTCTTTAAACAGTTAGTAATATTGTCGTCTTCTCTGCTGGGTCGAGGATTTCCGCTGGGGTGATTATGGCATAGAGCAATTGCAGTGGCATTTTTCAGTAATGCTTCTTTTAAAATTATGCGCACGTCAATAGCAGTTCCTGTAATACCTCCGTGCGAAATACATTTAGCTTCGATAAGGTCTAACTTTTGGTTCATCAGTAATATCCAGGCTTCCTCTACATCTTTATCTTGTACTTTTGGGTACATATAATTGTATATGGCAGGGGCAGAATCAAGATTTGGGCGTTTTGCAATGTCAGATGCCTGTCGTCTTTTTCCTAATTCGCATGCGGCAAGTATGGTTACAGCTTTTGCTTCGCCTATACCATTGTAAGTTGTAAGGTCGGTTATAGATAATTTTCCAAGTGTATTAAGGTTATTCTTACAGTCTGCCAACACACGCTTCATAAGTTCGACGGCACTTTCACGTGTAGAACCGGAACCAATAAGGATTGCTAAAAGTTCGGCATTAGAAAGTTTGTCGGCTCCAATATTTATAAGTTTCTCGCGTGGACGGTCTTCTACTGCCCATTTATTGATGGTTAGTTTTGTTTTTTCCACCATAAACCATTATTTATAGAAATTCTTTTCGAAGGCTGCAAATTCGTCTTTGCCTTTTATGCAGCGTTTCCACCATGCTTCAATAAATCCGAAACCATAGCCCATAAGTTGCACGAAAGCTGCGCGAATACTAAGAAAGCCAATTTTTATGCTTTTGTTCTGAACAGTGCTATCTATCAAGATTAAGATCGAATAGAGTAGGATAGGGGCAATAGCACATATACAAAAAGATAAACCCACAGCTTTTGAAGAATAAGAAACCGACGGCACGAGCGAAACGAAAAGACCGATAATAAAAAGTAGGCTAAGGAATATAACCCCCACGGTGAATACCATTGGTAGCAGATGAACTAGTTTCAGCGATTTTGGATATTTCTTATAAAGGTTTATGCGTGCAATCCCCGAATTGTACACTTGTCTATAAAATTTTCTGAAATCGGTACGGCGTTTGTGCCAAACCCATGCATCTGGAAAGAGGCGACAACGTTTATTAGCTTTAAAAATACGAATGGAGAAGTCTATATCTTCTCCGAAACGCATCTTGGAAAATCCTCCCAGCTCCATATAAACATCTCGACGAATGCCCATATTGAAAGAACGAGGATAAAACTTGTCTAACTTCTTTTTGCCACCACGAATGCCACCGGTAGTAAAAAATGAAGTCATAGAGTAAGAAATAGCTTTTTGAGTTTCAGAAAATGATTCGTGGGCTGCGTCAGGACCACCGAAAGCATCGGCAGGTTCACGTTTAAGTTCTTCTTCAATAGCACTTAAATATCCTTCAGGTAATACTACGTCAGAATCCAGAATAAGTAAGTATTCGCCTTTTGCACGTTCAGCACCATAATTTCGGCTTTGTCCCGGACCAGAATTAGACTTCATAAAATAATGCAGATCGAGTTGATTTGAATATTTCTTGCAAACCTCTTCGCATGTCTTTTGCGAACCATCTTCTACAATGATTACTTCAAAATCGGTAAAAGTCTGGCTTAATAAACTCGACAGAAGTTCGTCTACTTCGTCCGGTCGGTTAAAAACAGGAACAATGATGCTGTATTTCATAATATTTCGGTGGTGAGTAGAGTGTTACAAATAAAAGAAACGATAAAAGGACAAAAAGGTGGTTGTCGTTCTTTCCTTTTTGTCCTTTTATTATGTTATGCGTTTACACGACCTAAGTAACTTCCATCGCGTGTATCAATCTGAATTGTTTCGCCTTCGTTTATGAATAGTGGAACGCGAACTACAGCACCTGTCTCTAATGTGGCAGGTTTTGTGGCATTTGTTGCTGTATTACCTTTTACGCCAGGTTCGCTATGCGTAATCTTCAATATAGTTTTGACTGGCATTTCTGCAGAAAGAATTGTGCCGTCAGAAGTGTCTGTTACGACTTCAACAATGTCGCCTTCCTTCATAAATTCGGCACCTGTAATTTGATGGAGAGGAATAGGAATCTGTTCGAAAGTTTCCTGATTCATAAAGATATATCCTGTTGGGTCCTGATAAAGATATTGGTAAGGACGACGCTCAACACGAACATCTTCAAGCTTAAATCCTACTTGGAATGTACGCTCAAGTACGCGGCCATCAGAAACATTCTTCAGTTTGGTAATCATAACCGTATTGCCCTTACCCGGCTTCCTATGTTGAAAGTCGATACAAGTCCAAATCTTTCCATCAAGACGGATACATGTTCCGATTTTGATTTCTTGTGAATTAATCATAATCTGTTTTTTATATTTATTATTTATATGTTACGGGATAATTTGCTTTGCGCTGCAAAGTTAAGTAAAATATAGAAAAAAACATAAATTATTCAGCTAAAAAACAACCTTTTCTTGGTTAATTGAAAAAGAATAAGTAATTTTGCAACCCATGACGTGAGATTGCGTCTCGTCGTGATGTTTTTATCGCATAATAACATAAAAAAGAATATATAACAATGAAAAGAACATTTCAGCCTCACAACCGTCGTCGTGTAAATAAACACGGGTTCCGTGAAAGAATGGCAACAAAAGATGGTCGCCGCGTATTGGCTGCTCGTCGTGCTAAAGGTCGTAAGAAACTTACTGTGTCTGACGAACATCACGGAAAGTAATCTAAAGGCTTATAGAAAATTGAATTGGAAACGGAAAGAAGGAGAGACTATTCTTTGCTTCTTTCCGTTTTTTTCTTTAACTTTGCCCTATAATAAGTTATTAGTATAATAAAATGACGTCAAAGGGATTCGTCCACAGCTTTTTTAGTACCTATGTTTGGGGAAATGTCCTCGCAATAGTCATTCTCGTAACGATGCTTTCTATAGGAGTGAGATATGGAATTGACTATTATACCCATATGGGCGAATCTATCGTCGTGCCGAATATACTTCATAAGCAGTACGACGACGCACTTGATATTATGGACAAAGTAGGGTTGACAATAGAAGTTGCTGATACTGGATACGTAAAGGATTTACCCCCTGATTGTATTTTGGAACAAACGCCAGCTGGTGGAAAACGCATAAAATCTACACGTGTCATATATGTTACTATCAATGCTGCCAGTGCACCAACATTGCCTTTACCCGATATAGCAGATAACAGTTCTCTTCGCGAGGCACAAGCCGAATTATTATCAATGGGGTTCAAAGTGGGAGACCCTGAATATATTCCAGGAGAAAAGGACTGGGTTTATGGCGTTTTGGTAAACGGAAAGCTTGCACAAGCCGGAGATCGTATTCCTAACGATGCCGTAATTGTGCTGCAGGTGGGCGATGGAACACGCAATGCGAACGATACTACAAATCAGCGTCCTGGAAGTAGATATGAAGAAATAGAGGTTGAAGAGCCTAAATACGAAGAATATTACGATTGGG
This sequence comes from Prevotella nigrescens, assembly GCF_031191185.1. NCBI lineage: Bacteria > Pseudomonadati > Bacteroidota > Bacteroidia > Bacteroidales > Prevotellaceae > Prevotella > Prevotella nigrescens. The sequence continues at coordinate 415,504 of NZ_CP133465.1, read as the reverse complement.
TAGAAGTCCCTGTGGACGAAAATGGAAACGAAATAAAAGAGGGAGGAAAATCAGCTCCACGAACTCTACCTTCGGTTCCACCACAATCGCAAGCTTTACCACCTGGTCAGAATACGCCAAAGCCAACTGAATAATAAGGTATGATAGAGATAGCTGACGAATACTTTTATGAAGATTTAGCTGACGATCTTTTAGGCGTGAACGACATTGCTGCCGATGGGGAAGAACTTTACGAACACTTCCGTGTAGAGGTTGATAAAGGGCAAGAAGCAGTGCGGATAGACAAGTTCTTGTTTGAACGAATGCAACACTCCAGTCGTAATCGTATTCAGAAAGCTGCTGATGCAGGAAGTATTTATGTGAATGGAACGCCTGTAAAAAGTAATTACAAGGTACGCCCCAATGATGTTATCACCTTGATGCTTGACCGTCCGAAGCACGATAACACTATTGTTGCAGAAGATATGCCGCTCAATGTTGTCTACGAAGACAATGAAATTATGGTGATAAATAAGCCCGCAGGACTTGTTGTGCACCCTGGGGCTGGTAATTTTCGTGGTACACTCATAAATGCAATAGCTTGGCATTTGCGCGACTTAAAGAATTTCGACCCTAATGATCCTGCCGTTGGTTTGGTTCATCGTATTGATAAAGATACAAGTGGTCTACTTTTAATTGCTAAAACACCAGATGCAAAGACATTCCTTGGTAAGCAGTTCTTCAATAAAACAACACATCGTAGCTATGTAGCTTTAGTATGGGGGAACTTTACCGAGGACGAAGGGCGGATAGAAGGAAATATTGGACGCGATCCAAAGGATAGGCTACGCATGAAAGTGTTTGATACCGATTCCGGAATAGGTAAACCTGCCGTTACGCACTATAAGGTTTTAGAACGATTTGGCTATACAACCCTTATAGAATGTATATTGGAAACAGGTAGAACCCACCAAATTAGAGCACATATGAAGCACATCGGGCATCCGCTTTTCGGAGACGAGCGCTATGGTGGCACAGAAATATTGCGTGGACAGCGTACCAGTACATACCGAGCTTATATACAAAATTGCTTTAAATTGTGCAACCGGCAAGCCTTGCACGCAAAGACGCTCGGTTTTGTTCACCCACGGACAGGAGAGCAAATGGACTTTACAAGCGAACTTCCCGACGATTTGTCAAGTGTAATAGAAAAGTGGCGAAATTACATAAATGGTAAACAAGAGCTATTGTGAGCTTCTTGCATGATTAAAATAAATAATTAGAATGAAAGATATGAAACGTACAATAGCCATCGTTTGCGGTGGCGATTCTTCAGAACACGATGTTTCTCTCCGTTCTGCACAAGGGTTGTATTCCTTCTTCGATAAGGAACGTTACAATATTTATATAGTCGATGTAAAAGGAACAGATTGGCATGTAAACCTCGATAACGGGCACACCGCACCGATTAATAAAAACGATTTCTCGTTTAATAATAATGGTCAGACAGTGTTCTTCGACTATGCGTATATAACAATACATGGGCGACCAGGCGAGAATGGTATTATGCAAGGCTATTTTGAATTGGTAAACATTCCTTATTCTACTTGCGATGTGTTGGCGTCGGCACTCACTTTTGATAAGTTTGTATTGAACCGTTATTTAAAATCGTATGGCATTCATGTCTCTGAAAGTATTTTACTGCGTCTTGGAGAAACGTATAATGAAAGAGAAATAGCAGAGAAGATTGGTATGCCTTGTTTTGTGAAACCTGCAACCGACGGCAGCAGCTTTGGCGTTTCAAAGGTAAAGAATGCAGACCAATTAGCTCCTGCACTTCGTAAGGCTTTTATGGAAAGTTCGGAAGTTATGGTAGAAAGTTTCCTTGATGGTGTTGAAATAACACAAGGAATCTATAAGACGAGAGAAAAGTCGGTTCCATTCCCTATCACGGAAGTGGTTACAAGCAACGAATTTTTCGATTATAATGCTAAATATAATGGCGAGGTAGACGAGATAACACCTGCTCGTATCAGCAAGGAGTTGGCTGAGAAGGTAACAGAAGTAACTTCTCACATCTACGATATTCTGCACGCAAATGGTATTATTCGCATCGATTATATCATAACAAAGGATAACGATGGCAACGATGTTATCAATATGCTCGAAGTAAATACTACTCCAGGAATGACCGTTACAAGCTTTGTTCCACAACAAGTGCGTGCAGCTGGTTTGGATATTAAAAATGTACTTAGCGATATTGTAGAAAATCAATTCTAAATACACATATAATAGGTGTAGGCCAATACGGTTCTGCACCTTTATTTCTTTATAACGACCATTTAAGAATAAGTGAATACATAATATAATAAATTATGAAAACACTTTCTGAATTTGACGATATACGCCCTTTCGACTCTGAAGAACTGCCCGAAGTTTACAACAGATTACTTGCAAACGAACAATTCCGGCAAGTATTAAACTATCTTTATCCCAATGTGCCGATTGATGCTATTTCTCAGAAGATGCACCAATGTAAGACTATTCTTGAGTTTCAGAAAGCTTTTGCCTATACTTTCCTCCAAGAGCTTATTGACAAGGCAAGCACAGGTTGCGATATGGAATCGTCGGCCATCGACAATACAAGGCAATATACCTTTGTCAGTAACCACCGTGATATTGTGCTCGATTCGGCGTTTCTCTCAAAGTTGTTAATCGATAATGGGTTTGCTACTACCTGCGAAATTGCTATTGGCGACAATCTGCTGTCGTTACCCTGGGTGCGCGACTTGGCACGGCTTAACAAGAGTTTCATAGTTAAACGTGGTCTTGCTCCCCGCGAACTTATGCAGGCGAGCGTAAAGATGGCGCGCTATATGATATTTGCACTTACAGAAAAACACGAAAATCTTTGGATTGCACAACGCGAAGGACGGGCTAAAGATTCTAACGACCTTACACAAAAGTCTATTCTTAAAATGTTTGCATTGGGAGCAGAAGGCACATTGCTCGAAAGACTTCAGCAGTTTCACGTCGTTCCGCTTTCTATTTCTTACGAATACGACCCCTGCGACTATCTGAAGGCGGCAGAAATGCAGGCAAAACGCGACAATGCAAATTGGAAGAAAGGACCAATGGACGATGTACTTAGTATGCAAACGGGTATAATGGGCTATAAAGGCAACATTCATTACCACGCTGCTCCTTGTATCGACGAATATTTAGAAACACTGAAGACTACAACAGATATGGCGAACGGACCACTGTTAGCTGCAATTTGTCAACATATAGACAAAGAAATACACCGCAACTATCGTCTTTATGCCAACAATTATGTTGCGCTCGATGAACTTGATGGTACTACAATTTATACCAATAAGTACTCTGATGATAATAAAGCGAAGTTCGATGCTTATATAGAAAAGCAACTCGCAAAGATTACCCTTCCCAATAAAGACGAAGCGTATCTTCGCCAACGTTTGCTTGAAATGTATGCCAACCCTGCTCGCAACTATCTGAAGGCAAATGCGTAGACCAATCTTCTTTTTTCTCGTTGTAGCCTTTGTATTGGTGGCTTGCACCAATGACCCTTTTAAAACGGGCGACTCGGAATACTCTTATTTGCGTTCCGACTTTGTTGAGGCTACCACCAATGGTAAGGCAGCTTTTGTTTCGGCTGTTACCGATGATGGTGATATGCTTTTGCTTCGCCAACCGTTGTATGCAAAATGGGCAATTCGTCCCGATACCACTTATCGAGCACAATTGTTTTATAACAAAAAGGGTATAGACATTGAACCCGTTGCAATAGCCAAAGTGTATGTCTTATCTGTTCCAAAACAAACCAACACGGCTAAAAATCCAACCGATCCATTGGGCTTTACCAGTGCATGGCTTGCCAAAACTGGCAAGTATGTCAATCTCGAATTGGCTTTAAAGACGGGTAAGAGCAATGTCCAACAATCTTTAGGTGTAAGTTTAGAAACTGTTGAAGCGTTGGCGAACGGAACAAAGAAGTATAAACTGCGCTTACTGCACAACCAGAACAATGTTCCCGAATACTACACAGTGCGCACTTTCGTTAGTATCCCTACTGCTTTTGCGCGCAAAGGAGACAGCATGGAGCTGCACATAAGTACCTATAAAGGAGAAGTAACGAAAAATTTTATTTTATAAACTTTGGCGTAATGGACATTTGGTAGGCTGAAAATGTCAGTCTGCAATTTTCATGTTATGCAGCTATAAAGGTTATGCGGATAAAGCAGAAAACAGGAACAAGAGAAAAACCGACACCTTTCGATGCCGGTTTTCGTCTGTCGTCTTAAAAAATTTGAGAAATGAAACTTCACAGTTTCGAACTTGTTTTATTAGAAAATGATTTGTTTTATAGAGAAAGCATTAAAATGATATTTCTTTTAATTGTACTCTGTTTCGGTGATGGCGCTAACCTTCTGGGCTGAATCTACCTTGGCAGAGTCGGCTTTTGCCACAGCCGGACTCTTGGGAGTCTTGTTCGCATTTGGCATTTCAACATGTTGTTGAGCCGAAGGCGTGGTGCCATTGAATGTTTCTTGCAATGCGTTCTGCAATGTGAGCAAGATGGCAACAATTGCTGCAGCCTTGAAGAGTGGCATTAAGCGCTTACGCATTGTAATGGTACGAGCCTTTACAGGGTGGTCTTCGTTCACCTTTTCGAGTATCTTCTGGTCAAAGTCATCGCCAAGAACGTCAGCCTCTTTCTGTTTCTGTCCGTAGACAAACAAGTCTTTATAAGGCAGCAAATCGGCAGGAACTTCCTCCTGAGAGAAGAATAAACGCAGTATTTCCTCCTCTTGTAGCGAAGTTTCGCAGCGCCAATAGCGTTCCAATAACTGTTCGATGTACTTATAATCCATATTGTTCTATTTTCTGAAATCGTTGTTTTACAGTTTGGCGAGCACGGAAAATATTTGTTTTTACCTGTTCTTCCGTTATGCCTAAGATGCTTGCAATCTCTTTGTATTGCTTGCCTTCGAAGTCTCGTAGCTGCATACATGTGCGCTGTTTCTCGGGCAAAGAGTTTACAATCTCCTTTACTATGCGCAGTCTGTCCTGGTCTACCAGTCTGTCCTGCGGTGTTGAGAGTGGTTCTTGTCTGGGTTGTTCTTCTTCCAAAGAGCCGTTCTGATTGTCTCGCTTCTTCAGTCTGTCGAGCGAAAGGTTCCTGCATATCCGCAGGCTGTAGGCTTCTATGGAATCGATGGAACCCCATTCGTAGCGTTTGTCCCAAACTTTTATCATCGTGTCTTGCACAATGTCCTCAGCCTCTTCCCTATTAAGGGTTATGCGAAGCGCCAATCTGAAGAGTTGATTCTTCAATGGCAACACGTCGTTTCGGAAACTAACTTTTTCCATTCTCTCTATTGTAAAGACGAATAAGTGGGGATTGAAGTTACAAAGAGCCGTGTAAAATGGCTATGTTTTAACCTTTGTTAGTTGTTTATACAAAGATATCTATTGTTGGGAACAATAATTAACAAATAGGAATGGAGAACCTGTTTGGAGTAGTTTTACTCCAAATAGGTATATCCATACAGTCCGCTTCGATAGTTGCTAAGGAATTCTTTTCCTTCCTCGAGCGATATTTTTCCTTGCTTGACGCTCTTGGTTACCCATATTTCGAGCTGCCTAACAAGTTTCTTAGGGTTGTATTGCACATACTCGAGCACCTCTTCCACGGTTTCGCCGTCTATAATCTGGTCGATATGATAGCTCCCGTCTTTCACGGAAAGGTGCACGGCATTGGTGTCGCCAAACAGATTGTGGAGGTCGCCGAGTATCTCTTGGTATGCACCAACGAGGAAAACACCAAGATAATAAGGCTCGTTACGACGCAATGCGTGCACTGGAAGCACGTGGCTGGTGCGTCCTCCGCTTACGAAATTGGCTATCTTGCCATCGCTGTCGCAGGTAATGTCTTGCAAAGTGGCTTTCCGTGTAGGGCGTTCGTTCAGCCGTTGTATCGGCATGACGGGGAAAAGCTGGTCGATAGCCCAACTGTCGGGAAGCGATTGGAAGAGCGAGAAGTTGCAAAAATATTTGTCTGCAAGCAATTTGTCTAAGTTGCGGAGTTCGTCTGGCACGTGCTTCATTCCCTTTGCCAGTGTGTTTATCTCGTGGCAGACGCTCCAGTACATTGCTTCTATCTCTGCGCGGGTCTTCAAATCTACCATTCCGTGCGAGAAAAGCTCCAGAGACTCTTCACGAATCTGCTCTGCATCGTGCCAATCTTCGAGCATGTTGCGCGAGTTAAGGTTGTCCCATATCTTGTAAAGTTCGCGTACTAACTGATGATCTGTGTCCTTTGCCTCGAACTCTTCCGACATTTCAGGCAGCGAAGCCGTCTCCAATACGTTTATAACGAGTATGGAATGGTGTGCAGCAACGTTGCGTCCGCTCTCAGTAATGATGTTCGGGTGTGGTATTCCGTGCTTGTTCGATGCATCTACAAAGGTAGATACACAGTCGTTTACGTACTCTTGAATGCTATAATTCACCGAACTCTCGCTGCTCGATGACCGTGTTCCGTCATAATCTACACCCAATCCGCCTCCACAATCTACGAAGTCTACATTGTACCCCATCTTTCTTAGGTTGGCATAATACTGTGCAGCCTCGGTAAGTGCAGTCTGAATGCGACGTATCTTCGTAATCTGCGAACCAATATGGAAGTGTATCAGTCGTAAACAATCGTGCAATCCCTTCTCGTCGAGCTTCTCAAGGGCTTGCAAGAGTTCCGATGCCGTTAAGCCAAACTTGGACGCATCGCCTCCGCTCTCAGCCCATTTACCCGAGCCTGTAGATGCCAGTTTGATGCGAATGCCAATGTTGGGCATAACATTAAGTTTCTTGGCGGCTTTTGCAATAATGTCTATCTCGTTAAGTTTCTCTACTACAATAAATATGCGCTTGCCCATTTTCTGTGCCAAAAGGGCAAGTTCTATGTAGCTTTGGTCTTTGTATCCGTTGCAGATAATAGGCGAGTCGCTCTGGCACTGAACCGCTATTACGGCGTGCAATTCGGGTTTCGAGCCTGCTTCCAAGCCAAGATTGAACTTCTTGCCGTGCGAAATAATCTCGTCAACAACCGGTTGCATCTGGTTAACTTTAATAGGATAGATGATGAAATTATCTCCTTCATATTTGTATTCCTTCTTTGCAATCTCGAAACACGACGATATTTTCTCGATGCGATTGTCGAGAATGTCCGGGAAACGGAGCAAAACGGGAGGCGTTACGTCGCGTAACACAAGCTCATCCATAATTTCGCACAAGTCTAACTGCCTGTTATCCTTGCACGGAGTAACGTAAACGTGTCCAGATTCGTTGATACCAAAGTAAGAAGTTCCCCACCCTTTAATATTATAGAGTTCCTTCGAATCTTCAATCGTCCATTTTTTCATAACCTATTTGTTGTGTGTTAGAGAACTTTTTGTGCCGTTATAACTCGGATAGATTTCGCTCTCGATAATGAAATAGTATTCTTGTTTATTATTTTTTCCTATGTTGTATTAAAACTTCCGGCTTGTTTTTATGGTCGCAATAAGCTGTTTTGCCATTGCGCTTATCTTTTTGCGGTTGTCCATTAAATGCACTTCAACAATGTGCTTTGCCCTCTTGTAGTAAGTGTTTCGTTGCTCTATCTGTTTCTCTACAAAGACTTTCATTTCTTCTTCCGACTTGCCTTTTAACAGAGGACGAACATTCCTGCTCATGTTAAGGTGCTGGCAGATGATGTCGGCAGTTGCATTCATGTACACCGTTTCACCCTGTTGGTTCAGGTAATCCATATTGTCGAAGAAGCACGGAGTACCTCCACCGCAGGCAATAATGACGTTCTCAAACTCTGCAACCTCGTGCAGCATGTTGCGTTCTATGACTCTGAACCCATCTTCGCCCCGTTCTTCGAATATCTGGGCTATAGTTTTGCGCATGCGTGTCTCTATATACCAGTCTAAATCGTAGAATCTGAACCCCAGGATTTTAGACAAAGCCCAACCGAGCGTGGTTTTTCCGGCGCCCATATAGCCTATTATGATTATTCGTTTGAGGTTGTCTGGTAGGTTCTCGGTCATTTCTTACATATCCGCCTTCTCCTATGGGGAGAGGCGGAGGCTGGCTGTTTATTTGCGTTTGCGCTTTGTTTTCGGTTCAGGAGCATTCTTCATAATGTCTTGACACTCTTCATACGTAAGTTCGGCAGCCCTTTCGTGCATGGCTTTTGGTATGCGATAGTTCTTTCCGTCGTATGCAATGTATGGGCCGTAACGACCGTTCATTACTTCCAGCTTCGGGTCTTCGTCGAACTGTTTAAGGTGTCTTTGTGCATCTTGGAGCCGTTTTGTTTCTATCAGGCGTATGGCTGTGTCAAGCGAAACTGTCAAAGGATCTTCCTCTTTGGGCAATGAGACATACTTTTTGTTGTGCATTATGTATGGGCCGAAACGTCCTGTGCCAATCACGACGTCGGTTCCTTCAAACTGTCCGACCGTGCGTGGCAGCTTAAACAGTTCCAATGCATCGTCGAGCGTGAGTGTCTCCATACTCTTGTCAGTCGGAATTTGCGCAAAGCGGGGCTTGTCCGTATCATCGGCAGTGCCGATTTGCACGACAGGACCGAAGCGTCCAATCTTTACAAATACGGGTTTGTTGGTCTTAGGGTCTACTCCTAACTCGCGTTCACCAGCCTTATGCTCCGACCGTGCATTCATTACGGATTCCACTTCGGGTTCGAAATGCTTATAGAAATCTTTCATTGCAGTGTTCCATTTTGCCTTTCCCTCCGAGATTTTATCGAACTCTTGTTCTACTTTTGCTGTGAAATTGTAGTCCATAATGTCTGGGAAGTTCTCCATGAGGAAGTCGTTTACCACGATGCCAATGTCGGTTGGAATAAGTTTTCCCTTATCGGCACCTGCCATTTCCTTCTTGTTCTTCGAAGTAATCTTCAGTGCCTGTAATGTGTCTACGATGTATGTACGTTCTTCTCCCTTCTTTTCTCCCTTCTGAACGTACTCGCGTTGCTGAATGGTCGAGATGGTTGGAGCGTATGTTGATGGGCGGCCAATGCCCAGTTCTTCGAGCTTATGCACAAGACTTGCTTCTGTGTAGCGACTTGGTCCCATGGAATAGCGCTCGGTGGAAACTATGCTGCGCCGTTCCAGAAGCTGACCTTCGTTCATTGCCGGCAGTGCGTGCGACGTGTCTTCGTTCTCGTTTTCGTCGTCAGTAGACTCGCGATAAACTTTCAGAAAGCCGTCGAATGTAATTACTTCGCCCGTGGCTACGAATTGCAAGTCGGCTGCTTCGTGCCCTTCCGTATCGAAGATGGCAATAGAAACAGTGGTCTTGTCTATCTTGGCATCTGCCATTTGCGATGCTGCCGTGCGCTTCCAGATAAGGTCGTAAAGACGTTTTTCCTGACTGGTTCCGTCTATGTTGTGTGCACTCATGTCGGTTGGACGGATAGCCTCGTGGGCTTCTTGTGCCCCCTTGCTGCTGGTGTGATATTTCCGAGTCTGACTATATTCGGTGCCATATAAGCGCTCTATCTCTTTTTGGGTCGTGCTGATGGCGAGCGACGAGAGGTTTACGCTGTCGGTACGCATGTATGTAATGCGTCCTGCTTCGTACAACCGCTGTGCCACCATCATGGTCTGACTTACTGTGAAGCCGAGTTTGCGTGCAGCTTCTTGTTGCAATGTAGATGTTGTAAAGGGAGGGGCGGGGGTACGTTTCAGCGGTTTCCTGGCGATGGAAGATATTTTGAACGATGCCGTTTTGCACTGTTCAAGAAACGCCAACGCCTCTTCGTGCGTAGAAAAACGCTTGTTTAGTTCTGCCTTCACCTCGTTTTTCGTGCCGTCTTCGCTTGTTGCAGCGAATATTGCGCTTATTCTGTAATAGGGCTCAGACTTAAATGCTTGTATTTCGCGCTCGCGTTCTACTATCAACCGTACGGCAACGCTTTGCACGCGCCCTGCGCTTAGTGCCGGTTTTACTTTGCGCCACAACACCGGAGACAGGCGGAAACCTACCAAACGGTCCAAGACACGGCGTGCTTGCTGTGCGTTTACAAGGTTCATGTCCAAATGACGGGGATTCTGAATGGCGGCAAGAATGGCTGGTTTCGTAATTTCGTGGAACACAATGCGACTTGTTTTTGCTTCGTCGAGACCTAAAACTTCGCAAAGGTGCCAGCTTATGGCTTCTCCTTCGCGGTCTTCATCGGATGCCAACCAAACCTTTTTGGCGGCTTTTGCGTTCTTTTTAAGTTCTGAAACAACCTTCTTCTTCTCTTCCGGAATTTCGTAATTGGCTTCTAAAGTGTCCAAATCCACACTCAGCTCTTTCTTTTTCAAATCACGAATATGTCCGTAAGACGACATTACTTTAAAGTCTTCGCCTAAGAACTTCTCTATTGTCTTCGCCTTTGCAGGGCTTTCCACTATAACTAAGTTTTCTTGCATATCAGCATTAGTAACATTATTCAAGGGCGCAAAAGTAAGCAAACTTTTTCCATACACCTTATATAATGGGCTATTTTTAGTTTTTTTAATATTAGCGCTTGTAGGAATATTATGTATTCTATGTTTTCTAACTTTTTAAAAGAGCTTGTTTCACATTGCCAAACAGGCTCTTTTGCATTGCCAAACAGGCTCTTTTGCAAGGCAAAACGATAGCTTTTTGTAGTATGTTGAGTATTAAATAGTTATCCGAACAATATTTTCGCTGTTTTTAAAACGCCATGATGCCTTAAGTGTGCGTTAGATAATCGCAAATATTAAAGTCTTGCTTGTTCTGTAGTTTTCACGCTTTAGCTCAACTCCTCCCCCTGTTCCGTCTATCAATATATAAATTCGTACTATCATAAAGTTTCTTAAAATGCAGGTCTTTATTCTTCAAATTTCTTATCTTTGTCTCAAAAATAAATGTACTTATGAAGAAAAATATTTTCCTTTTTCTATTTTTTTACTGTATGGCAACCAGTCTTTATGCGCAGCAACGACTGTCTTTGCCCGATGTTGATGCCATAGGTTACGACGTAGATGGCAGTTGGATAGACCTTTATAAAAAAGTAGGCACCGACCGTTATGCTCAAAGACGTTTGCAAATAGATCGGAAAAAAATAAGCATAAGCAAAGCTTCTGCAGCTTATCAGATGGTCTGGGATTTATATTCTTGCAATGATACACTAAGTAGAAACGATATTGAAAAAAGGGGAGAGCGTTTCGTTGATGTAGATAATCTGCGTCCCATAGCTCTCGAAAACTATGTTGGAAAGACGTTCGATATCAAAGAAGGCGGCAAATGGAAGCGCAATGAAGAAAACTCGAGCTATGTTTTGAAGTTCTTGCGACCCGACCTTGCGTTTGCTCAACTGCTGCGTTATGCCAAGGCTGATAGGTATGCATACAGCGTAATAACTATTTCTTCGTGTGTTCCAGACTCGGTTACAACCTGGCGTGGGGTGTCTCAACCATTAAATCCGCTTGTTTTGGAAATGAAAGGAGGGAAGACGGTTTTGTTATTCGCCTATAGAACATTCGATTATTTGTTGCTTCCAACGATTAAAAGCGACCAGTTTGTGAAATTATCTCGCGAATGCCAACCTGCGGAACTAACAGAAGCAGGAAATAAATACGATGCTGCTGCACCCTACGACTTCATGAATATTGTTCTTAAAGACTTCTTGAACGTTAAGAAAACGGACGAAGGTAGGTGCCAATTGGTGAACGCTTTCGGCGAAAATATGCTGAAACAAGATTACGACAGCATTATTTGTGGAGACCGTTTTATTATTGCGCATACAAAGAAAGGGGTTGATGTGTACAATCTTTACCTTCAAAAGCTCGACTTGGGAAACGCCCTGGTTGCGTATGAAATACCTAATTGTATGATTGGTTGCATAAATGTGCTGAACAGAAATGGTGATTTTTACTACGATGAAATGGGGAAAAAGATGAAAAATCCTTGGAAAATACAGTTTGAAGTTTGCGGCACTGTACCTCATTGGACATATAGTTTGCTAAAGAAACGTGGGCAACACCAGCTGAAATACTACACTGGTGGACCTGGTGTAACCTGCGAAGAAGACAAACGTTACGTGCTTTCAGACTGCCAACCTTCTGACTCTCTTACCTTTCTTGATGGAAAAAAAGAGTACAGATGCAATGGAAACAGTTGGTTTCTGGGAGATCTCGATGTACGTCCAGAATGGATAAGAGTAGGAAGAAATGGCAAATTTGGTATTCTTGCTTACGATTATAAACTGCCAAACGATGTGGAACCTAAGGAAGGTACAGTAGGTCAGGGTGATTGGAAAAGACCATTGATGACTTATCCTGTGCGGACTCTAAAGGGCGAAACAATTCTTCCGATGGTCTACGACTCTATTATGATGCACAACGACGGATATATTTATTTCTACAAAGGTGGCAAAGCGGGCATCTATTCGTACAACGACACACCTGTTTACGATGAGTTGGAACAGAGCACTCGATACTTTTACCACATAGTGAAGGACGGCGTTAGTGGCTGGCTCGACCTTAAAACCAACAAAGAGCATTATTTTTCAAAGTCTAAGGAGTAGGCTATGGCATATGGGTGGCTATGGTTCTGTCCACCCACTTTTGTCTCTTATTAATGCCATTTGTGCAGTAAGGCGAGCAAATTCTTCTGCCGATACCGCATGGGCACGCAAGGTTCGTACTCTCGAAAAGTTACGAAAGTAAGGGTCTTGCGTAACATACCAGCCGTAGTTGCTTATCTTCGACACTCTTTTCATCTGGCTTTCCAAGTTTGCTATCGCTGTTCGTGCAACGGAGCTAAGCAGATGCGAACCGTCGTTCAGTTTTATTGCCAGCACCAGAAAGGTTTCTGTCGGGTCGTCTTGGCGTGGCGCATAGTCCATCATACGCTTGCTTATGGTAATGTCTCGATGGTATTTGCGGTTTATTTCCTCCATTCTTTGGCGAAACAAAGTGCCGTGTGCCGATGTGTCTTTCAGGTTTTTGTAGGCAATTTCGTAGTGAATCATTTCGTGAATAAGTGTGTCTTCTATGAGCGATTGCGGCATGTCGTAATAGTTGGAAACAGTAATGGTAAAGCTACGGTGTGTTTTTCGCCATGTTTTTTGCATACGATAGCTCATGGAACCTAATCTCCGTTTGGCGTTAGACACCCGTAAGTTAGGCATGGGAAGCGTGTCTCCGAATATCTCTTCATTGTATTTGTTGAAGGCTTCTTTAAGATAAGCTGTCGTAATTTCCATTATTCTGCAATCTGTTTTTTGTTCCAGTTCACCAAGTAAAGGTGCTCGGTGGCACGCGTGAAAGCTGTGTAGAGCCAGTGAATGTAGTCGGCTGTAAGCATTTCGTCGGTCATATAGCCTTGGTCGAGATAGATATGTGCCCACTGTCCGCCCTGCGCTTTGTGGCACGTAACGGCATATCCGAACTTTATTTGCATGGCGTTGAAGTACTGGTCTTCGCGCAATTGCTTCATGCGGTCGGCTTTTCGGGGCACGTCGGCATAGTCTTCCATTATGCTTTGAAAGAGTTTCTCGTTCTGTTCGTGTGTCAGTGCAGGGGCTTCCGTCGTGAGCGTGTTGAGCACGACCACCGTGTCCAGCTCCGTATTGTCGTAATCGGGAAACTCCAAAACGACGTCGGCGAAGCGGAAACCATACAGTTCGCGAATGTTGCGCACGCGCCGCACCACGGCGTGGTCGCCGTTTGCAATGAACGAAATATCGGTGCTGCGGTCTTTTTCCAAGTATTTGTTCTTCACTACCATTACCAAATCGCCCGTTGTAAGTTCTTCCTCGCGTCCGAGAATGGTGTTGCGAATGCCTTGATTGAAGATGTTTGCCCGCTTGTTCGACCGTGTTATCACCATAGTTTCGTCCATTCCCACTGCCGAATAGCTCGATGTGAGACTCTCAATCAGTTCGTCGCCGTGCACAACAGAGATGTCGGCAAATCCTTTCAGCCGTATTTTCGGCAGCTGTGTTGCCGTGTTACAGGTTATCATTTTGCGAATGGCGGTGGCATTCCACAGTATTCCAGAATGCTGACTTTGGCGCAACACCTCGTTCAGATCACATTCATAGACCTGCAAGCCGTAAGTTCGCAGCATGTCGGCACGCAGTGCAGGGCTTTCCTGTTCGCCTATTGGGGGCAGCTGCGCCTTGTCGCCAATGAGCAGCAGGCGGCAATTGCCATTACTATTGTAAATGTATTGCACCAAATCATCGAGCAAACGACCGCTGCCAAACACTGAATTGTTTTGCGAAAGGCTAATCATCGAAGCCTCATCTACCATGAACAGCACGTCGCGAAACAGGTTGTTGTTGAGCTGGAAATGCCCATCGGCACCGTTGAAAGCCTTTTCCCGGTAGATTTTGCGGTGAATGGTTGAGGCTGCCAAGCCTGCATTGAGCGAGAAAACCTTTGCTGCCCGCCCCGTAGGTGCCAACAACGACACCTTGATACGCAGCCGGCTCACGGCTCTGACGATGGCTCCTGCAAGCGAAGTCTTGCCCGTACCCGCACTTCCGCGCAGTATCATCGCTGCATTTTCGCTTCTGTCGGTCATGAACCGGGCAAAGATGTGCAAGGCGTTTCGTTGGTCTTGCGTTGGTTCAAAGCCGAAGTCTTGCAGTATTTGGTACACCCATTCGTCTTGTATCATACTTCATTGCATTTCGTTCTAACCGTGCAAAGTTAGCCATTTTATTTGATTGCGGTTTCTTTTGCATGGTATTTTGCCAACAAAACCACCGTTCTGTTATCGTTAAACAGGCTCTCTGTTGTAGTACTTGTGCGCAAGTACAATTGTATTTAAGTGTAGGTACGCTCGTATCTACGTGTAGATATTACTGTTTTGTGCCGATAAAACAAATACAGAACTATGGTAAAAAAGTTGCAGAACCATGGTAAAAATGAAATGAAAGACTGCGGTGTGCAAAGAATAAGCTATATTTGTGGTGCGAAAGACCGCGTAATTGAAAAAAAATGCGTAAGTTTGCAGCACTCATAAACTATGGTTCAGATAGATAATAACATTCCCGATAGGTGCATACGCCTTACTTTACGCATAAGCGAAAGCAGTATGCTGTTTGCCGTTGGCGACCCGCAAGCCGACGATAATTTTGTGTTCGAACCCTATAACGTAAACAATAGCATTTCTGTAGCGGCAAACTTGCGCGAAGCTTTCAAGAAGTCTGAACTATTGCAGAGTGGCTACAAGCGCGCATTGGTGGCGATAGATGCCCCCACAATGTTTGTTCCGTTAGACGAATATAAGGAACAAGATGCAGAAACACTCTACAAACACACCTTGAAATGGCAACGAAGCGAAGACATACTGACGAGCACAATGCCCAAACTAAATGCCGTTGCAGTGTTTGCAGTAAGCAAAGACCTGAAGATGGTGGTAGACAACCATTTTGAAAACATACAAGTCCAGCCGCAAATGCAAGCCGTGTGGACGCATCTGTATAAGTACGCATTCGCTGGTATCCGTCAGAAACTGTTCGCATATTTCCACGACAAGCGAATGGAGGTGATTAGATTTCAGCGAAACAGGTTCGAGTTCTGCAATTCGTACGGAGTAAATAGTACGCAAGACATACTCTATTATCTGCTTTACGTATGGAAGCTGATGGGAATGGATAGGGGAGACAACGAACTGTATTTGGCAGGAAACGTTCCCAATAGAGACGAACTGTGCACCAAATTGCAACAATTCGTGAACCGATACCACGTTCTGGAAGTTGCAACCGACTTCAACAACGCTGCAATGGCAACGCAAAAGGAAATTCCATACGACCTGAAAGCATTGTATTTGGGTTGAAACGAAAATAAGAGAAAGACGCTATGCGCATAATAACCGGACAGTTCAAAGGTAGACACTTCGACATACCACGTACCTTCAAGGCACGTCCTACCACCGATTTTGCAAAAGAAAACATATTTAACGTACTCAACGGATACATCGATTTCGATGGTATTACGGTGCTTGACCTATTTTCTGGCACCGGAAGCATAAGCTTGGAACTAATATCCCGAGGTTGTAAGGAGGTGGTAAGTGTAGAAAAAGACCGCGACCATGCACGCTTCATAGCCGAATGTATGCGGAAAATAAAGGTGGAAAGCAATATTCTTATCCGTGGCGACGTATTCCGCTTTCTTAAAACATGCCATCAAAAGTTTGACTTGATCTTTGCCGACCCACCCTATGCATTACCAGAACTCGGGACCATTCCGGACCTTATTTTTGAATATAACCTGCTTTCAACAGACGGAATTTTCGTGTTTGAGCATGGAAAAAACAACGATTTCTCAAACAATCCGCACTTTGTAGAACACAGAAGCTACGGCAGCGTGAACTTCTCTATATTTAAATGAAATGGCTTGTCCCTCACAACAGCGCCACAACAACATGGCAGCCATCAAAAGCAAGAATACGAAGCCAGAGATGATAGTCAGAAAGTTTTTGTGGCGCAACGGCTTCCGGTACAGGATAAACAACCCACGCTTGCCAGGCAGTCCTGACATCGTGCTGCGCAAGTACCGAACCTGCATCTTTGTGAATGGCTGTTTCTGGCACGGACACGAGGGCTGCAGATACTACACTGTGCCGAAGACCAATACAGAATTCTGGGTGAAGAAGGTAGCCCGTAACAAGGAACGGGACAAGGAAGAACAACAGCGGTTAGCACAGATGGGCTGGCATTGCATTACGGTGTGGGAATGTGAGCTGAAGAAAAACAAGCGCGAACAGACACTGGTGTCGCTGGCATACACGCTTAACCATATATACCTGAAAGACCGTTTGATTACTTATCAGGTACCTGAAGAAGACGCCGGAATGATGATAGCCGCAGAACCCGAACCACAGACATAAAATATTCTTATGCAAGAAGGTTATGAAAAATCCCCCATAACCATTTTATGTTCCGACTACATCAATACTTCATATTCGCTAAAAATAACTATCTTTGCACTGAAAGGTAATGGAAAAGGCTTTATTGCAGCATTTATAAAACTTACATTGCCCATTTGGGACAAATCAAAATAAACGTAGAAGAAATGAAGAAATATTTTATTTTGTTGTGTACAATGGCATTTTTGTCATCGTTACACATAACGGCACAATCATTTAGAAAGGAAATTTACGCAAGACCAGAACTGTCGGCAAACAATTATCTCGCTTATCCTACGCCTTCGGGTAAGCTTACGCTGCCACCAACCGGCTACGTCCCTGTTTATATTTCTCATTACGGAAGGCACGGATCGCGTTATCTCATTCACGATTATCAGTACTTACGACCTTTACAAGCACTTGAGAAAGCCGATTCGGCAGGTGTTCTTACCAATAAAGGCAAAGAAACAATAGCCAAAATACGCCGTATGTATGCCGAAGCTTATAACAGATGGGGAGAACTTACACCTTTAGGGGCTGAACAACATAGACAAATAGCACGAAGAATGTACGAGCGCTTTCCTTCTGTTTTCAAAGATTCTGTGTGGGTAGATGCTAAATCTACGGTTGTTATCCGTTGTATTTTGTCGATGGAAAACGAACTTCAGGAACTTCTTCGGCACAATTCCTGCTTAAAAGTACGCTGCGATGCCAGTGCTCACGATATGTATTACATGAATCTTTCGGATAAAAAGCTGATGCTGAAAAAAGAAACCAAAGAAGTGAAAAAGGCACAAAACGATTGGGATAAACAACATTTAAACTTCCGTCCATTAATGTCGCGGCTTTTTACAGATAGCAGTTATGTGGATAAAAATATAAACGCTGAACAATTTGTGCACGATTTATTTAGTCTTGCTGGTATTGTTCAGGATTCTGAAATACGCCATTCGCTGTCGCTATACGATATTTTTACACCTGACGAACTATATAATCTTTGGCAACGGTCTAATGTTTGGTGGTATTTACATTATGCCGGTGCTCCACAAAATGGAGGAAACCAACCTTTTTCTCAGCGGAATTTGCTACACAAAATAATAACTGAAGCCGATTCATGCTTATCGCTCATGCATCCAGGAGCAACTCTTCGCTTTGGACATGATACAATGATTATGCCTTTGGCTTGTTTGTTAAACCTTAACAATTACAATATACAGACATCTGACTTAGATAGTCTTGAAACGAAAGGTTGGAACAGTGCGTACATATTTCCAATGGCAGCTAACATTCAGTTCATTTTTTATAAGAATTCAAAGAAACCGAATGCAGATGTTCTTGTAAAGGCATTGCTAAACGAGGAAGAGGTAACAATGCCATTGCCCAAAACTTCTACACCTTATTATTATAAATGGAAAGACTTTAAAACATTCTATTTGAAACTGCTCAATAGCTATAAAGCGTCAAACAACTGATAGGCATCTCTCTGCGAACAAGAACAAAATAATAAGAGGGTGCCCAAAACGCTTTTTGGAACACCCTCCTACTCAAACATCAGCACAATTAAATAAACTAATAACTAATTATAGTCTAATTAATTGGCACATAAGCTAATAGTCCCATAACTTCTTATTATCTTTAAAGGTATTAATATCATCATCATCGAAATTATCAAAGTCTGCCTCAAAATCAGACTGGAATTCCTTTGAATCTGCGTGGTCGTTCTCATTACCACTGCCAGCCAATAGATGGTTTTCGTGTTGTATTTGCATGCACTCCACTTGGAGTTTTATATATTTCTTTTTCATGATAGTACTCCTTTCTTACTTAACTATTACTTTTACTCCATTTATTACATACATGCCCGCAGGTACATTGATAGTTTCTGTACTGCCCGCTTTCACATTTACGCTGCTTGCCAAAGTTCCCGTTACGGTGTAGATGTTCACTTTGCTATCTACTGTTGCTGCAAAGGTAATGGTTCCATTGCCTGCCTGTACGGCTAAGTTTGGACGAGGCTGCAAGTTTGCAATGCCAGTAGCTTCATCTTGGCTGTCGTCATAGATAACCGACATACCGCTCAAATCTTTAGCATCTGCTCCACCTGTATATTCGTAGAACGCACGGAATGGATAAACGTATAACCAAGGGAACTTAGCATCTAAATTCTTTGAACACAAGTACATATTTCCAGAGAAATAGAATATCTTTCTGTTCTTATTGAGTTTCTTTCCAGAGTAAGAGCCATAGTTCGTGAAGTTTACATCGTATTGTCCAATCTTGCCCTTTGCAGCTTCACCTTTGAAGAGGTAAGTATCGTTTGCCATCGATGTGCTTGCAACGACATCAGAACCTTTCTGAATTGCTATGAATGAAATCTTATCGCTTGTAGGAGCTGACAAGACTTCTACCATATAAGGTGTGTTGGCTTTTGTCGAAGTTCCTGTAAGAGGTATAAACTTAGCCTTTGCCTTATAGTTGTTTGGTTTTGATGCTTCGTTCTGGCTGAGCGTGATACAGCTGTTTTCGTTCATTTTGCTCAATCTGAATTTACATGAGCCATCTTCGTTGGTATGCACTCCATCGTTGTTTATGCTAAGTGTGAATGGCAACATAACAGAAGCAAAAGTAGCCTTGCCATTCTTTGGTACAGTTATTTCGCGGGTATAAGTTGCGGTTTGTGCAGCATCTACACGAATGTTGTATGGTGCATAGAAAGGTTTCTTGTCGGTAATAACGATGTCTTTGCATGCACGGAACTCGCCTGTGCCTGTCTTTGTTGCGAAGTTATTCTTTGCCGGTGCAAGATTTTCGGGCAAGTAGAAGAGTGCGTTCTTTCCGAGCAAGCTCATTGCTTGGTCTAAATCGTCCTTTCCGCCCTCAATGGTTGCCTTGCGATAAACCACAGTCATAAGGTCGCTGGCATCAACATAAAGTACTTGCTCAGGTGATTTTATTTCTGCAGGACGAGGAGTAGAGCCACTACCTAAGATTTCATTGTCGTTCAAAAGGATTTTATTAATTTGGTCTACGGTCAAATAGCCCATCTTTCCACTTTCGCCCATTTCGGTAGTACCAAGCTTCAAGCCATATTGTGGCTTTTCAACATCCTTGCCATTTTCCTGATAGCATGTTGAGGTGTAAATTGGAACCCATGTAAACTTAGGTTTATACTGTTTGAGTACCAACTGAATGTCCATTACATAGAATGCGTGGCTACGGTGTTCAGTCGCTGTGGCTGGCGAAATGTTGTAGCGTGTTTCGTCAGCAGTAAACAAGTAGCGCACTTCGCTGCCATCTTTCATCAATGACAATTCCTTGAACTTGCCACCAGTTGTTTTTTTGTAAGCTTCTTTTGAGAATGGGAATTCATTAAAGTACTTGATGTCTGTACTGTGGACTTCATTGCCCAACTCGTCAGCATTGTTAAAGCGGAACGCTTTTGTACCACTCACAATAGCTTGTATCTTGCCTCTGTAGTCTGCATCAGGATTATAACTTGCATCATACAAACCCTTGAAGTTTTGGTCGTATGGAGACTCGATGAAGACATAGCGTGCATTGCCGTCCTTTTGCTTTTCTGTTCCGGTGTAATAGGTCTTATCGCCATAAAGGCTGTATAAGTTTTCAAACGTAAACTTACAAGGCTGTTGTTGTCCTTCTTTCACGCTAAAGTCTTCTGGCACATAGAAAGTAAACTTGCCACCACGTACAGAGAAGTCGTTGGCAGTAAAGGTTTGCGTCATAGGATGTGCATCTGCCCAGTCGTGGCACACAATATCAATGCTGTGTATGAATGGGTTAAGCGCCTGCATCGTTACATCAACAGACACCACTGCTTGCTTGTCGGTACCTGTTAATCCTGACACTTCAAACTTAACAGCGTCGTTGTTTAAGTCCGTGAGCTCGTAACTGCCAGCATCGTTGGCGTTCTTAATGTCTATTTTCTGTACGACATTCTTTCCTGTCTTGTCGTAGATCTTTAAAGTGTAAGGTGCACCTTTAGAAATAGTAATATTGGTTCCTGTTTCTTCAGCAGATGCAGCAGAGTTTTGTGAACCAAATTCTAATTTCTTTCCACTACCAAGGCGTAGGTATTTATTACCACAAATTATATTATCACCATCTCTGCGTATTACACTTGCCATTTTTTTATTAGGAGTAACTGATATTGCACCTGAATTATCTACTTGCAAATAAGTATTCCCTATACGCATATAGCCAGTATCATCAATAAACCATTTGGCTGCTTGTGCAGCATTAGTACTTGTGCCTCCAGTTTCTGTCAGGTAATAAGTGGATCCCAAAAATTTCTTATAATGTATTTTAAACTCTGAATATTTTCTATCTTTAGCATATGCACAGTTGAATTTTGCACCTACAATGCGATAGCCTAACAAAAGATTATCGCCTTTTTTAGTAGTTGCAGTTGTAGGTGTTTCGACAAAATAAGTGTCGTTCCCTAATCCAAAATGAGTTTTATTATCCATTACAAAAGCCGAGATATGCTTGCTGACAGCAACATCGGCAGCCTCTTTTTGGGCATTTACTGCGGCTTGCTGATAAATAATCATATTTGCAGTAAGGTCAGCAACATTTTTATAATTATAGCTGTAATAAGTCTTGCTACCATTCTTTGAATTTGGCTGAATAGGACCAATGTCGAGTTTCGATGTGGTAAATGGCATTTCATAATAACTCACGGGAGATTGAATATCGCTAACCGATACAGGAGCTACGTGTTCTGTAAAGTCGCCTTCAGCAGTGAAATGAAGTTCAAAGTACTTAATAGTTACACCAAAGTATGCATTTGCATTTCTTTTATCCAAACAGAAATAAAGCTGGTTGCCCATGTCATCTTTTGTCATTGATGTGCGCTTGATGGTGTATTCCTTGGTTTCTTCGTTATATTTCCCTATCTGTTCAGAGGTCGTTTTAGCACTTCCTAAATTAAAATCCTTGTTGGTTTCATACATTTTTTTCGTTACATTGCCCAATTTCATACCTCTTACAGTCTTTCCATTAAGGTTGTTCTTCATTACAAGCGTATATCCTGTAATGCGATAACCTTTAGGTAAAGAGACTTCCATGTAGAGGTTACGGGTCATTCCTCCAAGTAAAACCAATTCGTTATTTTCGATTGCGATGTTACCGGCAGGTCTCTTCAATTCCCCACTTGGTGTAAGATCGGGGTAGTCTGCAACTGTTAACGACAATGGGAGCTGGTCGTGGCGCCAAAGAGACGACCAGCCATTCTGAAATCCTACCTCGTGGTCTTCTGTCAATGCAGCCATCAACTTGCCCGTCTTGGGACTAATGGTTACATTTTGTGCTTGCGTGTGTCCGTATAGACACAATAAGAAGAGGAGTACAATGGTACGATACCATCTTCTTTTTTTCGTTTGATAGTAATTGTTTTTCGCTTTCATAATAGTATTTATTTTGATATTACATTTGTCTTAATATCGACTCGCGATGTTATTGCAAAATTAGAGAGCCTTCTTTTTAATTAATTTTAATATCATAAAAATGTTAAATAAGACATAATAAAAACGTAAAATTGCTATACCGATACTCTATTAAGCGAGCAAAAAAATATCGAAAATAAACAAAATAACTGTATTGAAAAGCATTATAAAATACTGGAAAACAATTTGTTGCTCATTTAAGATACAATGTTTACGATATTGAGCAATCATTTTAAGACAAAATTTGTATATTTGAAAAATAATTAATGAGAAGTGTATATATGGCAACAGAAAACTTAATGCAAAGTATCTTAAATGCTTCGTGGGGCATCTATCTTGTGTTTGTCTTCATCTTTATATTTATGAAAATTCCGAAACGTAAAGTTTTTGCTCCCTATCGGCGTTCGCGTGGATTTATGGTTGTGGCTTTTTTCTTTCTCTTTTCGCAAATTTTCTTTGAGTGGAAACTGCCTAAAAATACACTTTCGGCAGAAGTTCTTTCTGCCATTGACATACCTTTCTTCTATATAGAGCTTATTTTTTTGTGTTTAGCTTTCTTTCATCTGCTTGATCATTCTTTCGGAACCTACAAGCGTGTACTGTTAGATTTGTTATCGTGGTGTATAGTATGTGCCACTTGTTTGGGGGCACTTATTGTTGAAAACCATACAGTTCAAATCTTATTGGTTTTTGCGGGGAGCTTTATGCTCATTTTTTTTACTCTTATTTGTGTTTTCCGCTTAATGAGAATGTATAAGGCTGTGCGTATTCAACTTGAAAATTACTATACCGAACCAATGTATAACTTCGTGCTTTGGATACGCAGAAGCATTATGTTCATCGTTCTTTTCGGAATTGTCAGTGTTATTATGCTCTTTGCCCCTTACCTTTTTAAGTTGGTTTATTTTGTGGCGGCAACCACTATGAATGTCTATATTGCCGAGTCGTTTATGAACTATTCGTTCGTGTTTGAAACGGTAGAACGTTCGTTTAATTTGAGTTTCAACCAACAAATCTTATTAAAAAGCTCTCAAATTCATAACTCAAGCGACAGCAAGACAGATATTTTAACCGACACCCAAAAGGGTTTAATGCACATTTGGCTTTCCAATGAGGAATACTGCAATCTGGAATTGACCATCGAATCGGTAGCTCGTGAAATAAAAACCAATCGCAGCTATTTATCGAAATATATTAATGAGACTTACAATTCCAACTTCAGCAGCTGGATAAACAGCTTGCGTATTCGTAAAGCCAAGCAAATTATGCTATCCGAAACAACACTTACTATTGAAGAGATTGCCTATAAAGTAGGTTTTTCATCAAGTAGTTACTTCATTCAAATTTTCTTACGATTAGAAGGAACTACCCCTTTGCGTTGGCTTAATGCACGAAGAAAGGTTTAAGTATGTGTACTACACATCGTCTGCTTCGGAACTTCGTTCATCAGCAGATTGTACTCTAATATCACGGAATGAGGTGGGCGACACACCGAAAAAGTTGCGGAAAAGGCGGTTGTAGGTGCTTCGTGAGTTAAAACCAGCCATCAATCCTGTGTCGTTAATGTTCATATCGGGTCGTCCTACCAACAATGCAGCTGCATAGCGTAGACGATAGCGTGTAATGAATTCCGATATGGTGAGTCCGTCGGCATACTTTCTGATGGCGCTCCCTAAGTAAGTCCGGTTTGTATTTAACAGCGTAGCCATCAGGTCCCGATTGAAGTCGGGGTCGCGATAAGGCTTGTCCCTATCCATCATTTGGCAAGTCTCTATAAACAATCGTTCTTCCATCGTCAGCTTTTCTTCGGACAAAGTTTCCAACGAGGCAAGGTTCAAGCGTTCTGTCAGTTTAAAGCGTTGCACAGTTTTGAACATTATTCTTTCTCGTTGTCTCAGCTTTCGTGTATAAATATAATAAAGCACACCTATCAATATTGATATCAGTAACGCACTCAAGGATATGGCTAAGTTCATGTTAGCCTGATTTCTGTTTGCCCGTTCGTTCTCTAATTGGTAGTTCACGCTCATTTCGTTGAGTTGGTTACGCATATAATTTTCTTCCAGACTATCGCGTTTTTCCATCAAGCTGCTGTATAGCTGCGATGCTTCTTTGTATCGCCCGGCACTGTTTAAGATGTAGGCATGGTCGATAAGCAAACTGTTCATACCCATAGCATCTTTGATAGAGGCACTTATTTTCAAGCACATATTGCTGTATTCCAAAGCTTTTTCATAGTCTTTCTTACACGCCCAAAACTGTGATATGCTATGATAATAGGCAGATTTTACCCTTATGGTCTGAGAGTTTATAGTAGAAGCTACTTTCTGTAGATAGCTATTGGCTGCATCATAGTTACCCATTTGCATCTGCGCATCGGCTATTGCAAGATAGCAATAAGCATACCACGGTGTCAAGGGCGATAAAGATTTGCCCTCTTTCTTTATCTTTTCGGCATGCTCCTTTAGCTTTTCCTCCCATTCCTGCGCAACTTTGAGCATCTGTGAATATTGCCTTTCATTATAAAGAGCATCAGTATAATTAGAATAAATCAGTATGAGCAAGCGGTTGTTATGTTTCAGTTTCTTGGCATATTCAACGGCAATGGCAAAGTGTCGCAGCGATATAATACCGTCGTACATGTCTGCATAGATTTCTCCCAATAGGTTGTTTGCCACAGCAAGCCCATATCCGTTTTTCCGTTTTTTAGCATCGTCAAACAATTCTTTAGCCTCTGAAAGTGCCTGAATGATTTTCTCTGTATAAAAATGCTGCTCTATCATGAGCGACCACAATTCATAATAGTAGTCTGTATAGCCGTAAGCTATCATTTTATTCATGGCGTCTGGCAATTCCTTGTGCAGCTGTTTGTCTTTGTCATAATTATAATAGTAGCACATCAAACGCTTCAATCCATACATTTCATCGACTGTTGAAGCCTGTTTTTGTGCCTCTGCAATATAAATCTTCAATAGATCGTATTGTTTTTCATCGTCTTTTCCAATGGCATTGTCGCAAGCATTGCGCAGATAAACCAACCGTTCCTTTGCCGGCATTCGCGACATTTCACTATGAACAGTGGCAGTATTTATATCAGCAAACGCAACGGAAGCTCCTCCTATAAGGATATAGAGTGTGCATAAAACAGTTTTTAAGGAATGGGGAGGGTGAAGTAATAAATCATATACAAACAGTTTCATATCGGTAACGTTTTCATATTTCTACAGTCTGATTAAGCTTAAAACACATTGATGTTCTATTTCTATAAGTTCTCTCATATTTGACATTTAGAAGATAACGATGTTTCCAAACTACATAAATAGCTATCTGACTACAAAGATAATGATTTTATTTTAACCATTATCTATTTTCTTGCTTATAATTTCTTAGACTGTTATATTGTTTCTACAACAATTCGGGCAGTTCGTATAGTTTTGTGCCGTTGCTACCTTTTATTAATATGTAGTGATTTTTAGGCTGACAGCGGGCTATTTCCGCTTTTACTTCCTCAACGTCCTTGAACTTTTTAAAGGTCGTAACGGTTTTTCCGAAGTCCTCGCCCACAAGCCAAACGTTCGTAATGCCTGCTGCCGCGAGTAAGTCTACCACCTTTTGGTGCTCCTCGGCGGTTGCTTCGCCCAGCTCGCGCATATCGCCCAGTATCGCCATCTTGTTGTCTACCGCCATCAAACGGAAATTCTCTATGGCTGCTGCCATACTCGAAGGATTGGCATTGTAAGCATCTACAACGAGCTTGTTGTTCGGCGTTTCGGTGAGTTGCGAACGATTGTTGCTCGGTATATAGTTTTCCAATGCGTGGCAAATTTGCTGTGGCGCAATACCAAAGTGCAAACCGATGGCAATGGCAGCCAGCATATTGTCTAAATTGTATGTACCGACAAGGTGGGTCAGCACTTCTTTCCATTCGCCCCCTGCTTCGTGCCAACGGAAACGCAGGAAAGGCGCACAGTCTACCACCTCACCTTGTATATTCGCCGTTTCGTCCTGACCATACGATACCACACGTTCAAAATCGCGTTGCGCAGCCATTTCTGCTAAGTCTGCATTGCTTTCGTTCAGGAAGAGCAGGCAGTTGTGTGCCTTCAGGTAGTCGTACAGTTCGCCTTTGGTTTGCTTTACGCCTTCAAAGCTGCCAAATCCTTGCAGGTGCGCACGCCCCACATTGGTAATCAGTCCGCAGGTAGGTTCTACATATTCGACCAGTTTCGTGATGTCGCCTCTGTGCGATGCTCCCATTTCTATTACGGCAATTTCGTGTTCGGGACGCAGACGCAGCAAGGTTTTAGGTACTCCCACATCGTTGTTGAAGTTGCCTTCGGTATGCAAAACATTGAATTTCTCTGCCAGCACTGCCGATATTAGTTCTTTTGAAGTGGTTTTTCCGTTTGTGCCCGTAATACCTATTACAGGTATTTGGAACGTGCGGCGGTGTGCTCTTGCTATTTCCTTGTAGGCTATAAGAGCGTCGTCTACGAGTATAATGCGGTCGTTTCCCGTTTCGGCATACTCTTTTTCGTCGATAATGGCATAGCTGCAACCTTTTTCCAATGCTGCTTTTGCAAATTTATTACCATCGAACGAAGCTCCTTTCAGTGCAATGAATATGCTGCCCTCTGGGCAATTGCGACTGTCGGTTGTTATAACAGGGTGCTGTTCGTATAGTTTGTACAATTCCTTGCTGTCCATATCTTCGATTTTTAATATCTGCAAAGGTAATGGAAATAGTAGAGACATCAAAGGAATAGGGTGCTTTTATTAAGCAGGAAATGCAGAAAGGAGGAGTTGCAGAGGTGTGTATGTTTCTGTACAAAGCCGTTATAAAGAAGCCGTACTAATCTTATAACCATGACAGACCTGTTCAATAATCTGCCTATCTCATAGCTCTTATATGCAAAAATCTTCGGTTTCATCGGGCTTTCGGTAGATTAACACGAGTTGTTTTATGAATGAAAAGAAGGCAACAAGCGTGTAAATATTTTTCACAAGAGTAACTATTGCCTAACCATCTGTTCATCAACGCATTACAGAACCTATTGTTTTGCGTTCCAAAAGTGGCTGTTTTGCACGGTAAAAGCGTATGTTTTGCATCGCAAAAGAGCCGCTTTCGCAATGTCAAAGTGTAATCATCGGTTTTTTATAAAATTGTCTTTACAAAGTTAGAGAGAACAACTCTGACTATTTTATTAGGAGGTTCGCTAAAAGAATATCTATAGGATTGCTTGCCCAACCTGCTTTCCTATACTGGACTTGCGTGTAGGTTAGAAACAAAAATCCCGCAAACTCAGAAGAATTTGCGGGACTTAGAACTATATTAACTATTAAAAAATAATCGTTAGCTTGTCCGTCAGCAGAACGGAAACCACAGTGTGGTTTGCCGTTTCTCACAATTATGAACGGTGATTATCGTCGCGACGTGGGCGGCGTTCGCCTCTGTCGCCACGTGGACGACGCTGTGGCTCTACATAACCTTCAGGCTTTTCAAGCAAGCAGCGGTGTGAAAGTTTGTACTTACCCGTCTTAGGGTCGATGTCGAGGAGCTTGACTTGAAGTTTGTCGCCTTCCTTAATGCCTGCTTCTTCAACGGTAGCAAGCCGCTTCCAGTCGATTTCTGAAATATGGAGCAAGCCATCTTTACCTGGTAAAATCTCAACAAAGCAACCATAAGGCATAATAGAACGAACTGTACCTTCGTAAACTTCTCCTATTTCTGGTACGGCAACAATTGATTTAATTTTGCCCATAGCAGCATCAATTGCAGTTTTATTGGGTGCAGAAACCTGAATTTTACCTACACCATCAACTTCGTCAATGGTAATAGTAGCACCACTTTCTTCCTGCATCTGCTGGATAATCTTACCACCGGGACCTATGATAGCACCGATAAATTCTTTTGGAATTTCGAGTGTCTCAATACGTGGAACCTGTGGTTTCATCTCTTTGCGCGGTTCAGGAATGGTTTCTACTATCTTGTCGAGAATGTATTCGCGAGCCTGTTTAGCCTGCATAAGTGCCTTTTCGAGGATTTCAAACGAAAGTCCGTCGCACTTAATATCCATCTGTGTCGCTGTAATACCGTCGCGAGTACCAGTTGTCTTGAAGTCCATATCGCCCAAGTGGTCCTCGTCGCCAAGAATATCGCTGAGCACGGCATACTTTTCTTCGCCCGGATTCTTAATCAACCCCATTGCAATACCCGATACTGGCTTCTTGATAGGCACACCAGCGTCCATCAATGCAAGTGTTCCCGAACATACGGTAGCCATAGAAGAAGAGCCGTTAGACTCCAATACCTGACTTACAAGACGCACTGTGTAAGGGAAATCTTCTGGTATCATACCCTTCAAACCGCGCCAAGCCAAGTGTCCATGACCAATTTCGCGACGGCCAACTCCACGTTGTGCCTTTGCCTCGCCCGTACAGAAAGGAGGGAAGTTGTAGTGGAGCAGGAAGCGTTGGTAGCTCTTGTCGAGCACGTTGTCTACCATCTTCTCGTCCAGCTTCGTACCCAATGTACAAGTAGCGAGTGCCAATGTTTCGCCACGTTGGAAGTATGCGCTTCCGTGAGGCATAGGCAGTGGATCTACTTCGCACCATATTGGGCGAATTTCATCGCATGCACGGCCGTCCATGCGCTTACCTGTATCAAGAACGCTGCGGCGCATTGAGTCGCGCTGTACATCAGCGTAGTAACGTTCAATCTGTGCGTGTTTTTCCTCGAGGTCGTCTTCCGAAAGGTCGGTATGTGCTGCATCGTAGCGTTCGATGAAGTCCGACTTAATCTTGTCGTAAACTTCTTCGCGGTGCTTCTTGTCGTTGTCGCCGCTCTGAGCTTCAGCATAGCAAGCATCATACATTTCTTTCTTCACCTGCTCGCGGAGCTCTTCGTCATTCACTTCGTCGCAATACTCGCGCTTAACGTCTGTGCCGAGTTCCTTTGCAAGTTCTTCCTGTATCTCGCACATAGGCTTGATAGCATCGTGCGCTGCTTTAAGGGCGTTGATAAGGTCTTGTTCTGACACCTCGTCCATTTCGCCCTCCACCATCATGATGTTTTCCTTGGTGGCACCGACCATGATATCCATATCGGCTTCCTTCATTTGTTCGAAGGTCGGGTCGATGATATATTCTCCGTTTACACGTGCTACGCGCACTTCAGAGATGGGGTGTTCGATAGGAATATCCGAGCATTGCATAGCTACCGATGCTGCAAATCCTGCCAAGGCATCGGGCATATCAACGCCGTCAGCTGAAAGAAGCATTACATTCACGAATACTTCTGTGTGATAATCTGAAGGGAAAAGGGGACGAAGCACACGGTCTACAAGACGTGAAGTTAGTATTTCGTCATCGTTGGCTTTGCCTTCGCGTTTAGTAAAACCACCAGGAAATCTACCTGCAGCTGCGTATTGTTCGCGATAATCTACTTGCAAAGGCATAAAGTCTGTACCTGGAACTGCCTCTTTGGCTGCACAAACTGTTGCGAGGAGCACAGTGTTACCCATTCTGATTACTGCTGCGCCATCGGCTTGCTTTGCAACCTTTCCAGTTTCAATTGTGATGTTTCTTCCATCAGCCAATTGAAGAGTTTTCGTAATTACGTTCATCTAAAATTTAAATACTTATTGTTTTGACCTAACATCATAGGGAAATGTAAAGACTACAGAAAGGTAAAAGAATAACCATAGCTTTGCCCTGTGAAGTATTTTACATTTCCGCATAACTTTTAAAAACCGCACAAAATTAAGTATTAATTGCTGAACAGACGAATAAAATTCCATTTATTTTCTGCTTTTGCCTGTTTTTCAACTATTTCACCCTAACTGGCAGGTATTTATATACGGCTTGTCAGACTTTTCCATTCCAATTTGATGGTCGTACGGAAACTTTGCAACTTGGTTGCACAACCTTTTGTTTACCTTTGCATCGAAATCAGTAACAAAACATAAAAAACGATGAAGAAAAAAGTTATAAGAGTCATTCTTACGTCCGTGTTGCTATTGTTGGCATGGATTGTAGAGCGCAATTGCAATTTGCCAACGTGGCAAATGCTGGTTGTTTACCTTATTCCATACTTGCTTATCAGCTACGATGTGTTGGGCGAAGCAGTGGAGGGAATTATGGAGGGTAACCCTTTCGACGAGAATTTCCTTATGTCTGTTGCCACAATAGGTGCTTTTGTGGTCGGCTTTTTGCCCAACGGAGAGCCGCAATTCTTGGAAGGAGTCTTCGTTATGCTGTTTTTCCAAGTGGGCGAACTGTTTGAACACTACGCCGAAGACAAGACGCGAGACTCCATTTCCGACCTTATGGACATACGCCCTGATACGGCAAATGTGGAAAGAAACGGTGAAACCATCGTGGTAAACCCCGCTACCGTAGCCATTGGTGAGGTGGTTCTTGTGAAGCCGGGCGAAAAGATTCCACTCGATGGAGAGATTATTGAGGGAACTTCCAGCCTGAATACGGTGGCACTGACAGGCGAAAGTATGCCGAAAGATGTAACGCCGGGCGATAATGTTGTATCGGGTTGTGTGAACATTTCGGGTTTATTAAAGATAAAAGTAAGCAAAACCTTCGATAATTCTACTGCATCAAGGATATTGAATTTGGTAGAAAAAGCAAGTGAGAATAAATCAAGAAGCGAGTCTTTTATTCGTCGTTTCGCACGTATCTATACGCCTATCGTAGTTATCTCTGCAGTTATTATAGCGTTTATTCCGCCATTTTTTTCAGATAGCTACAACTATGCGCTATCTACTTGGCTCTACCGTGCACTTACTTTCCTTATAGTCAGTTGTCCGTGTGCTTTGGTTATTTCTATTCCTTTATCGTTCTTCTGTGGTATAGGTGGAGCCGGTCATGTAGGTATTCTTATAAAAGGTGGAAATTATATGGAAGCTTTAACACGAGCAAAAACTATTGTTTTCGATAAGACAGGAACACTAACTCGTGGTGTTTTTGAAGTAGAAGCAATCCATCCAAATCAGTTTTCAGAGAAAGAACTCTTACATCTTGCAGCACATGTCGAGCAATTTTCTACGCATCCAATAGCAATCGCACTGCGAAATGCTTATAAAGAAACAGGTTGTAAATGCAAAGTTGAAAATATAAAAGAATTTGCCGGACAAGGGATTTCTGCCGAAATCAACGGAAAAAACGTGTGTGTTGGCAATAAAAAACTAATGGATTTCATAGGAGTTGAAATAGTTGCCTGCAACAAATGTCAGCATCTTAAAGGAACTACGGTACATGTTGCTGTAGATGGTGCGTATGTTGGTCATATTGTTATTGCTGACCAAATAAAAACCGACGCATCTTCGGCTATTGCAAAACTAAAGAAAGCTGGTATTGGGAAAACTGTAATGCTAACTGGAGATCGTAAAGAAGTAGCCGAGATTGTTGCCACACAATTGGGAATAGACGAATGTTACAGCGAACTAATGCCTGCCGATAAAGTAACACACGTAGAACACTTACTGAACGAGAAGCCGATTAACAGTGCACTCGCTTTCGTGGGAGACGGCATAAACGATGCGCCTGTTTTGGCACGGGCAGATATTGGAATTGCGATGGGAGCACTTGGAAGCGATGCTGCAATAGAGGCAGCAGACGTCGTTCTTATGGACGATAAGCCTTCAAAAATAGCCAAAGTCATTGCTATTTCTCGTCGTACTATTAATATTGCCCGGCAAAATGCAGTGTTTGCTATAGGTATAAAAGTAGCAGTGCTTATTCTGTCTACCGTAGGAATAGCAACAATGGGAATGGCTGTTTTTGCAGATGTAGGTGTAATGGTACTTGCCGTACTGAATGCCACTCGTGCTTTAAAGGTGAAATAAATTGTAAGAATAAAACTTAAAGGGTGCTTCCACCAATATAAATGCCTTCATATAGCAAGTTATGCTTTACGAAGGCATTTTTTTTATGCTCAAGAAATCGCTTTATCCAATATAAATAAGTACTTTTGCAGAAAAATAAAAGGCTTAAATCAATGGAGTTCTCAATTACAAAGAAAGTGCTTTATCGCGAAATTGTCGATTACGTTATGATTACCCTCGGGTGCATCTCGTATGGCATTGGTTGGACCATCTTTCTACTTCCAAACAACATTAGTACAGGTGGAGTTGCAGGTTTGTCGTCTACAGTTTTTTGGGCTTTGAACATTCCCGTCTCTTACACTTATTTCGTTTTAAATGCCCTTTTATTAACTGTAGCATTAAAGACACTTGGCTGGCGCTTTTGCGTTAAAACAATCTATGGAGTGTTGGTTATGACATTTGCAACTGGATTCTTGCGAGGATATTTTCCACACCCTACAATTATGCACGAACAACCATTTGTTGCCATGCTTATAGGCTCGTTGTTCTGTGGTATGGGCTTAGGTTTTTGTCTTTCTTATAATGGAAGTTCAGGTGGTTCCGATATTGTTGCAGCAATTGTAAATAAATACCACGACATTTCGCTTGGCCGCGTACTAATTCTGGTAGATACTTCTATCGTAACATTAAGTTATTTTGTGCTGAAAGATTGGGAGCGTGTCATTTATGGTTATCTATCTTTGTTTATCGTATCTTTTGTGTTAGACCAGGTAGTTAATTCTGGCAGGCGTTCGGTTCAGTTTCTCATTATTTCGGAGCGATATAAAGAAATATGCAAAGAAGTTGTAGAAACTCCACCTCATCGTGGCTGTACTATTATAGATGCCCAAGGATATTACACGGGACAAACAACAAAAGTTGTATTGGTTGTTACACGTCAACGCGAAGCAAGAACGCTTTATCATCTTATAAACGACATAGACCCTCACGCTTTTGTTACACAAAGTCAGGTAATGGGTGTGTTTGGGCAAGGTTTCGACAAGTTTAAAATTAAGAACAAAAACAACAAGAAAAATTCTGAAACTGTTTCTTTAGAAACAAAATAGCCCCTCAAATATTATTCCAGTGTGTTTGGAAAATCTTTCTTAGGGCTTATCGCAGAATAGCGTTGGTGTTACTTGGATTGCAAGATAATACCAACGCTATTCTGTAATGAGACACAAAAAGTCATATCTTAAATCCTTGGATAGGAGCAAAATATGACTCTTGATTTTATTTGTTTACAATAATAATAATTATGAAAACGACAGAGATTTCTGCTTGTCGTTGTGTATTTAAGGTATCAGCTTCTTAACGGTTTTGCCATTGGATAGCTTAATGATATTGATACCCTTGCAAGGTTTTGAAATCTTCTGGCCTTGTACATTGTAACGCTCTACTTCTGTTACTGTGTTTTCTTTAACCGAAGTTACTGCAGTTGGGTCTTTTCCGAACCTAACCTTTATAGAAGGTCCATCTTCTGAATATTCGTATGCAGCTGCTCCCAACTTACATAAACCTGCAGTAAAAACTGCTGTCCAGCATTTTGGAGTTGTAGTTTCAGCTGGAATGAACCATTCAGTTTCTATGCTTTCAGACTTTCCGGCTGCTATTGATATTGAACCTGATGTATGGATTGAAGGAGTATCGTAGAAATCACAATTACCTATACAACATTGAATTTTTCCTTCAGGCATAGATTTTAAATCAAGTTTCATAGCAACCTCTTTTTTCAGACCTGACACATTTTTAATAAACAGGTTTGGTTTCATATATATGGTGCCAAAATCTTCATCTTTTATTATTTCTGTAACTTCAAATACAGAACCATCTGGTATAACATTACCTTTATCGTCTACAAACTGGAGTGCCGATTTTGCACTTTGAGCCATTGCTCCCATACTTATTGAGAACAATACGGCTGCTACGAGTAATATTCTTTTCATTGTTTTCTCCTTTTAAATTAAAGATATATATTAACTATTTATATGCTGTTTAATTACTTGTTGAACGCCAGAATCGTTGTAAACAAAGGCTACAATAGAAACATTCTTTTCGTTCCATTTTGAATCTAACTGAATAGAGAAGTTGTTCTTTGCCTCTACATTTTCTTGTAAAGCGATGTCAGTTCCCCATGTGCCATTTACAGCTGCACGGAACACATGATTGTGAACATAGTTTTTATCCTTGCGATTACCTTTTAAAAGCTGTACTGCAACAATGCCATCTTCAACAATCCACACTTGCAACTTTCCATTTAGCTTTTCTGAACTTAACGCATTTACATCTATAGACAACTGACGATTGGCTGCATTATAGTTATTCGCCATAGAGAGTTTAACATTAGTTGTCTTCTGAAGTTCACTATTTATAACACCTGCCCACGCAGAGACACCCAAAGCACTGGTATTTCTGTTTATAACAGCACACGGAAGACTAGCGCCATTCCAATGTTTAAAATATTCTTCGCCAACACTTGTCTTTAACGGAGATACTGCCAACGCAGAAGCATGTATACAAACCGTTATAACATTGTTCTCGCCATATTCTTTTTGAATCTTTGCTAATTCTTCGTGAGCTTCAGGACAATTTATGCACCTCTGTCCTGTAAACTCTTCTACCAATACGGCACGCTTTGCTTCAGAAGATTCTACCTTTATATATCTGTCGCCCTCGTCTACATTTGCACACGAAGAGAGAAGTATCGCCACAGATGCTATTAGTAATGGAATTATTCTTTTCATTTTATGTTCTGTTTAGAAATTATAGTTGTATGAAACTGTTACACCTCTGCTTGCGGGAATATAGCGACATACGCCACCAGAGCAGTTAAAACCTGCACGTGTACGGCCATAACCTACTTGCAATCTGTGTGCACCGGCATTGAAAGTTACTAATCCTTGATAGTAATGTAACTTGGTTTCGCCAGAATTATACATATCGCTTACAGTAAACATCCAATGAGGAACAATTGCCAATTCCAGCAAGCCGAACCACCAGTTGCCTTGGTCGCCCTTTGTAGAAAGGTATTGTACTTCGCCACGAAGGTTCATCTTTGGAGAGAATGTATATTTACCATCGGCAACAAATATGTCGGAATGTATCATTCCGCCCTCGCCCTCTACCACTGTCTTATTGTAGAATTGGTTCATATACATTAAATTCAGCTTGAATGTCTTGGAGATTTTGCGTTCAACCTGTATGTTCAAATCTTGATAATAGGTCTGGTCGCCCCATTTAAAGAAAGCAGAACCATAACCTTTAGAACCTTTTACATTTACATTATCGATAGAACCTGTAAGATTTATGTGCTTGTCAATGGCATGGACGTGAGAGAAATTCACTTTTACATTCATGCCATAAGGCCCTCCGATAAAAGTCTTACGCTTAAACTTATAACCCAACTGTGCCTGATATGCCCATTCGCCGTCCGGACGAGTTGCATAAGGATAGAAAGCAGCAAGTGCATAAGTCTGGTCTTGTGTAAATGCCGGCAGATGGTTTATATACGAAGAAACTCCGATGCTGTTTCTGTCGCTTTTAAATGCCATGTCGTTAGAACGCTTTGCTTGTAAAAGAACACTCATTCCACGTTGAGAATAAGAAGCCGAAAGCATAGCTACATTTCCATTACGATATATGTAACCATTTGTAAACGAAGGGTCTTGTGTTTTCTGTGCATATTCGGCAAGAATATTAAAGCCGCCTTTCTGCAATTGGACACGAGCGTCCCAGGCATTTACATTTTGCGGAAGGTTTAATTTGTGCGTGCGGTCTACCATTATATTATCGTTGTCGTTGTCTTCATATTTATTTACGAACGAACCACCCAACATAATTCGGGTATCGCTCTTTTGCAATCCCGCAAACCATTCGCCAAGATTAAGTTCTAAATCGGCACCATTTATCCACGAATCATTATGTGCCCAGTATCTGCGCTGTTCGCCTGTTACAGCTTTCAGCACAATTCCTTTATAAGGTTTGTAAACTATGCGTGCACCTAACAAAGAATTGTCTATTCCTAAGCTACGTTCCTCGTACGTGCGGAGTATGAAGCCCGAACCAAATTGTTCGTAGTAGTTTCCTAATGTAATTTCGAGCTTTTCAAATTTACCTTTTAAATAAAAATATGGCACACCATAGCCTTTATAGTCTGGTTCGAAACCTGGTAATGGATGTTTCAGAAACTCAAATCTTGCTCCGGCGTCTACATTCTTACTAATCAGGTTTAAATCGAGAAAAGTATTTGTCAGCACCTTGTCTTTATACTTGGGCGAACCTATCTTCAAGTCTTCCTGTGGTACAAGGATGTCGCTCTGTATGCTTCCGGTAACCGAAACTTTATTATCGTTGTTGTCGTCTTGTCCTTGAGCATTGACATTTACCGCCCCAAGAGCAAGCAGACATAGTAAGCAAATATATTTTTTCATGTTATCTGCCTATTTTACAAGTTCGCGAACTTTCTCTATCAACTCGTTTTCTGCACCTTCTGTATAGCCGTTGTGTTTATACACAATATTTCCCTTACCATCGCAAATAAGAACATAAGGAATCATTTGTACACCTAAGGCACGTTTAAACTCGCTATTTGGGTCGAGCAATACGTCGTATTCCCAGCCATTCTCGTCTACAAGTGGTTTCACTTTGTTTGCATTCTGTGCCTGGTCTATAGAAATGGCAAAAATTTTCACTCCAGTTTCTTCTCGCCATTCATTATACACTTCGCTAATGGCTTTTAACTCTCGGTTGCAAGGCTTGCACCAAGTTGCAAAGAAGTCAATGATGAATGGCTTTCCATTATTCGACAAGGTATCTGTACGTACAGCCTTGCCATTAATGTCCTTAAGTGTTACCGATGGTAATTGCGCGCTTACAGTGCCAATAGCACAAGTAAGTAATACTAATAGGGATAGAACCGTTTTTTTCATAATTCAAATTGTTTCTTGTTAAATTGCTTATAGTTAGACGAAATTAAGAATGTATATTCCTTTTACAGTAGGCAAAGATAAGGCAAATAAAAATATTATGCAAGAAAAAAAATAAAAAACAACGAACAAATATAACAATTAACGGAAATAAGTATAAAAAAGGACAGCAAACAAGTACACTTTCTATCCCTGATTTAGCACAGTTTTTTAATGCAGGATTAAGAACTTCTATTTTAGCAACTGTATCTCGCCAAGTTTATTATTAAAATCTTCCAAATTTGTTATTATAATTTTTCACTTTGTCATTATAGATTTTTATTTTCTTATTATATTTTTTTGAGTTGATATAATTAATTGGTTAGCAGGTTCTTGGACAGCACATTTTTACTATTTCATTTCACTCCAAAGTCCAGAAGAACTGTTCACGGTGTGCTGCATCTTTGCTGCATCAACGACAAAAGTTTCCTTTCGGACGCAAAATAATGGAAGAAAATGAAAATAAAGCCTTGGCACTACGCTAAGGCTTTACTTTTTATACCAATTTAGTGATTAAGAGCAATGTGTTTTTATCGCTTTAGTAGCTTTTTGCCTTTTAGAATAAAAATACCCGAACCGGAAAAATTGGAGATATTATCTAAACGTATACCTTGTAAAGTATAGATTTGCTTGTGTGATATCTCGTTCTCAATTGTTTGCATCTCAATTCTGTCAGGGGTCTTTCTTGTGAAATATCCTGTTGTTGGATTCGCCATAGCTATATCAATTTTATTCGCATCGTAAACAACACTACCGTTTTCTCCTCCTTTCAACAGCTTACAATCTTGGAACATACAAATAGACATTTCACATGTCCAAATGTCATTGCAATAGATGGTAGTCAATGATTCGCAATTATGGAACATATCGCTCATATTAGTTACAAGCTGTGTATTGAAGTTTGATACGTCAACAGAAATCAAGGATTTACAGCCATAAAACATAAAGCTCATATTAGTTACGCTTTTGGTATCAAAGTGAGAGACATCAATAGTCTTCAGTAATTCACAACCATCGAACATGTAATCCATATAAGTTACATTTTGAGTTCTAAAACCCGATACATCAAGCGAGGTCAAAACTTTACAGCCAGAAAACATTCCACCCATATTAGTTACATTGTCTGTATTAAGGTTTTTTATTCCTTCAATAGTAGTAAGCTTTTCAAAGCCATCAAACCATAATCTCGTAGAGATCGGATAGCAGTTCTTCATCGAATTGTCAAATATTACAGTTGTAATTTTCTTTCTGTCATATTTTAAACACCATTCAGGATAACCAGTAATAGAATTTGGCAAGGTATATACAGTATTTTCATCGTATGAATCTTTATTGGAGTCATAATAGAAAGAAAAAGTTTTTGCATCGGTATCCATTACGGCATATGCTTCCATAACTTGTGCCCGTACTGTTATAGGCAAAAATAAGATTGCGAACAACATGGCAATAACTACAAACGTATTGTGAAATAATTGTTTCTTCATAATCCTAACTGATTGTATTTATAAATTTTATTGTATTCTCGATATCCTATGTTACGTCAGGCGTAACTTGCAGCTTTTTTGAAAGAGGGCTTTAGGTTTATATTTTCCCGCAAACCTTTACTGATTGTATACGTCTTGTAAACAAATAAAGGAATATCTAAAATGTCTACTATAAGAGAAATATTGATAATTAATTAATGCCATCAATCCCTTTTAAGGATTGACTAATCACTGTCGAACAGGTCTTATGCAGAAACCATAATATCGGTTGCTGACATTTGAGGCATTTGCTTTACTGTCATCAAAAAATAGATGGACGGCTAATTTACTTTCAAAGGAAACGACCTCCGATGTCCAATAATATCCATAAAATTCTGCCGCATAAGGCTCATTTCCATTCATACAACCTGCCGCCGGTAAGAATATGCGGTTACCATTGGGACCAGTAACCCAATAGCCACAATATCCGCTTTTTTCATCTTCGAACCATTTCCATGTGCATTTCTTTACTAATTCTTCCATTTCGGCTGTAGTTGGAATTCTCCATTCATTTCCTAATATAATAGTAGCGGCATCATCGCTTGCTTCTAAAATTGTCTTCTTGTCAGAAGTATTATATTTCGTTATCTTCTTGGAGATGGGTTCGTAATATTTATATCCGTTCCACTTATAGTTTTCCTTCGTCTTAACTTCTCCCCATGCATAATAGTCGCCATAAGCCTCCGGTGTTTCTGCTCCAAGGTTACAAGAAGCCCATTTTACACTCAATCCTAAGTCTATACAAATAAGATGTTGCATAGTATTTGGAAAAGTGACACTGTCTATTTGTTCAATAATTTCGGCTTTTCCTCCTTTCCATATCTTAACACTTATTTGCTGCTGTGCAAATACTACTGATGCTATGATTAAGAAAAGAAGAGATAAAATATATTTCTTCGTCATAATATATACTCTTATTTATGTACTGGTCTAACAGGTATACCATAATTACGTGCAATACGATCGTCTGCTTGATATTTATCAGATTGGAAAGAAAATCCCTGCGCATACATCTTAATATAAGCCTCGTCTCCTTCGCGTAACGTATTAGATAAGTAGTAACCGTACTTTCCACCATAATAAGAATTCTTACCAAACATTACGCCTGCTGCTGGAAGAAAGATAGAATTGCCATTCTTACCTGTTACTTTGTAACCGTTTATATTGTTGACGGTAGTCCATTCCCATGTACAATCATTCACTAATTCCTTTATTTCTTCAGGTGTAGGCATACGCCAGCCTTCATTCAGATTAACAATAGCTGCATCGTCTTCCGAATCAAGTGTTGTTTTGCCATCTTTTACATTGTATTTCTCTAAATTATTACGGTCTGTGCCGTGTTTGTAGGTGTTCCAGTCGTAACTTTCCTTAGTTTCGACGTCGCCCCACTGATAGAAATTGCCAAAATCTTCAGGATTTTTTGCACCAATATTGCAGGTGCCCCACTTTACGCTGAGTCCCAAATCTATGTAAGTTGCCTTTTCTTTTGACTTGACAAATGTAATACTATCTACAGCTTGAATTGTCTGTGATTTTGTTCCGTGCCATATAACTATGTCATGAGTATTTTGTGCACCTGCTCCTAAAGCGAGCATTGCAGTAAAGATAATAGATAAAACTTTCTTCATGTTGCTTATTTGTATTTATTTATATTGGTAATAATAGAATGTGTAAAACTTATCGGGTGAATTTAAAGGATATACCTGACTGGGTTCTTGCGATATAAATACCATTAGATGTTTTCAATGATAAATCAAGTGTTCCATTATCTTGAGTGGAAATTGCTGTTGTTACCAGTCGTCCAGTAGTGTCATAGACACTGACACGCTCTCCTTTTGTAAGACCAGATACGCTCAAACCATTGGTATTTATGCGAAAGACCACACTACTATTGATATTATCTTTGGCAGAAGATATACCATTGGGTTGAACTTCTCCCCAATATACTCGCTTTACTTCATTATAATCATAATTAACAACCGTTTTATTAGCACGAATCTCTAATGTTGATCCAATTAACATTGTAGGTTTATCAGAAAAGGCAAACCCCACAGTTGAACCATTCTTTAGTTGTAATAGTACTCCTTCCTCGCCCATGACTCCTATTGTCATTATCAAGGCTGTTGTAAGAATTAAAAACCTTAGCTTTTTCATATTGTGAATTTTATTAACATTGATTTCGCAAAATAATATATTTCTCTGCAAGAAAACAAAAAATGAATATAGACATCATATAGACAATGTATTGAATAAGTGTTAAAAAATAAGATGGAGTATATAGAATTCTGTATCTTTGTAGCAAAAAGGTATTACCA
Source organism: Prevotella nigrescens (assembly GCF_031191185.1). Taxonomy (NCBI): domain Bacteria; kingdom Pseudomonadati; phylum Bacteroidota; class Bacteroidia; order Bacteroidales; family Prevotellaceae; genus Prevotella; species Prevotella nigrescens. Next base: position 374,412 of record NZ_CP133465.1, on the reverse strand, counting down.
TGAGATTTTCTCGAATACATCACATAGATATAGTAACAATTTTATTTCTGTTGGCAACCACATTTATAAATATAGGTTGTTCTTCTTTTGTGCATACAAAAGAAAGAGCGTATGCCGATAGTTTGCTAAATAATTCGTATATGGATATTATAAATTATTCTTTTGTTAAGGCATATAGAGATATTTCAAGGGCACAGACTTTCTATGAAAAAACTAATAATCAAGAAAAACAAGCAATATGTCAAATTCATCTTGCCTTATTATATGAAGGTATTGGTTTATGGGAAGAGGCTCACGAAAATCTGAAAAAAGCACGTAGTGCACTGAAGCAACTTTCTCCAATAGTGAAATATAGATACTATTATGCAAATGTAGTATACTTGTTAGAACACTGTAAGAATTATGCAGAAGCAGGCCGGGTAATGAAATATGCTATTGCAAATGACCATTGTATAAGTAATAAGGTTTTCCTTCTAACCGACTTAAGTAACTTGGCAGAAATATATATTAAACAAGGGAAGATAAAAGAAGCATCAAAAATTCTTAATAGTTTAGACAAGCAAGTTAATAATTTCTTTCACACCCAACTGTTATATTGTCGTTTGCTTATAGCAAAACAATACAGCCGTCCAGATTCCATTTATAATATTGCGCAGAAGTGCCTTGAACAGAGTGTACGTTTTAGGCAATTGAATATCCAAGTGGAGGCATTACAAGCAATGATTCATATAGATTCGATACGTCAGGATTACCGTTCTTTTATCAATCATTTTACACAATATTACAATATGCGCGATTCTTTGAATGGTGCAATGGCGACTTCTAAAATTAAACAAATACAAGAGAAGGCTAAAATAGAGAGTGAAAAACTTAAAGCATACGAAGAAATAAAAGGACAACGTGTACTATTACTACTTATAGTTGTAGTTGCTCTATTCGTAGTATGTGTAGCTGTTCTGATTTATTATCGTACCAAACAACGTAAACGGATTGTAGAACTTGAAGCAAAAGAACTATCCGATAAGCTTCGATATACTGAATTGGAAAGAGAACTATCAAAACTTAAAATGCAGATTGAAAAAGAGAAGTTAATTAAATCACAGCAAGAAAATATATCAATGTCGTTACAATTAGCAATGCTAAGCGACCAGAAGGAGAAGAAAAGAATGCAGTTCTTTAACGAGCAGTTTCAATTTATGGATAATGATTTTTGCCAACGCTTAGAAAAGCAATATCCAACTATTACCAAAGCCGAAAAAAGATTATTATACCTCATAAAGATTGGACTTGACGGACATAAAATTATGTCTATACTTAATATATCTGGTTCAGGTTTTTACAAACTCCGTTATAGACTAAGAAAGCGATTAGGACTCAACAATGAAGATTTAGAGAAATACATTCAGCATTTAAAGTGATAATTTTTTATAGTTATAAGTGAACAATTCTTTTTATAATAAAAGACGCGAGAGTTTTTAATTAGAATTTTTGAAATTCTAATTAAAAAATAAAATTTTAAAATGAAAAAATAGAGAGTTTATTGTAAAGCTATATTTGTGCCTTGTTTTATATTTTCAAAATTGTGTTTTAAAGCTGTATAATATGTGTGTTTTGTTATAGTAATACGGATAATCTTATTTTATGTTAGAAAATATTGTTGGAATTAGACGAATGTATAAAAAACATTATTATCTTTGTAGCGTGTCCTTCTTTTTAGTTATGAACTCTTACTGGGGTGGGACTGTAGAGAGAAAAAGCATAAAACAAGAGTTCTAATTTATTTCCTAAACGATGTATTATGAAAATTAAATTTCTATTGTTTGCAGTCTTAATTTCTTTTCCGGCAGTATTGTCTGCACAGACAATAAAAGGCGATGTGTTGGTAAGTGGTAATGGTGCTCCTGTTGATTACAAAATTCCAGAAGGAATACGCGAGATTGCTCCCAATGCTTTTGCTACTTCGTCTGTTAGAAGCGTAGAATTTCCTGCTTCGCTCGAAGTTATTGGGCAATGTGCATTCTTTTATGCCAACAGTTTAAAGACGGTTACATTTGCACCAAATAGTAAATTGAAGGTTATTGGCGAACAAGCTTTCAGCGATTGTGCAAGTCTTGAAACAATAGAACTTCCAAATTCGGTGGATTCTATTGGAGCAAATGCATTTGTGCTATGCGAAAATCTGAAGAAGATAGCTATTCCTACAGGACTTAAGAAACTTTCGCGTAGTACGTTTATGTCGTGTTCTAACCTTATGAAGGTGAAGTTTCCCGAAACGTTGAAAGAGATAGACGAAACTTGTTTTGCCAACTGTGTGTCGCTTACTTCTATAACACTTACTGGAGTAGAAACTATTGGCGAACGTGCTTTCTATAACTGTAAGGTATTAACTAACGTAAAGTTAAACGAAGGCTTGAAAGAGATAAAAGCGAATGCTTTTCAGCGTTGCATTGCTTTAGAAACGCTCGAACTTCCTGCAACGGTAGAGAAAACTGGTGCAAAACTGTTTTTACAATGTCCAGAGTTTGGTGGTTTTACGGTTGTTGCTGCAAGTAAATATATGACGGCTGTTGGCGGAGTGCTTTATTCTAAGGATAAAACTACGCTTTATGAATGTCCACAAGTTATAGCAACCGATAATTTTGTTGTTCCAGCTGAAACAAAAGTTATTCGTTCTATGGCGTTTTTTGAGTGTCAGGATATAAAGGCAATTACACTTCCTGCTAATATTGAGAAAATTGGCACGGGTGCATTGGCAAATAATGGTATGGCGAAGTTTAATTTTGCTACGAACAACAGTTTTATCTTCGCAGACGATGCGCTTTATTATCGAAGTCCAAGTGGCAAAGGTCTCTATTTGATGGCTGTTCCTTGCAAAGGTAATAGAACTGAATTCGTTCTTCAGTCAAAAACTTCTTATATTGCCGATTATGCATTTGCTTACAACAATAATGTGCAGAAAGTTTATATTCCCGATTTGGTAATTGGCATTGCAAATCGTGCTTTTTATGCTTGCCATGGCTTAAAAGATATTTATAGCTATCGAGAAACAGCTCCCGAACTTGGAGAAGAAGTTTTTGGCGATGTTGAATTTAATAAAGTATATTTACACGTTAGGAAAGGTTCGGAAAAATCGTATGCAGACAATGGTTGGTTGTTCTTGTGGGGCGACAATATTGAAGGCGATTATCCAAACATTGCAGATGGAATAGGCAATGTCGCAACAGAGAATATGAAATGCTCTGTAGTTAGATTGAATGCAAACGAAGCTTGTTTAACAGCCAATGTAAATATCAGTTCTGTGGAATTGTACAATGCAGCAGGCTCTTTGGTTAGCGAAGTTAGACAGTTTAACAGTAACAAAGTGTTGATTACTTTGCCTTATCATGGCTTTTATATTGCAAAACTGAAGTTTAATGATGGCAGTGTAAAGGTTGTGAAAATCTAATAAAAAAACTCCGATAAAATTTGTACATTTGTTTATTTCATTGAAGTTTTGACAAAAATAACAAAAGGGCTGAAACTCAAGAGAGAATTTTAGCCCTTTACTTATATATAACAAAAATGTTTACCAAAAAGCAATAATTGGTATACTAAAGTGGTTGTAACGTATGCCCTAAGGCAGAAAATACTAAAAAACTATTCTTTATACTCAATAATTGGCATTTTGGTAATGATAACCTATTTCAGAAACACAAAACCAAAAGTAAAGTTTCGTTTATTTTCAATAATATTAATCAAATCAACACCATAAATGTTATAAACATCAAATTATTATCATATCTTTATCACATTAATAAATCTAGATATAGATTATCAACATTAAGAATAAATAAAATGATTACTTTTAAAAAAACAGAAAGAATGAAAAATGATAAATAAAGATTTCAAAGACAATGTTATCCTTATTAATGTTATTCCCCTTATAATAATTCCTATAGGCAAAGATTATAGTAAAATTATGTTTTTTATAGGTTTATCAATATTGCTAGTATGCACAATATTAGAAATTGGTATGCTGTATAAAATAGGAAAGGAAAATAAGAAGAACATAAAAAAAGAAAAAGAACTAATAGTTTTGAGCATATTAGATTCTCTTATGTTATTGCAATATCAACCATTTTTATAATGCCTGGCATATCGGGAGTAGTTAATTAGAATTATGTTTTTTATTGGTTTCTTGAAAATAGGCTTATATGACAAAAAACCAAATTAGAATATAAAAGCGAACAATCTGCTATGGTGCAAATTGCTCGCTTTTATATTTATTGTTGTGTTCAATTACTTCTTATCAGCATCTATTACTTCGAGTGCTTTTTTCACAATGTCGCTTTGTTCGTTCCATATTTGGAAATACTCAGTCATATCCCATAAGTCGCGAGCTACAAGCGATTTTAGTTGATAGCGCATATAATTCAATGTCTTTTTAAGTTCATCGGAATCTTTTGGCTCAATTTTTTCTTTCTTTGCTTCGGCAATAATCAGGTTGGTAAGAGAAGTAGGGACTTCGTATTGTTTTTTGAACGATTCGAAAGTCTTATAATCCTTCTTTAGTTCTTTACGGTTATTGTCTACGTACTTTAAGAAAGTGTCCATAATAATATTTTTCGCCATAAGTTTACGATGGAAAGCAGTAAACTTAGTTGTATCTAACGGTACAAAATAATCGGGCATAACACCTCCACCACCATAAACAAGACGGTGTTTTCGTACAGTATAATACTTTAAAGAGTCAGTGAAATGAATGCTGTCTGGATTAGTAAGTTCTCCGTGTTTAAGTCGGTTTTCCAAATCCATATCGTAATCACCTTTGTCTCCTTTCTTATAAGGCTTTTGAATGCAACGTCCACTTGGTATATAATAATGTGCAACGGTTAGCCTTATCATACTTCCATCGGGTAGTTCAAATGGTCTTTGTACCAATCCTTTCCCAAAAGTGCGACGCCCTATGAGTGTTCCTCGGTCGTTATCCATAATTGCACCTGAAACTATTTCAGCAGCCGATGCACTTAGTTCGTTGACCAGTACATAAACTGGTATATCTTTTAGTCGTCCGTTGCCTCGCGCTTTGTAGTTTTGCCTTGATACGCGACGGCCTTCTGTGTAGACTATCATATCATTGTCTTGCAGAAATTCGTTTGCAATACGGACAGCCGCTTCGAGAAATCCACCGCCATTATCTTGCAAATCGAGAATAAGGCGTTTCATTCCTTGTTGTTTCAGTTTTTCAACAGCCTCCATAAATTCTTCGTGCGTCTTCATTCCAAAGCTTTCTAAACGTATGAAACCTATTCCTGGACGAATCATATAAGCTGCATTAACTGTGTGAACGGGTATTTTAGCTCGTGTAACCATAAAGTTGAGCATGCCTTTTACACCACGACGCACGATGCTCAACTTAACTTTTGTGCCTTTTTTCCCGCGCAAACGCTTCATAATGTCGGTACGGTTCATCTTGACGCCTGCTATTAACGTGTCGTCTACCATCACGATGCGGTCGCCTGCAATAATGCCAACCTTCTCTGAAGGACCATTCACCACGGGTTGAATTACCACTAAAGTGTCTTCAATCATATTGAATTGCACACCAATTCCTTCAAAATCGCCTTGCAAAGGTTCGTTCATGGCCTTTGTTTCCTTTGCATCGGTATAAGTGGAGTGGGGGTCGAGCCCTTTCAGCATACCACGAATGGCGTCTTCCACCACTTTTTGCTCGTCTACCTCATCTACATAGAAGTTGGAGATAGCTATCTCTGCCATCTGCATTTTGCGCATGGGCGAGTCGCTGCCGAGGTTCAGATTGATTTGTGCAGCAGCAAAAGTGCTGAACAGCAAAAGCGTTATTGATAAAAGAAAACTTCTTTTCATAATCTTCAGTTCTTATTTCAAGTAGGGTTGTAAGCTCACTTTGGATTTATATTGTACGATTAAGTGTATTTCATTCTACAGGAATTTCGTCCACAAGGTCTTCTTCTATCACTAAGTTGTCGATGATAAAGTTTTGTCGTTCCATTGTATTTTTTCCCATATAATACTCCAATAAGTTCTTCACTTGGTCGTTTTTGTGCAGTGTAACCTGCTCCAAGCGCATATCAGGACCAATAAAATGAGCAAATTCATCGGGAGAAATTTCTCCTAAACCTTTGAATCGTGTAATTTCAGGGTCAGGTCCGAGAGCCTCAATCGCATTTATTCTTTCCTCTTCGGTGTAACAATAAATCGTGATGAGGTCGTTTTTCTTCTCACCTTTCAGTCGTTTTGCGTCCTGTTCCTCTATTATTTGCTTGTTCTTAATCTTAGTTCGCTTATTGCGTACACGAAATAATGGTGTCTGCAAAACGTAGACGTGTCCTTTTTTTATTAGCTCTGGGAAGAATTGAAGGAAGAATGTTATAATGAGTAGACGTATATGCATACCATCAACATCAGCATCGGTGGCTACAATTACCTTATTATAACGTAGCGAATCTAAGCTTTCTTCTATGTCGAGTGCTGCCTGCAGAAGATTGAATTCTTCGTTTTCGTACACCACTTTTTTTGTCAGACCATAGCAGTTAAGTGGTTTTCCACGCAACGAAAATACAGCTTGCGTGTTTACATCTCGGCTTTTTGTAATGCTTCCGCTGGCAGAATCACCTTCAGTTATGAAGATAGAACTTTCTTCTTTTTGTTCGTTCTTAGCATCGCTGAAGTGAATACGACAATCACGAAGTTTTCTATTGTGCAGATTTGCTTTCTTTGCGCGTTCGCGAGCCAACTTTGTTACGCCTGCCATAGCCTTGCGTTCACGTTCGGTTTCTTTTATCTTGTTTTCCAGAATGTCGGTAAAGTCTTCTTTATGAATGTGCATAAAGTTATCGACATTGGTCTTTACGAAGTCGCCAACAAATTTATTGATTGTCTCACCATTAGGCGACATTACCGTAGAACCAAGCTTTATCTTGGTCTGCGACTCGAAAACAGGTTCCTCAACATTAATGGCGATGGCGGCAACCATACCATTTCTGATGTCGCCATATTCGTATTTCCCGAAGAATTCTTTGATAGTCTTGGCTATATGCTCCTTAAATGCACTCTGATGAGTACCTCCCTGCGTGGTGTGCTGTCCGTTTACGAACGAGTAATATTCCTCTCCGTATTGGTTAGTATGCGTAAAGGCAATCTCAATGTCATCGCCTTTCATGTGAACAATGGGGTAAAGCGGGTCTACGGTCATATTGTCGGAGAGCAAATCCTTCAATCCGTGGCGACTGAGAATGCGATGCCCATTATACATAATGGTAAGTCCTGTGTTCAGATAGGTGTAGTTTCGCAGCATAGTAACGACAATGTCGTCTTGGAAACTGTAGTTCTTAAAGAGCGTATTGTCGGGTTCAAAGTAGATGTAAGTTCCCTGTTCATCGTTCGATTTCGTCGTTTTATCGGTCTTCTTGATTCCTTTTTCGAACGTTAATGAGCGTACTTTACCCTCTCGGAAGCTCTTTACTTCAAACTTTGTGCTAAGCGCATTCACCGCCTTAATACCAACACCGTTCAGTCCGACGCTTTTTTTAAATGCTTTCGAGTCGTATTTGCCACCCGTATTCAACACAGATACCGCCTCAACGAGCTTTCCTTGCGGAATGCCACGCCCATAATCGCGTACGGAAACCCGAAGATTGTCTTCCACTTCTATTTCTATGCGTGTGCCTTCGTTCATCTTGAATTCGTCGATAGAATTGTCGATAACTTCTTTCAACAGCACGTAGATACCGTCTTCGGGAAGTTTTCCATCGCCCAATCGCCCGATATACATACCAGGACGGGTGCGTACGTGCTCCATATCCGAAAGATGTCGGATATTATCGTCGGTGTATGCTACTGATTTCTTGTTTTCTTCCGCCATATTCTCGTTTAAACGGTATTTCTGTTTCTTCTTTTATAAACTCTTTTTAAAGCAGCGACGGCGTTTGTGATTCACGGTATCGAACATGTCCCATTGACTTTGCACACCGCCATTGGTTTCCATTTCCACCTGACTCTCGCCCCATTTAAAGCCGTGTTTGATGTAACGCGGAATTAAATCGTAAAATAACAGTGCGTTTGCTCCTTTTGCACGGTATTCGGGAAGAAGCCCTAAGAGTAACAAATCTATACCTTCCGTTTTCGTAAACTTAATTACTTTCAGCAAGTGCCACCAGCCGAAAGGGAACAATCGTCCCTTTTTACACTTCTGCAAAGCACGACTAAGCGACGGCAAAGTAATACCTATACCTGCAATTTGGTTGTCTTTGTTTCCATCTTCAATAACGGTGATGAACTCCAAGTTGGCAAATGGGAAATATTGTGCTATGTATTGGTCGATTTGGCGGTCGGTTAATTCGGAGAAACCATACAAATCTTTATATGTGCTGTTGATGAGTTGGAATATCTTTCTCCCGTAACCACCTTCAAATATTTCTTTTTTAGTGAGTTTCTTAATGCGCAAATTGTATCTCTTCTGAATCATTTCAGAGAGCTTAACAAGCTTTTCGGGAATGGCATCGGGCACACTTATTTTGTATTCAAGATAATCTACGTCTTTTTCCCAGCCGCCCATTTGTTCCATGTGTCGCGGATAGTAGTCGTAGTTGTAGCTTGTTGCTATTGTCCCCAACTGATCGAAGCCCATTGTCAGCATACCTTCAGGATCCATATCGGTAAAGCCTAATGGACCAGCAATGGTTTCCATACCTCTCGTACGGCCAAAATCTGCCACGGCATTGAGCAATGCCGTAGACACTTCAATATCATCAATGAAGTCTATCCAACCAAAGCGAACGTCCTTTCGTTCCCACTTTTCATTGGCTTTATGGTTGATAATGGCTGCCACACGCCCAACAATCTTATTGTCTTTGTATGCTAAAAAATATTCAGCTTCGCAGAATTCGAAAGCTGCATTCTTATCTTTTGAAAGTGTATTCCATTCGTCGTCATAAAGGTTAGGCACATCATAGGGACTTCCTGCATATAGTTCGTAATGCAAATCTATGAAGTTTTTTAGGTCTGTCTTGTTCGTAACCTTCTTAATTTGAATTGATGACATGTTTTTATAATTCTTTCGTAACTTTATTTTTCGACTTACAAAAGTACGCATTTTAAGCAATATTGCCAAATTTACACCTCTTTTTTGCTGAATATTAGTACATGCTCTTTTTCGCCATAAGTTGTTGCGAAGATATAATTAGTGCCACCATCGTGTAGTTTTAACCGTTTTTTTAGGTCTTCTACTCCCATAGGAAAGTTCCTTACGGCTATGTTTGCTTGTGTTATATTTGTTAGAGCGCGGCGTATTTCTTTCTTGTTTAGCGTGCAAATATGTGTAATTCTGAACTTCCTTCCTGGAAATTTAGACAGTAAAACTGGGGACACGAATAGATGAGAATTATTGCTTATTGCTGCTACATGGTATGTTTCGCTTAACTGGGCAAAGCAGCCAGCTTTCATAATAGAAGCATTCGGTTCGTATAGGTACGATGTTTGTAATGTGTTTTTGTCGATTATTGGTTGTTGGGATGTGTATTTCTGACTGTAATTTATATTCTCATCGTAGTAGAATACATCGTTATCGTTTGCACAAAATATTTTTATAGTTTGCTCTTTACCGTCTTGCTCTTCCTTTTTATGGTTGCCCAGCACTACTAAAAGCTCTTTACACTCGTTTTTAACCGATACGATGTGTACTTCAATCACATGCTTTAGTTGCGCCACCACACTATGCCAGTCTAACATCGGTGATAGTTTTATAATGGTAAAACAGCTCTTTTTCACCATTTCATCGCACAATTCCAGTACGTTGGGTTCGCAATCTGCCATCGAAACAACTTTCTCGCCATTGCTGTTGCGACGTGCTGGGTCTAAAAAAAATATAGAAACACTGCTGAGATGGTGCAAGACATCTATGGAATCTTTATTTTCTGTAGTTATATTATTAAGCTTTAAACATTCAAAATTTTGCAGTGCTATGTCGTAGAGTTGCTTGTTTCGTTCTACATAAAGGGCATTATTAAAAAGCATTGACATATAAGAAAAGTCCACCCCCAGTCCTCCTGTAAGATCGATTAGCGTAGAATTATTCTCTGTTGGAAGCTTTCGCAGCAAACGCCTCACAATATCTTGTTTATACAAAGCGGTTGGTTCGCTTGAACATTGTTCCATGTTTAAGTGCGGTGGATAGACTATTCCTTCCGTATTTGCCCATGTAGGTAGTTTTATTCGTGCTAATTGTCGCCCTCTAATCTGGTCGAGTGCGTAGGGCAAGTCCACCTTTGGAAAACGCTTTCCCATAAGTGCGAGTGCCCTAACATCATCGTTAGCATACTGTCGGATAAATTCTGATGTTTCCAAATGCTATATATAATAAGGTGAGAATTATTTAATAACTTCTAAATGCACCTTTGCCCATTTGCGTGTACAAAGATTAAAGTGCCACCACTCTGTTCGTAGTGGCTGAAAACCTGCTGCTTTCATAACACGGCGCAACAATCTACGGTTCTCAAGGCTCTCCTTGTTGAGTACACCTCGTATTAATAGCTGTTGTTCGTTGTCTATATGGCTTTCATTTCCCAAATGGTCAACCTTAACTCCCATCGGAATAGTATCTATCTTACATGGTATTGCACCATCGCGCCATAGCTTTTCGCTCCACGAAGCTTTGCAAATACTTATGTCTACTGCCATTCCATAGTTGTGCATGCCTCCTCCGTTGGCAGGATTAGAGACATAAAATCTATGGTTGGTATTCTTTACAGTGTTCCACATAGTTTGTTGTACGCTCATTGGGCGTGTTGCATCGAAAATGATGAGGCTTAAATCTGGGCGAATTCGTTTCAGTTCAGCTTGTGCTTTCTTCAAAGCTGCGGCGCATTGGGGTAGCATATAGGCTGTACGTAAGCTTTTATAAAGTTGTTTGTGGCAAAAATTGTCGGTCCGGGCATACATCAAAGCCACCTTTATTGTAGGGTCTATACTTTTTATATCTACGAATCCTTGCTGCTCCATGCGCTGTGCAGATGAAGTTTTTTGCCTTTGTTTGTTAGTTGTTTGCCATTGTCTTTGAACATCGTTATTATGCAAATTTTCTATTATGAAACTTGTAAAAGCAAGCCAAAGCACTATAAACACCCATTTATTTCTCATTGTTGTACGTATTTTCTTCACACAAAGTTACTACATTATCTTGTTAATGACAAACCTATCGCGTTGAAAATAATATGCTATGACATATTTACTTTCTCCAGTTAGATGGTACAATCTTTAAAAAGTGTGTAAGCCCATATTTTTTTATCTTTGTATAAAATAGAAAAATGGGATTTACACACTTTATGTGCACTCCTATAGTAGACAGCAGACGTCTTACTTGAGCAATAGCTGCCGTGAAGACGTTGGGCAATGGTTCAATGGCTCGCTTTCTTTTTATTATTCAGCAGTTTGTATCGATGCCACTTTCATTGCACTCGCAGGGACAAACAAGTCTCTGAAGAGGCTTGTTGTAACGTGCGTTCAGCGAATTCCAATAGTCTGTAAATAGGGCAATGTCTGTATCCCACGAGTGATATGCAAACGTACCTCACGAGTAGGGCGCAAGTATATGCCCCTCGTGGGGTATGAACGTACTCCATCTATGGGGTGCGAAAGCGGTTTCAGGAAGAGGAAACAACCCATAAATTCGTCGGACTCACGTTACCATACCATTTTAGGGGGCACCATGCTATATTGAGGAGCTATAAATCCGACCGCAACATGGCTTACTTTACATATATGGACTTTCCCGTGCAAGTGTAAAGGTGCATATATATGGCTAACTGGACTGAAAGGCTCAATAGAAAATATAAGAGAACGATAAAAATGAGAACATCAATGTCATCAGACAAGTCGGTACTTTTTCTATTAGCAAGTGTTGCCATGGAAGAAACAAAAACAACATATGCCAGGAAAATTTATCAATGGAAATTCTGGAAACACAAGAAAGAAAAATGAATAAAAACAAAACAAAGAAAAGAGAAATTACACACTTTTTAGGACACTACCAATTGACTTTCTCGAAACACCACTTATGTTATTTATATTGTGATATTACAGATTTAACTTCCTTCTCTAAGGAACTAAGGTCAATCATCAATTCTTCTTCAGTAAATTTATCTCCATTTCCAAATGACTTTATAAAAATAAGTTCACTGAAATAGGGTGTTAGTTTTAAAAAGTCAACTTCTTTATTGTTTACTAAAGAAGACTTTTCGTCTGTATGCAATAAAAGTCCATTGCTTCTTCTGGCAAAAGCCTTTTTCTTAATTTTATTTTTCAACTCATCGTTGCCATAATCTAAGGTTGCCAAAACTTTATTCTTTAATTCTATATTATTAAAGTTATCAAGATACAGCTGTAGCATAATGGCTCCTTCTATCCAAGTCCATTTATTATAATCACCATCAAAACTGCAATTTACTAAATCAGATAGAATTTCTTTCGTGTGTGTTATATCACCATCAAAGTAAAAACAATAAGCTGCAAACATCAGATATTTCAACTTTTGTTCTGCATTTATATTTGCATCTCCAAGTTCCTCAAAAAGAGACTTAAAAGGCATCTTATTAGCTAAATTAGAAGCGATGACATTAAAGATTGTTTTCATATTCATGAATTTGTTATAATTGTATTCTACAATATTTGTTTCAAGTAGTTATTTTGAACGTTCCGTTCTTTTCGGCAATCATATTTCCAAATAAGTTGAAGGGCGAATAATCATACTCTCTAAAAGACCGTATCTGCAAGCCGTTACAGAGTAAGCCATTAAAACTTCAACCAGTCCGTAGTTCCATGTAACGGTCTTTTGCGGCGTAATGGACATTTGGTAGGCTGAAAACCTCACGTGTTTTAGTAATGGACATTTGGTAGGCTGTTCATTCCAGCCTACTTTTTGTATTTATGAATCCATCTATAAACTTCTTCTTGTTAGCTTTATTCAATCCATTATGATTATGTAGTGCCCTTTTAAGCTGTGAGTTAAATCCTTCCAATAGATTTGTTGTATTAGGAATTTGTAATTCTGTATAATCCTCATACGTATAGAGCCATTTAAGATGAGTCTTAACAGAACGTCTTGCAGTTCTCAGTCTTCTATGTGTATAGGTCGTCTTGCCAGAGATTAGAAGAGTTCGTTCGTCTAGAAACTCTTTCCATTGTTCACACCATTTCTCAAAAGCTGTTATAAACTCTTCTTTTCCCAAAGAGAACATACTTCTCATTAAAGTTAATAGTTCAACGCCTGCAGGTAAATGTGGATTGTTAGTAAGAAGCCTTCTAACTATTTGGAATTGGTGGAACTGACACATTTGTACGGGACAGAAACTTATAGCTTGTAAAAGTCCCATGTGTCCATCACATACCACTGCTTTTATTGTAGTTCCACGCTTCGCAATATACCGAAGTCCATCAAGATAATCCTTATTAGTTTCGTTCTTAACAAACTTGCGATAAAGTATTTTACCTGATGATGCGTCCTGGAAAAGCATCACGCCAAATGTCTTGGAAAAGTAAGTTGTATCTATTATTATTACTGCAGATTTGGGGTAAGTAGCAGTAAAACTATCCACCACTAAACTTAACCTACGTCGTATGGTTCGTTCTGAGCATTTATAAAGAATGGATAGGTCTGAAATTGTTCCATTTGCAGCAAGATAGTCATTCCAGAGAGACACATTATCCATACGTAAACCACCTTGGAATTGCCTACCACAATCCCTGCAAAGATACATCTGAACATTACGTCGATGACCATTCTTTTTAACATTTGAGCTGTTGCAGAATATACAGTTTTTTTATTCATAGGTTTTCAAATGCTGCAAAGGTAGTAAATAAAAGCGTTCTGTGAGGTTTCAGCCTACCAAATGTCCATTACGCCTCTTTTGCCGATTATTGGTTTCTGAATCTGTATAAGTAGCTTCTTCCAAAACGTAAGGTTCTTTGTGTGAATAAGCCTTTCTTTATAAAAGTTATTTATTTAGTATCTTTACACCGTTTCTTATGACAAGGCCTTTTTCATCTTCGGGAACAGGAATTCCCTGCAAGTTAAAAGTTCCTTTGAGTTTTGACATACGTGCCTTTATGTTTTCAATATTTGTGTTTTTATCATCATAAAAGCGATAAATAAGTGTTCGAGAATAACCATTATCCCAAACAAGTAATCTTATTTCGTTATTGGCAATATAAAGATAAAGGGGTATCAAATAACTAGGAGAAGAACATAATTCTTCCATTATACTGCAATTAGAGTTGCATAAATATAATTTTACATATCCTTCTTCTCCATCCTTTTTTGTTGTTGACATCACCTGAATAAGATGAAGACATTCGTTATTTTCAAGTAAGAAACGGTTTGTATATGTCGAAGATATTTTATAATCATTGGGAATTTTTGGAGTAAAAGTTTTATCAAAAACGCAATCTAAATTAGCATTGTAAACTTTTATTCTAAAATCTTTCTCTGTACGTGACGTACAGAAGAGTTCAGCTACCTCTATTGGTATACAATCGAAAAGTGTGAAAATGTTAGGGTTAACGACTTTGTATTCCGCATTCTTTACGATTATTCTGTTTCCGTTTAAATTGAATGAACCATCTAATACTTTTATTAAAGTAAAACCAACTTTAGCAAAGGTATAAGTAGGAAATAAAATCAAGAGAAGTGTAATAACTTTTTTCATCATTTAATATCTTTTGGGGTTGCATTTATATAAATATGTACGACTAACTCTGAAAGGTTGGCTTTTTCGATATTGAGATGGGATAATTCTTTTTGAATCGCTTCATCAAATTCTATCTTTCCTGCTCCCTTATCACTTACAGTTTTTATTTCTTTTCCGATAAACTGCCGTTTATTATATCCATTTTCAAAATAAATATATATAGCTTTAGCATTCAGACCGTTTTGGTTAAGAAAAGCCATCATAGAAATTCGGTTTGCAAATTGATAATATGAATCTAACCAGTTTTTATCAACTTCAATGCCATAGGGTTGCATATTTTCCCTCATAAAATTTAGAATTTCTTTTTTACTACTTCCTCCATGGTCATTAGTTGAATACAGTTCGCCCGGATAAGCCTTAGCTTCCACAAAATAAAAGCAATCATCTAATACGAAAACAGCATCCCAATGTTGCCAATTACTTATAAAGGAACCTGCCTTTTGAAGAGCACTTGTTATTTTATCATACAAACCTTTATCTATTTTCTTTTCAAGAAAAGATAAACCATATAGTTCACGATCACCGGTGATAACTTTGTAAATATCAGAATACTCGAAATCAAGCCAATCAAAATTCTTATCATTAATTGTCTGCTGCTTTTCTTGAAGCGCATCAATTATTGTCCTTTCAAGTTCGTGTCTATGTCTGCCCATAAACCGAAGTAATTGGAATTCGCTTCCATAACCGAGTCCCATTTGTGCCATAATAATTTATTTTGTATTTAAATATAGTTGTTTGCGAGATAATACGTTGTTGTAAATTTGTTATTGAGGAAACAAAAGTACAAAAATCCGTAATATGGCTTCAGCTATTACAGACTTTATTTTGATTTTTACTCTTTACCTCAATTCCGCAGCATAAAATCTTTTAAGAAATCCAAGTGCCTGAGAAACAAAGTCCTCAAAACACTTGGATATGTCAGAATTTTCACCTAATCTTAGTGCAACAAACATAACAAGTAAGCAAAAATCTGACATGACAAAGGTAGCAATTAAAAACGAGAATATCACTTCTTTCGGAGGAATGTATCACATTATGGATGTTTTTTCAAAGTTGGGCTTTGAAAAACTTACCGAATCCGTGTTGGGCAGACGCGGAAGCAGTGGCAAGGCATTCAGCCATGGAAGCATTTTCGGCTCTCTCTTCTTCAGTTACCTTTGTGGTGGAGAATGCCTTGAGGACATCAATGCGCTTATAGGGCAGTTCAAGCAGAGGCCTGACACGCTATTACCCGGTGCCGACACCGTGGGACGTGGACTGAAGGAGCTTGCCGAAGAGAACATTATCTACAAGAGCGAGACATCAGGCAAGTCTTATAGTTTCAATACTGCAGAGAAGCTGAACACCTTACTTTTACGGATGATACGTAGAATGGGGCTTATAAAGGCGGGCAGTCATGTTGACTTGGACTTTGACCACCAGTTTATTCCATCCCGCAAGTTCGATGCAAAGTATTCCTACAAGCAGGATCATGGTTATTTCCCAGGCTGGGCTTCCATCGGGGGCATCATAGTCGGAGGTGAGAACCGTGACGGGAACACCAATGTGAAATTCCATCAGGAGGACACGCTCCGTCGCATTATGGACCGTGTGACCTCCGAACTTGGTGTTGTGATAGAGCATTTCCGTGCCGACTGCGGGTCGTTCTCGAAGGAAATCATCCAGACCGTAGAGCCGCGCTGCAACACGTTCTATATACGTGCTGCCAACTGCGGCAGCCGGTGTGAGGACTTCCGCCAGCTGGAAGAATGGAAGAGCGTTGAGGTTGGTTATGAGAGGTGCGATGTCACCTCCGTCAGCATGGACGACCTCATCGAAGGAAAGTCATACAGGCTTGTCGTACAGCGTACTCCCTTGAAAGACAAGCACGGCAGGGAACAGACGGATATGTTCGGAGTGATATACACATACCGCTGTATCCTTACCAACAACCGGACATCTACCGAGAAGGACATCATTACATTCTACAATGAACGTGGAGCGAGCGAAAAGAACTTCGACATACAGAACAATGACTTCGGCTGGGCACATCTGCCATTTTCCTTTATGGCTGAGAACATGGTTTTCATGATGGTTACCGCCATGCTGAAAAACTTCTATCTCTATCTCGTCCGTCATATCAGCGAGAAGGTCAAGCCATTGAAAAAGACAAGCAGGCTGAAAGCCTTTATCCTGCATTTTGTCAGTGTACCAGCAAAATGGGTACGAACAGGAAGGCGGAACGTTCTGAACCTATATACAAATAAAGCATACTACTCTGAGGTATTCCTTGAATAAACAGCATGTCTTTGTGGTTCTCACATTCCCCATTGGTTTGGGTGGGGGATTTCATGTCTATGCAAGAACCAAAAATCCCAGAAAATCCCCATATCAATGGATAGAGCCCAAAAATGTCACTTCAATATATAAAAGTACCTCACAAGGAATAATGCTGCGGAATTAAGGCTTTATTTAATATTATTCATTGCTCTTAACTTATTTATGTGTTAATTTCTATTGCCTTTAAAGAGTAGTTAACGCACTATTCTCCGCAGTCTATTGAAATAGTGTTATAAAACATTTTAAAATTTTTCATAGAATTATCTTTATTCTGAGAACTATTAATTTTGACAAAGTTAGCAATTAATGCCTATATAACAAAAGATAATTAGGAATTAAATAAAATATGAATATTAATGTTTTAGCTGCATTTTTTCTATGCGAATATTGGCAAAAGGTTTAGTAAATGCGATGCTTAAAAGTTGCGAAATCGTTCGTTTAAAGAATTACTTACACGTAAATAAATATTTTTCTACGTGTAAGTAAATATTTCTTTACGTGTAGATAAATTATTATTGACCTGTAAGTAATTTGGGAAAGAAAATTTTTGTGGGATATTTTTGCAGTGGTTTACGCTTTGTCTGCTGCTTTTGGAGGCTGTTGAACAATAAAGCCTAAGTAGCGGTAGACTGCCCACGCAATGATGGAAGTAAGGGCGTAGACGAGCAGGAAGGTGAGGAGAACACGGTGGTAGTGCCCCGAATAGCCCATATCGGTGCGTTGGAGCAGGGCGGAAACAATGAGGGGTATGCCGCCTGAAAAGAAGTAGTAGACGAGGCTGCGGCGTCCTGTCCATTCCAACCAAGCAACGCTTTTCAGCTGTTTGGCTAAACTTACGAGGAACAGGGTGCATACAAGGGCGTCGAAAACAAATACGTACCAATTGTTTATGCGTATGGGTTCGACAAGCAGAGTTATGCCCTGCGTATGTTCATATACTTTTATGATAACTAAAAGTATGAATAGAAAGAATGATGATGATAGGTTGTGGAAACGGTGGAAAACGCTTTCCCACTTGTGGTAGAAGTAGCCAAAACAGAGAATGGGCAGTGCCATACAGGCGTTTTCTATTTGCCAATAAAGGTCGGAACAATGTGTGGAAAGAAGATAACAAGCTGCTGAGGCTGCAAGGGCGAGTATTGACAACCCCCAAGTTTTGCTTTTGCACGCCCATAATGCTGTGGAAAACACGATTTCTGCAATGATGAGGGCAGCTACAAACCACGATGCTTGCCCTGTGAGGACGGAGAACAGGGTGTCGGAAATGTCGAAATCGTGTGCGAAAGCCTTCGGAATGGCAATGAAAGTGGTGAACAGGAAGTAGGGCAATAGCAAGTAGCGCGCGATGTAGGTGAGCTTATGGCGTAGCGAAAACGGTGTTTCCTTGTAGAAAAGATAACCTGAGAGAAAGAAAAAGGCGACCAACACATTGGCTACATAGTAGTTGTAGCCGATGATGTTGTCGCCTGTGTAGTATATTTCGGTATGGTCGAGCAATATAGCTACCATACAGAAACCCCGCAAAAGGTCTATCCAGTGTTTGCGCTTGGGTTTCGTTAGTTCACGATTGCTATCTTGCATACTGTTCCGTTGTTGCCTTCTTGGTCAGCCGTCTGCACCATATAAATTCCCGATGCCACACGTTTTCCGTTTAAGTCGTTGCCGTCCCACGTGAATGTACCGCCGTTGCTCGTGCCCTGTGCCACAAGTATGCCGTTGGTGGTAACTACTTTCACGTCGGAATTGTAGGCTAAGCCAACTACCGTTATCAGCCCTTTGTAATCTGGGCGGACGGGGTTTGGATAGGCATAAGTGTCATCGCCGCCCGGATTGTCAGACGGTTTTGTTGCATCGCCCATATACGAACAAAGTCCTTTGTCTGTTCCGAAGAACACTTCACCCGTCTTGTCGTCGATGGCAATGCTCTCTATGTTGTTTGAAAGGAGCTTGCTGTTGCTGCTCAAGAAGTGTTTCACCTGCTTCATATTGTCGGCACTGATGAGGTAAGCACCGTTGCCATTCGTGCCAAACCACTTGCGTCCGCCGCCATCAATCGCCATACACGAAATGTCTACGCCTGCCAATAGGTAGTCGGCAAGGTTTGTTCCGTCGTTGCGTGGCACCTTTATCTGCTCGAAAATAGCCTCTGAAGGGTTTTGCATCTGCTCGGTAGTGAGTCGGAGCGGCCCTACGTTCGTGCCTATCCAAAGGTTCTGATAGGCATCTTCCAGCACGCAACGCATTTGTATAACCATAATGGAAGAGCCGTCTTGGTTCTTGAAATTATGGAAAACGCTTAGCTTGTCGGTTTCAGGATTATAGCAGAACAAGCCCGGTGCTTCGTAGTGGCTGTTTACAAACCATATTAAACCGCGGCTGTCGAGAATGGGTCGGCGCATCACTTGCAGGCTTAATCCCTTGTTCATCAGCTCTGGTTTAGAGTGGTCGGTCATAGTTCCGTCGGGCGAAAGCTTCAGCAATGAAGTTGTTTTGGTACCGCTGTTCAGTATCCACAAATTGTTTTTGCGGTCGAAAACCAATCCTTGCACTGGCACATAGTCGTTGCCTAACTCTCTGCCTTGATAAACCGTGGGGCGCAGAAGACTGTTGTCTTTGTTGAAATACTTCTTTAACTTGCCGTTCAGAAACTCGTATAAGCCTGCTCGTCCGCCCACAAATACGTGTTCGGGGTTCCGTGGGTCTACTGCCAAACAGTTCATATCGTGATAGTAGTAGCCCGTTATCTTGTCCAATTCGTCTTGGAAGATGGTCCATTCGTCTTTCTTCAACACCTGAACGGTGCCTGCCTGGTTTAGTCCTACTGCGCCCGGTTCGAACGCTCCGCCCGTTGTATAGAGGCGGTCGTTAAGATATTGCATAAAGAAAAAGCGGTTGTACTTGGGCCCACCTGGCAGTAACGGCTTCACTTTCTCCATCAGTTCGGGTGCAATGGTTTTGCTTTGTGCCACAAAGTTGCCTGTTCTTTTCCAATTGTTTCTATCCAATAGGTTGTCGGAAAGCAAGGCTCGGTAGAGTCCTCGTTCGCTGCTTGCAGCGTAAATATAGTTTCCTTCGATGTAAGTATAGTCTACGTTGAAGCCAAGATTGTAGGTATCGCTGATTTCAGCCCTGCCAACGTTTATCTTCAACACGCCAAATCCTGTTGAAACGTAGCAGTATGCCCCCTCGGTATAAAGGCTGTTTACCTTCTTGTTGTCTGTCATCGCCTTTCTGTAATAGTCGGGCAAACTGATGATTTCGCCTTTCTGGGTGAGCAAATCTATGTTTTGGTTGGCATAAACGATAACCAAGCGTTTGGCAACATTGTTCCATGCGATGAAGTCAATGTCGATATCATTCAGTCCGTTTACCTTGTCGAAGGTCTGAATGCTGTTGTTCTTTTCATTGTAAGCATAGAGGTCGTTCGATGCAAGTACGTAAAGCACATTGCCACCCTTCTCTATCCACTGCACATTGCTGTATGCCAGAAAGTTTTTCCACGTGCCTATGCCACTGCCGAAACTGCGGAGCGGAAGTATGGAAAGCAAGCAAGAGAGTACAAGTATATATGTTCTTTTTATCATTTTCTTATCGAATTATAGTGTAAGAAATAAACAAGCTTATAGATATTAAACAAGAAAACGCTCGGATTATTGCCTTTAAGGTTGAGTTTTAATGGTTTATGCAGGAGTTTATAAAGCCACGCCACTACCCTGTCGGTGTGCATTCTGTGCAGCTTTTCAGCCATTTCCAACAGGTTTGAATAGCCTTTCAGCTCTGTTTGGAAGATGGAAAGGGTGCGCAATGCTTCTTCTGTCTTGCGCAGGAACACCGCATTCATTTCAAAATCGTCGAATAAAACGGGGTTGTCAATGTGGTTTACGTGTGCGTTTAGTGCTTTGAAGCGTTTTCCAAGCAACACGTCTTCAAAGCCGTAGTGCTTTATTTGCTCGTTGTAAGGGGTTGTGCCTATCAGCTTTCGGTGTGCCATAAAGTTGGTGCTGAGGTGCTGATAAGGTGTTTTTCTTCGGTTTTCGGCACTGATAGTTTCTTTTGAAGCGTGCTCGTAGCGGTATCTGAGGTTGTTGCCCCATCTGTTTTCGTCTTCAACAATGCTGATACCGCCCACTACGACGTCGCCTTCGGCTTGCAGATAGTTGTGTATGAATTGAGCATTGTTGAGCGAAAGGTCGCCGTCGATGAATAAAATCCATTCTTTCGCCGATTGCGAGACAAGGTAATTGCGGATTGCCGACCGACCGACGTTGCGTTCCCGCTCTATGTAGCGCACACCATCGAGGCGCGCAATGGCTCTGTTTTCGGCTATGAACCGTTTGTCGGGCGATGCGTCGTCGGCTACAATAATTTCGAAATCTGCCCCTTCTGCTACACACTGTCGCTGCAATTCACCGACAAGTGCGGTGCAAATGCAGTTGTAAGTAGGCAGCAGAATGGACAAACTCTTACTCATTACAGTTGCTTTAGATATTCAGCGAGCTTGCGAACGGCACGTGCTCGGTGCGAAATTTGGTTCTTAACGTCTTCTCCAAGTTCGGCAAAACTCTTGTCGTAGCCTTCTGGAACAAAGATAGGGTCGTAGCCAAAGCCTTCCGTTCCCGATTTTTCGGTAGCGATATGCCCCTCTACTTTGCCTTCAAACTGATGTTCCTTGCCGTCGATAATCAACGAAACCACTGTGCGGAAGTGGGCTTTTCTGTTTGTTGTATCGCCCAACTTACGGAGCAGTTTGCGCATATTGGCTTCGCTGTCGTGGTCGGTGTGCTCGTCATAGCGTGCCGAATGCACACCCGGTTCGCCGTTAAGCGCATCTACTTCAAGTCCTGTGTCGTCGGCAAAGCAATTCAAATGATAGTTGTCGTAGATGTAATACGACTTTATGCTTGCATTTCCTTCCAATGTTTCGGCTGTTTCGGGTATGTCCACATCGCAGCCAATATCCTTTAACGACACAATATCAAAGTCGTTGCCGAGAATGTCTTTAATCTCGGAAAGCTTGTGTTTGTTGTTCGTTGCAAATACTATTTTCATCTTATTTTTCGCTATCTGTTGTTAATTCGTTATTCGGATAGACCTGCGAAAGCACTTTTTCAGCATTCTTTGTGTTCGCTTTTATTTTGTCGAAGCCTTCGCCAAATACACCTATTACCGAACTCTGACTGACAAATGCCAGCGGATCGATAATCTTAACGATGCGGAAAATAGACTGACTTTCGTTGCGTTTTGCCATTAAGCAGATTACTTTCACGTCCTTTCCGGTGTACCAGCCGTGTCCGTCGAGTATGGTTATGCCTCGGTCGCGCTCTTGCATAATGGCGTCGGCAATCTCTTCATACTTCCTTGAAAAGATGAGAAACTGCACCGATTGGCGTCTTAAGTTCATTATATAATCTAATACAGAGCACTCAATAAACATTGTACAAAGACCGAAGATAACTTTGTGGAAACGCTCAATGTATGTTCCAAACTGTGGGAAAAGCATACAACTGCCGATGATACATATATCGACAGCCATCAATACCTGCCCCAACGAAATGTTTTTATACTTGTTTATGCAGGCTGCCACAATGTCCGTGCCGCCCATGCTGCCACCATTGAGAAAGACCATAGCCATTCCTGTGCCTGTAATGCAGCACCCCACGATGAGCGACATAAACTTTTGGTCTTCGCCCAATATCTTCACGAAGTGTCCGCTCGCATCTACGGGCATTAATTCCTGTGCAAATTTCAGCATGAAATATAACACAATAATGGCGTAGATAGTCTTCATCATGAACTTTAAACCCAAGATTTTCAATGCAACGCCCAGCAATGCGGCGTTGATAATCATGTAAGTGTTCTCGAGTTTGAACTGTGTTGCATAGTAAATGATAGCCGATAAACCCGTTACGCCACCTGTTACAATCTCGTAAGGCATAAGAAATACTGTGAATGCCGCTGCATACAAAGCCAAACCGAGGGTCAATAAGATGTAGTCTTTTACTTCGTCTCTAATTAATTGCTGATTAATTGTCATAGTCTAATAATGTGTTTTGGCACATTCGTGGCTGTGTTTCAAACCAACGAATGTGCCGTTTTGTCTTATTTGCAAACAATGTTTACAATCTTTTTGGGTACTACTATCACTTTCACGATAGTTTTTCCATCTATGTATTTCGCACTTCTCTCATCGTTCAGGGCTGCTTTCTCTATGTCTTCCTTGCTTGCATTGGTGGGGAAAGTCATTTGGAAACGAGCCTTTCCGTTGAACGAAATGGTCAGTTGAACCTCGTTTTCGGTTAAATAAGCCTCGTTCCAAGTAGGCCATTGAGCATCGCAGACGCTGCCCTTCTCGCCAATATGCTGCCAAAGTTCTTCGGCAATGTGTGGCGCAAACGGTGCTATCAGTATGAGCAATGTGCGTAATAAGCCGCGATTTTTACACTTTTGTTGTCCCAACTCGTTCACACAAATCATGAAAGCAGAGATAGCAGTGTTGTAAGAGAACTGTTCTATGTCTCCCGAAACCTTTTTAATGAGCTTATGCACGCTCTTCAGCGATTCCTTTGAAGGCTCGTTGTCGTTCAGTTCCTGCTGATACAGCTTCCAGAACTTCTTCAGGAAGCGGAAACAACCGTCGATACCGTTGGTGTCCCAAGGCTTGCTTGCTTCGACAGGACCAAGGAACATTTCGTACAAACGCAGGGTATCGGCACCATATTGCGCTACAATGTCGTCTGGATTGACAACGTTGAACATCGATTTTGACATCTTTTCTACTGCCCAACCGCAGATATATTTGCCGTCTTCAAGTATGAATTCGGCGTTTTCGTATTCCGGTCGCCATGCCTTGAAAGCCTCAACGTCGAGCACATCGGCATGAACAATGTTCACATCTACGTGGATTGGCGTTGTTTCATACTTTTCTTTCAAACCATAACTAACGAATACAGGAGCTTTGGAATGGTCGTCTGAATTGATGCGATATACGAAGTTGGAACGTCCTTGTATCATTCCTTGGTTCACCAACCTTTCGTATGGCTCTTCCTTGCAGCTGTAACCGTAGTCGTAAAGGAACTTGTTCCAGAAGCGGCTGTATATCAAGTGTCCTGTGGCATGCTCTGTTCCGCCTACATAAAGGTCTACGTTCTGCCAGTATTCGTCGGCTTCCTTGCCCACCAAAGCCTTGTCATTGTGTGGATCCATATAGCGAAGGTAGTATGCAGAACTGCCCGCAAAGCCCGGCATTGTGTTCAATTCCAATGGGAAAACAGTTTTGTTGTCTATCAATACCTTGTCTACAACCTTCTTGTTCTGCTCGTTCCACGCCCAAATCTTGGCGCGTCCCAATGGCGGTTCGCCCGTCTCGGTTGGTTCAAACTTGTCGATTGAAGGCAATTTGAGCGGTAAACAATCTGCTGGAACCATGTAAGGCATACCGTCTTTATAGTAGACTGGGAAGGGTTCGCCCCAATAACGCTGGCGAGAGAAGATGGCATCGCGCAGGCGATAGTTCACTTTCACCTTGCCCAACCCCTGTTCGGTAACATACTTCTTGGTAGCAGCGATGGCTTCTTTCACCGTAAGTCCATTCAGAGAGAAGCCTCCTTCAATTGGTTTCTCGGGACTGTTGATGACGATACCTTCTTTGGCATCGAAGCTTTCTTCCGAAACGTCAGCCCCTTTGATAAGCGGACGGATTGGAAGACCAAAGTGTTTGGCAAACGCATAGTCGCGGCTGTCGTGTGCAGGCACTGCCATAATTGCACCTGTGCCATAGCCTGAAAGCACGTATTCTGATATATAGATAGGCAATTTCTCGCCTGTAAAGGGGTTGATGCCGTAAGAACCCGTAAAAACACCCGTAACTTTGCGGTCGGTCATGCGGTCGCGCTCGGTTCGTTTCTTCACGTACGCCAAGTATTCTTCCACCTCTGCTTTCTGTTCGTCGGTGGTAAGCTCTGGAACCAATTCGCTTTCGGGTGCAAGCACCATAAAGGTTACACCAAACATTGTGTCGGCACGTGTTGTGAAAATGGTGATGTCGTGTTCTGTTTTTTTATTATTGGTAGGCGTACAGGGGCTATGCTTTATAGGACGAGATAATAAAACTGACTTGATTTTTGTCCAAATATGAATCAACTTTTGCCAAAAAGACTTAATTCTTTTGCGAAAACCAGACTTAATCACTTTTCCTTGAGCAGGTGTAATGCTTTTAAATACAACCTCTGTACCCTCTGAACGGCCTATCCAGTTGCGCTGTGTTTCTTTCATGGAGTCCGACCAGCTCACCGTTTCCAAGCCGTCAAGCAAACGCTGGGCATAAGCAGATACACGCAGACACCATTGTTTCATCTTCTTCTGGACTACCGGATAGCCGCCACGCTCGCTGACTCCGTCTACAACTTCGTCGTTTGCAAGCACCGTTCCTAAGCCTGGACACCAGTTCACCATGGTTTCTCCGAGGTAAGCAATGCGGTAGTTCATCAGCGTCTCCTGTTGTTCCTTCTCGCTCATGCTTCTCCAATCGCCTGCCGAAAAGGTTATTTCTTCGCCCTGCGCAATGTTAAGGTTGAGTGTTCCCTCTTCTTCAAAGTGTCGGACGAGGTCGGAAATGGGTTTTGCCTTGCCCTCGTTATAGTCGTAATACGACTCGAACATACGCTGAAATGCCCACTGCGTCCAATGATAGTACTGCGGGTCGCAGGTGCGCACTTCGCGGTCCCAGTCGAAACAAAAGCCTATTTTGTCCAATTGTTCGCGGTATCGTGCAATGTTCTTTTCGGTTGTGATAGCTGGGTGCTGTCCTGTTTGAATGGCATACTGCTCGGCAGGCAATCCATAAGCATCGTAACCCATTGGATTTAACACGTTGAAACCCTTCAGACGCTTGTAGCGTGCATAGATGTCGCTGGCTATGTAGCCGAGCGGGTGCCCCACGTGTAGCCCTGCTCCCGATGGATAGGGGAACATATTCAGCACGTAGAACTTCTGCTTTTTCTTATTTGTAACAACCTTATAGGTTTTGTTTTCAACCCATTTCTTCTGCCATTTCTTCTCAATGTCTGTGAAGTTGTATTCCATTCTTATGTTTGTTTTATTTTGATTTCGCTGTTTACGAACAATAAACGTGGTAAGGCAAAATGCTTCCCCTACCCTATTGCTTAGTTCATTAAATAACAATGCGTTACTATCCAAGTTGCAAAATTACTAATTTTAATAGGGATAGCAAGTCTTTTGCCGAATTAATTTGGTGGAAAGCAGAAAAGAACGGGCGGTTGAAGGTTATTGTTTAGTGGAAATAAGACGGGATATAATTTTCCTTTTCTGTTGCTTGAGGATAATGTTGGAGCAAGTTGGGGTGTGGTTTGTTGCGTTCCTGGCACTGGATAAGAAAGGGTTTATATAGTAGTTCTAGTTTATCTAGGATTTCTAGAAACTTTCAGCCAACACGTGGAAAAACCGCCTCGGTTTTGTAAAGATAATTCGTTGAGAAAACGGTAATTTCGATTTGGCATTGCGAAAGCGGCTCTTTTGCGATGCAAAACCTACGCTTTTACCGTGCAAAACAGCCGCTTTTACAATGTCAAAGCGCAGTTATCACTTTTTAAGGAAATATCCTTTACAAAACAAGAACGATTTCGACGAATGACAATCGTCAAAATTTAAATGCTCAAAGACTATCTGCTAAAACATCTTAACCACTCGCTCAATGCCTGCCACAAGGGTGTCTATCTCTTCTTTTGTATTGTAGAGTGCGAAGGAAGCACGGACTGTTCCTGCAATATTGAAACGTTCCATAAGTGGCTGGGCGCAATGATGACCTGTGCGGACTGCTATTCCAAGTTGGTCGAGAAGCGTTCCCAAGTCCATTGGGTGTATATCGCCAACGAGGAAACTTATGGCAGCATCGTGATTAGATACTGCAGCAGTAGCATCGCTGGGCACACCTAAGAAGCGAATATCGGGAATACTGCGCATCTGCTCTATGGCATAGGCTGTAAGCATTTGCTCGTGCTGGTGTATGTTCTCCATTCCAAGTTCGGCAACATAGTCAAGGGCAGTTGCCAAACCGTGGGTGGCTACATAGTCGGGCGTACCCGCTTCGAACTTCAAAGGAGGACGCTCGAAGGTTGTACCGCTGAAACTGACACGCTCTATCATCTCGCCACCACCCTGATAAGGTGGCAGCTTGTCTAACCATTCTTCCTTACCGTAAAGCACACCAATACCCGTAGGGCCATAAACCTTGTGTCCGCTGAAAGCGAAGAACTCGCAATCCAACTCCTGAACATCAACGGCAAAGTGAGGAACACTCTGTGCACCGTCGAGCATTACAGGAATATCGTGGGCGTGGGCGATGCGAACGATTTCACGAACAGGGTTAATCGTACCCATTACGTTGCTGACGTGGGCTACACTGACGAGTTTTGTCTTCTCGGTAATGAGCTTTTGGAAAGCCTCCATATCGAACACACCTTCGTCGTCGATTGGGATTACCTTCAGAACTATGCCACGACGCTGGGCAAGAATTTGCCAAGGCACGATGTTGGAATGGTGCTCTACGTTGGAAACAATGACCTCGTCGCCCTCTTGCATAAAACCTTCGCAGAAAGAAGAAGCCACGAGATTAAGGCTCTCGGTGGTGCCACGCGTGAACACTATTTCGGCAGTGGAACGGGCGTTGATGAACTTCCGCACCGTTTCGCGCGCAGCCTCGTGCAAGTCGGTAGCTTGTTGGGAAAGCCAATGAATGCCACGATGCACATTTGCATTTACGTTGAGATACTCGTCGCGCATGGCGTCCAACACACAGAGAGGTTTCTGTGTGGTTGCCGCATTGTCGAGATAAACCAACGGTTTTCCGTAAATCGTGCGTGAAAGGATTGGGAAATCGGCACGCACCTTAGATATATCGTACATCATCTTTACTTCTTTTATTGGCACAGCTTGCAGCCGCCACACTTGTCGAGTTCGCCACGGAAGCGTTTTTCTACCAAGTGGTGGAGACGGTCGCGGAGCGGAACAAGTTCCATTTTATCGATTACTTCGTTCACGAAAGCAAACTCAAGAAGGAGCTTTGCCTCGCGCTTGTCGATACCACGCTGCTGCATATAGAAGAGGGCGGCATCGTTAAGCTGACCAACCGTTGAGCCGTGGTTGCACTGAACGTCATCTGCATAGATTTCAAGCATAGGCTGGGTGTACATGTGGGCAGTAGAAGCAGCACACAGATTCTGGTTCACTTCGTGTGAAAGCGTCTTCTGTGCGTCCTTTGCCACATAGATAAGACCTGCGAAAGCACCCACGGCGTGGTCGTCGAGCACATACTTGTATAGTTGATTGCTCGTACAATTGCCCACTGCGTGGTTGATTACGGTATTGTTATCAACGTGCTGATGCTTATCGGCAACTACGCAACCGTTCAGGAAACATTCGCTGCCTTCGCCACTGAAAGTCAAATCGAGCTTGTTGCGGGTTACTCCATTATGAAGCGTGATAATGTTGTGCGACACACGGCTGTTGCTTTGCTGTTCGATGTAAACATTTGAAACGCGCACGTTCTTCAGATGGGTTTCCTCCAAGCAGTTCAGTTCCAACTTTGCATTGTCGCCAACGTATGCCTCGATTACCTGTGTGGCAAGGAACTTGCGGTCGTCGGCAGAGTCGTCGCAAAAGAGCATTGAGAGTTCCGCTCCCTCCTCAAGTACGATGAGTATGCGACGGTTCAGCATAAGGTCTACATCGGAACGAAGAATGTTGATAACCTGTATGGTGCGGTCGGATTTTACACCTTTCGGCACATAAACGAACAAGCCGTCCTGCGCCAACATTGTATTGAAAGCCGTCAAGGCATCTTTGGCTGTATCAGCAAGCTTGGCATAATGGTTGGTTATGATTTCGCCATGCGTCTTAATGGCGTTTGAGAAGCTATCGACAACTATGCCGTCGTTGAGCTGCGCTTTGGGCAACTGGTCGTTGTAGAACTGGTCGTTCACAACGAAATAGACCGAAGTGTTTAGGTTTGGAACGTCGCACTTAAAGTCTTCGTAAGGATTGATAGGCATTCTCAATCGCTGCAAATTCAATCCATAGTCGGGTGCGAACAGCTTTGGAATATCGGTATATTTGTAGCGTTCCACCTTTTTCGTAGGGAAACCCTGTGCCTTGAAATCCTCGAAAGCCTTGTCGCGCACCTTGTTCAAGACGTCGCAGGAATGTTGCTTTATCATTCCTTGCGTCTCGTTATATAAGTCTATATATTGTTTTTCGCTTTGCATGTTCAGCCTTTCTATTTATCTGCTTCCGCTTTTATCCAATCGTAGCCACGCTTTTCTATTTCGCGTGCAAGTTCAGGACCGCCTGTCTTTACGATGCGGCCGTTGTACAGAATGTGTACTACGCTTGGTTTTATCATATCCAAAAGTCGGTCGTAGTGGGTGATAACGATGGTTGAAGTCTCCGAAGTGTGCATCTTGTTCACTCCATCGGCAACAATGCGCATAGCATCGACGTCGAGACCTGAGTCGGTTTCGTCCAAGATGCTGAGCTTTGGCTGCAACATTGCCATCTGGAAAATTTCGTTGCGTTTCTTTTCACCACCCGAAAAACCTTCGTTTACGGAGCGATGCGAAAGCTTTGAATCCAAACCCACGAGGTCGCGTTTCTCGCGCATCAGCTTCATAAAGTCGGCTGCTTTCAAAGGTTCCAAGCCTTGATACTTGCGCTTTGCATTCACGGCAGCTTTCATGAAGTTGGTCATACTTACGCCCGGAATTTCCACTGGATACTGGAACGAAAGGAAGATGCCTTCGTTGGCACGTTCGTCTGCACCCATTTCCAAGAGGTCTTTACCGTTGAACACTGCCGAACCATCGGTTACGGTGTACAGCGGATTGCCCGTGAGCACTGCACTAAGGGTTGATTTTCCTGAACCATTCGGTCCCATAATGGCGTGTATTTCGCCATCTTTAACGGTAAGGTCGATGCCTTTCAATATTTCTTTATCTGCAATAGTAGCGTGCAGATTTCTTACTTCTAACATATTGTTTTTGTATTATCGTTTCTTGAATAATAAATTATCTAATGCTCCTACAAAGATATTTCCTACGAATTCTAAGAAGACTTCTCCCATTGCTTGTCCGAAAGTATAGTCTCTATCTTCCCAACGTGCTCTTTCAATAGCGTCTTCCTGCTCTGCAAACAGACTTGGAGGCTCGGGAACATAGAAAGGTCCACAGCGAAAAGCCTGCGGTGCAATCTTCACGTCGTCGGCTCTGCGGTAAGTCATAATCGTTTGCGAAGCACAGAGCGTGTCGCTCTTTACTTTCTGTTCTATGACGTATTTCTGCCACGTTTTGGGTTGCCAATCTTGAGCATTCAAAACAGAAACAGTTAAGAACAGTCCTGCCGTCAGCATTTTTCTTTTCATCTGTTTGTTCCTTTTCAATGGGTATTCCATACCTTTCGTATTGTTTCTTTTCTACTCTGAAAAAGCAGTTCGAGAGTCTGCTTTAAATCGCTCGATATCTTTTCGCAGATTGCTCGATATCTTTTTGAAGATTGCTCGATATCTTTTTGGAGTTCGCTCGGTATCTTTTTGGAGTCTGTTCTGTATCTTTCGTTTTAGCCCACCGTACCTTCCAAGGTAACGGAGAGAAGTTTTTGCGCCTCAACAGCAAATTCCATCGGAAGTTTATTCAGCACATCTTTTGCATAACCATTGACTATCAACCCGATAGCATCTTCCATAGGAATGCCTCGCTGATTGCAATAGAACAGTTGGTCTTCGCTGATTTTCGATGTCGTAGCTTCGTGTTCGATGATTGCCGAATCGTTATGCACGTCCATATAAGGAAAAGTGTGCGCACCGCAGGTTGAACCCAAGAGCAACGAGTCGCAAGAACTGTAGTTTCGCGCATTGTCGGCATTGAGCGCAACACGCACCAATCCGCGATAGGAGTTCTGACTCTTGCCTGCCGAAATACCTTTTGAGATGATGGTACTCTTTGTGTTCTTGCCCAAATGTATCATCTTCGTGCCCGTGTCGGCTTCTTGATAGTTGTTGGTAACGGCTACAGAATAGAACTCCGCCTGCGAGTTGTCGCCACGCAAGATGCACGATGGATATTTCCACGTAATAGCCGACCCCGTTTCTACCTGTGTCCACGAGAGTTTAGAGTTCTTGCCACGCAGGTCGCCACGCTTGGTTACGAGGTTCAACACGCCACCTTTGCCGTTTTCATCGCCTGGATACCAGTTCTGAACCGTTGAATACTTCACTTCCGCATTCGCCAATACGACGATTTCGACAATGGCTGCGTGAAGTTGGTTTTCGTCGCGCATCGGAGCCGTGCAACCTTCAAGATAACTCACATACGAATCGTCGTCGGCAATAATCAATGTGCGCTCAAACTGCCCCGTATTCATCGCATTGATGCGGAAGTACGAACTCAACTCCATCGGACAGCGAACGCCTTTCGGAATATACACAAACGAGCCATCGCTGAATACTGCCGAGTTGAGTGCCGCCGTAAAGTTATCCTTGTAGGGAACGACCGTTCCTAAATATTGGCGCACCAATTCGGGGTGCTCCTTCACGGCTTCACCAATCGAACAAAAGATAATTCCTTTTTCAGCCAACTGCTTCTTGAAGGTAGTCTTCACCGACACCGAGTCCATAATGGCATCTACCGCCACACCACTCAATGCCAACCGTTCCTCAAGTGGAATACCAAGTTTGTCGAAGGTTTTTTCCAATTCAGGGTCTATTTCCTTGTTCTTAGGCTTCTTCGCCAATGGGTCGGCATAGTAGGAAATCGCCTGATAGTCTATTTCAGGCAAGTTCAGATGCGGCCACTTTGGCATCTCCATAGTTTGCCAATGGCGAAACGCCTTTAAACGAAAATCGAGGAGCCATTCAGGTTCCCCTTTCTTCTCCGAAATAAGCCTAACGACATCTTCGTTTAAGCCCTTCGGGATAATATCCGTATGCACATCAGTGGTGAACCCAAACTCGTATTTTTGTTCAGCCACTTTCCTTACATACTCATTGCTATTATTTTCTGACATTTACTTTTTACCTTTTTATTAGGCGGTTGAACTAATGAAAAGCAAATTCCAACATCTGCTTTTCATTCTTCTTGCACCACCTTATACATAATGTATTATATGCAGACAAAGATTGTGCCGATATTCTTTTCCGTAACATTTGTTACCAAAATACAAACCGCCTCGCTTTTCCTATGGAAATGAGAGGCGGTTTGGCACATATCTTAGAGTTTTTGTTCTACCTCTATTTCGGTGAATGTCTCAATCATATCACCCGTTTGCAGGTCGTTGTAATTAACAAGCGAAATACCGCATTCCAATCCTGTTACAACTTCCTTCACATCGTCTTTGTAACGCTTCAACGCACTGATTGGTGCCGTATGGATTACGATACCATCGCGAATAACACGGCCTTTGTCTTTGCTGTGTACCTTTCCTTCGGTAACGATACAACCTGCAACAGTACCAACCTTTGATATTTTGAATACTTGTTGCACTTCCACCTGACCGGTAACGATTTCCTTCTTCACCTTGTCAAGCATTCCGACCATCGCTGACGTTACGTCGTCAATCGCATCGTAGATAACTGAATAGGTGTTGATTTCTACGCCGTCGCGGTCTGCCAACTTACGCGCATCGGCAGAAGGGCGCACTTGGAAGCCGACAATGACAGCATCTGAAGCTGCAGCAAGCATCACGTCGTTTTCAGAAATCTGTCCAACCGCCTTGCTGATTACGTTCACATTCACCTTTTCGGTAGAAAGCTTGATGAATGAATCTGCAAGTGCTTCGATAGAACCGTCGGTATCACCCTTCACAATGATGTTCATTTCGTGGAACTCGCCACGGGCGATACGATGAGAAATATCCGACAATGTCAAACGTGTTTGTGTACGCAAGCCTTGTTCGCGCTGCAATTGTTCACGCTTGTTGGCAATGTCGCGCGCCTCTTGCTCGGTTTCCATAACGTGGAATGTATCACCCGCTGTCGGTGCACCGTTCAATCCAAGAATTATAACAGGTTCAGAAGGACCAGCCTTCTCTACACGTTGGTTACGTTCGTTGAACATCGCCTTGATGCGTCCCCACGATGTTCCTGCAATCATATTGTCGCCAACTTTCAATGTACCATTAGAAACAAGCACAGTACTTACATAGCCACGTCCCTTGTCCAATGAAGATTCAATGACTGTACCTGTTGCATTGCGATTAGGATTAGCTTTCAAATCGAGCATATCAGCTTCGAGTAAAACCTTGTCAAGCAAGTCGGCAACGCCCAAACCTTTCTTTGCACTAATCTCCTGACATTGGTACTTACCGCCCCACTCTTCTACGAGCAGATTCATTTGCGACAAGTCTTCACGTATCTTATCAGGGTTAGCACCGGGTTTATCAATCTTGTTAATGGCAAATACCATTGGTACGCCTGCTGCCTGAGCGTGCGCTATCGCCTCTTTTGTAGTAGGCATGACAGAGTCGTCGGCAGCAATAATGATGATGGCAATATCTGTTACCTGTGTACCACGAGCACGCATAGCGGTAAACGCTTCGTGTCCTGGAGTATCGAGGAATGTTACCTTACGTCCACTCTTCAGAGTTACACTGTAAGCACCGATGTGCTGTGTAATACCCCCCGCCTCACCAGCAATCACGTTGGTATTGCGGATATGGTCGAGCAATGATGTCTTACCGTGGTCTACGTGTCCCATTACCGTTACGATAGGTGCGCGACTTACAAGGTCGGTTTCTTCGTCAGCCTCTTCGCTGATAGCTTCTTGAACTTCTGCACTCACGTATTCGGTCTTAAAGCCAAATTCGTCAGCTACCAAGTTAATGGTTTCCGCATCGAGACGCTGGTTGATTGACACCATTATACCAACTGACATCAAAGTTGAAATAACCTGTGTTACAGGCAAATTCATCATTGTAGCCAACTCTGAAACGGTAACAAATTCTGTCAGCTTCAGCGTTTTGCTTTCCTTGCGTTCTGCCTTAGCCTCAGCACTCAATCGTTCTTGAACGGCTTCACGCTTTTCCTTACGATACTTAGCACCTTTTTTATTCTGACTCTTGCTTGTAAGGCGTGCAAGCGTTTCTTTTACCTGACGTGCTACTGCTTCGTCATCAACCTCTAAAGGTTTCTGGTTGCGGTTATGCTTTTTCTTTCCACCAGTAGCATTTTTGCCATAGTTGTCGTTATTATTTTTCTTTCCGTTACGCTTACCAGGTTGTTGTTGGTTTGCAGCAGCGTTTATATCTACACGTTCCTTGTTTATACGAACACGCTTCTTCTTTCCCTGCACGTTTTGTGCAGACTTATCTTCACGTTCTTTTCTGCGTTCTTCCTTCGTCTTTTTCTTTGGACGTGTACTTTGGTTAATACTACTAAGGTCTATTTTACCTAAGATATTCACCTTCGGCTGATTTAGCATTTTCTTTTCGTTCGATGTTTGAAATATGCCATTGTCTTCAGCTGTCATTTCTTTTTTGTTCCTCTTCTCTTCCTTTTCTTTTTCAACCATAGGTTCCTTCTTTAAGGTTTCCGATGTAGAAATATCGGTTTTCTGAAATTCTTCAACCTTCTTTGATTTTTCTTTCGTAATTGTTTGGTTTGGGAGTTCTTCAACTTTTTCTTTTACAGCAGACTTTACTTCAACAGCTTCTTTTTCCTTAGAAGAGGTTATTTCGGTCTTCTTTTCTTTTTCTACTTGTTTATTAATTTCCGCCTCATTCTTTCTACTTTTCTTTTCTTTAGAAGCAACAGATACTTTAGTAGTAGGCTTACTCAGCTGTTCGAGGTCTATTTTTCCAAGCATCTTAATTTTGGGAGTTTCTTGTTTCGCTAATTTTTCTGTCTTGTGTTCAGACGTTTTCTTTGTGCGTACTTTATCTTTTTGTTTTTTCTGGAAGATTTTAGCAGCATCATTCTTAACAACCTGGTCTGGCTTAAATTCTTTTTCAAGCGCCTTAAATTGGTCATCACTAAGTTTAAAGTTGGGATCTCCCTTTACTTCACCCAGTTCCTGTCGTTTTTCCAAGAACTCCACTGCTGTTTGGAGTCCTATATTTAGTTCTCGAATTGCTTTGTTTAATCTGATGCTCATTAATATTCCTTTCTTTTTCTGAATGTGGTGTTATGTTTTTACTCTCGAACTAAAGAACAGATACTACGAGCTTATTATAAAAAAGCCTTAAACGGAATATCTGTTCATAGACACCTAACTTTCAAACTCCGCTCTGAGGATATTCAAAACGTTATCAACAGTCTCTTCCTCGAGGTCTGCCTTCTCTATTAGCATCTCACGAGGAGCATTCAATACCTGACGAGCTGTGTCGAGTCCTATAGATTTTATGGCATCAATAACCCATTTGTCTATTTCATCAGAGAATTCATCTAAATAGATATCTTCCTCGGCTGTTTGTTCATCAAGTTCACGGAACACGTCAATGGTGTAGCCCGTCAGCATGCTTGCTAACTTAATGTTCATACCGCTACGTCCGATAGCCAGACTAACCTCTTCTGGTTGTAAAAACACTTCTGCCTTTTTCTCTTCTTCATTGATAGTCAGACTGCTTACTTTAGCAGGAGACAAAGCACGTTGTATGAATAGCTTTGTATTAGCAGTCCAGTTGATAACATCGATGTTTTCGTTGCAAAGTTCGCGTACGATACCATGAACACGACTACCGCGTACACCAACGCAGGCACCAACAGGGTCGATACGGTCGTCGTAACTTTCTACAGCAATCTTTGCACGTTCGCCAGGCATACGTGCTATACCTTTTATACTAATAAGTCCATCTTCTATTTCTGGGACTTCTGCTTCAAGCAACCGTTCCAAGAAAGTTGGTGCTGTACGCGAAAGAATTATCTTCGGATTATTATTCTCGTTATCAACACGTAAAATCACGGCACGTATAGTCTCGCCCTTACGATATTGGTCGCGCGGAATTTGTTCTCCTTTAGGAAGAATTAGTTCATTATTCTCCTCGTCTACGAGCAACACTTCCCGCTTCCAAACCTGATATACCTCTCCTGATATAATCTGTCCTACGTGGTCCTTATATTTGTTGTATAAAGAATCGTGTTCTAATTCTAACACTTTCGAAGCCAACGTCTGACGGAGATTAAGAATAGCCCGACGGCCAAACTTGGCAAAGTTCACGGGTTCAGAGACATCTTCTCCCACTTCATAATCAGGTTCTATTTTCTGTGCATCGGTCAAACTAATCTCTTTATTTTCATCTTGCACCTCTCCGTCTGCGACAACAACACGGTTCCGATATATCTCTAAATCGCCCTTGTCAGGGTTTACAATAACATCGAAGTTTTCGTCAGATCCGTATTTTTTGGCAATAACGTTACGGAAACTCTCTTCCAAAACGCTTACCAATGTTGTTCGATCGATGCTCTTCGTATCTTTAAACTCTTTGAAAGTCTCGATCATATTCGGACGTTCTTCTTCTTTTTTTAATGCCATAGTTCTACTTGAAACTAATTAGATATTTTGTGTATTTTACTTCATTCATGTCGTACTCGTGATCAACGTCCATCTTTACAGGACGTTTCTTTCCTTCCACGCGTACTTTTTCATTGACCGAAACTATAAATTTATTTCCATCAACACTTTTCAGAATTCCCTTCACCTTGCTCCCGTCTTGGTCTAACACCTCAACTTCTTTTCCTATAAAGTTAATATATTGTTGTGGTACTTTGAATGGTTGCCCTAATCCTGCCGAACCAACTTCAAGCTCGTAATCTTCTTCATCGCGTGAGAGGTGTTCCTCAATAAACTTACTCAATTCAACGCAATCCTCAATCCACACGCCATCAGCGTGGTCTATTTCAACTACGATTTTACTTTCAGGACTTATCTGGATATCGACAATAAAGTATTCTTTACCTTCCAACCATTCGTCTACAAGCCTTTTTACAATGTTTTTATCTATCATATGCGTCTAAAGTGTCTTTATCGTCCACGGGTTTTACAATTACATTTTAAGATAGAAATCGAAAACAGCCAACTTATCTCACTAAAGGATATGAAAAATGAGGAACTTTCTAAAGCCCCTCATTCCTCTGAACGGGTGCAAAGTTAGTAATAAATCTGTTGACTGCCAAATATTTTATAGCTTTTCTTTATGTCAAGGTACATTCTTATAGAAAACAAACGTAGTTTATTGTAAATTAATTACCTTTGCATCTCATTGTTATTTTTATGGAACACAAGCAACATTATGTAGGACTTAGCGAACAAGAAGTCGAAGAGAGCAGGGCAAAATTCGGAGCGAACATATTAACTCCACCATTGCAAACCCCACTTTGGAAGAGATTTATTGCAAAATTTAACGATCCGCTCATTGTCATACTTCTTATTGCCGGTATCTTCTCTGTCAGTATATCATTCTACGAATATTTTGGTCTTAACGAAGGAACGAAAGTTTTTTTTGAACCGGTAGGTATTTTTATAGCAATCTTGCTTGCTACAGGTTTGGCATTTTTCTTTGAAGAAAGAGCAAACAAGGCTTTTGCCATACTAAACCAAGTAGACGATGACGAACTTGTTGAAGTTATAAGAGACGGCAATCCCACGAACATTCCAAAACGCGATATTGTTGTGGGCGACATAGTTCTACTCAATACTGGGGCAAATATTCCTGCCGATGGAGAACTTCTCTCTGCTGTTGTATTAAGTGTGGACGAATCTTCGCTAACAGGTGAACCCATTTGTAAAAAAAGCACCAAACCTGAAGAGTTTGACGCTGATGCTACTTTCCCCACCAACTTTGTTCTACGAGGAACGAAAGTTATGGAGGGACACGGCATTTTCCTCGTTACTCGCATAGGCGATGCAACGGAGAACGGCAAAGTCTTCACTGCGGCACAGATAGATAAAAGTGTAAAAACACCATTAACAGAGCAATTAAACGGGCTTGGAAGACTCATTACATGGCTGAGCTATGCCTTGGGCATATTAATTCTGGCTGGTCGTGTACTAATGTTCTTCAACGAATATTCTTTTAGTTGGGTACATTTCATTCAGTATCTCTTAGACAGTATCATGATTTGTGTAACGCTCATTGTGGTTGCCGTTCCCGAGGGATTACCAATGGCTGTTACATTGAGTTTGGCATACTCTATGCACAGAATGCTACAATCCAACAATCTTGTAAGGAAGTTGCATGCATGCGAAACTATGGGTGCTACGACCGTAATTTGTACTGATAAAACTGGTACGCTTACACAAAACCAAATGCGTGTATATGCTATGCGAGCTGATAATAGAAATAGTACACACAAAGCTTTGCTGACAGAAGGCATCGCTGTTAACTCTACAGCATCGCTCGACCTTTCTACCCCTGGGAAACCTGTTGCCTTGGGTAACCCTACCGAGGGAGCTCTGCTCTTATGGTTGTACGAACAAGGAATTAGCTATCAACAAATGCGTGACGATGTTGAGGTTATAGATGAACTCCCATTCTCCACCGACCGAAAATATATGGCAACACTGGTGCGTTCGGCTCTGTTCCCTGGCAAGAATATATTATATCTGAAAGGTGCAACCGACATTATTTGGCAATATTGTAAGTCATTGGCAGGCGACACTTCATGGGACGAAGTTTTTGCTCAACTGCAAACGTGGCAAAGCCAGGCTATGCGTACATTAGGTTTCGCTTATCTTGAACTACCACAAACAACTTCGGCTAATTTGGAAGCTGGCATTATTGGTAAAATAATGAATGGTGCGACCGACATTGACGTAAACTTCTGTTTCCTGGGTATCGTTGCCATCTCAGACCCTGTGCGCAAGGAAGTGCCAGCTGCTGTAAAAGAATGTATGAATGCGGGTATCAGCGTAAAAATTGTTACGGGCGATACACCTGGAACAGCAAAAGAAATTGGAAGACAGGTAGGGTTGTGGACACCGAATGATACCGACCGGAACATTATTACCGGACCAGAACTTGAAGCGCTTACCAATGAGGAACTGAAGCAGCGTGTGCTTGACTTAAAGATTATTGCACGTGCAAAGCCAATGGACAAGAAGCGTTTGGTGGAGAGTTTGCAATCGCTCAATCAAATAGTGGCAGTTACGGGTGATGGAACCAACGATGCTCCTGCACTGAAGGCTGCACATGTTGGTCTGTCGATGGGGGACGGAACGAGTGTTGCAAAGGAGGCATCTGACATTACCATTATAGATAATTCATTTCT
This sequence comes from Prevotella nigrescens, assembly GCF_031191185.1. Lineage (NCBI taxonomy): Bacteria > Pseudomonadati > Bacteroidota > Bacteroidia > Bacteroidales > Prevotellaceae > Prevotella > Prevotella nigrescens. The sequence goes on along the minus strand of NZ_CP133465.1, from coordinate 335,070 downwards.
ATCCATCGGTCGTGCTGTAATGTGGGGACGAAGCTTGTACCAAAACATACAGCGTTTTATACTTTTCCAGCTTACTGTAAACGTTGTTGCATGTCTCATTGTTGTTGCTGGTGCTTTTATGGGAACGCAAAGTCCGCTCACTGTTACGCAAATGTTATGGGTAAATCTTATCATGGACACTTTTGCTGCAATGGCTCTTGCATCGTTACCTCCTTCACAAAGGGTGATGAACGACCAGCCACGCGACCGGCACGCCTTTATTATAACACGTAGCATGTGGATACGCATTGCTTCACTGGGTGGTATCTTTTTCGTTACACTCTTGGCATTTCTCTATGTTTTGGAATATGCTGATGTCAGACAAATGACCGACTTGCTGCATCTACACTTGGGAAGTCATAGAGGACTTACGCTATACGAGTTAAGTTTGTTCTTCACAATGTTCGTTATGCTGCAGTTCTGGAACATGTTTAATGCCCGTGCCTTTGCCACAAACCGAAGCGCTTTCCACTTCAAAGGGTGTAAAGGGGTCAACTTCATCGTTCTAATGATACTTATTGGACAAATTCTCATTGTCGAATTGGGCGGCCAGATGTTCAGCGTAACGCCTTTAAGCCTTACCGACTGGACTACTATTATTTTGGCTTCATCGGGAGTATTACTACTTGGCGAAGTCTTCAGATGGTTTACCTCCAAAAAGAAATCGTAAGAATCTATTTGGATAAAACAGAGAAAGAACTACACATTTACACGAATATATAAACAGTTTCATCGGTACAATCAGTCTCTTATTGTGTGTTAATAAGCAAAAAATTAGATCTGTCACACTCGTTTTAGATATCAGTCACGTTCAAAACTGATGTCTGATTTTTTGGAAGTTTCAATAAGCTAATTCTGAAAGACCTTAGAGTTGTAGGATAAAACGAAAACAAATTACTTCGCAATAGCCTGAATTTCTTCTAACGAGACACGACCTAACAGGTTTACAATGGTAAGTTCGTCGCGTTCAACTGTCAGCAGTACGTATTCGTTTTTGCCGTTCTTGTATCTCTTCTCATATATCGTTACATCTTCGCCATTGCTTTTCGTTTTCATCACAACGGCGTACTTAGCTTGTTTGTAGTAAGCAAAGGCAGCATTCTTTATACTATTGATGAGCGAAGGACGCTCGCATTCCAACACCTGAATATGGTCTAATCGTTTTGCAATGCGGGTTATGTCTTTGTTGCCCGCCTGCACATTGCCCATCATTCTCAACATTGTTGCCGAAATATAAACGGTCGATATGCCTTCCTTATCGTCGTACTTCTCGAAGAATGCCTTCTGTGCGAAAGCAAAATTGAATGTGAACCCGAATAGTAAAAATAGTAATATCTTCTTCATTTTTATTTGTCTGTTGATTGTTTTGTTACGTTATTGATTGCTTCCAATCCCTTGTTGAGCGATACGGAAAACTTGGTCAGGGCTTTGTTTGCTGTGGCATAGGCATCTTCGGGGTTATCGTAGGTATCGATCTTATCAATGTCTGACAACTGCTTGCTTTCGTGTTTATCGACAAAGATACCTACCGCCAGCAATATCAATATACTGGCTGCAATGCCTACCACCCAACGCAAGCCTGCCCTGCGTGCCGTTTTGCGTGCCGTAGACTCTACCGTGTTCCATTGATTTATTTGTCGTTCTATCTTGCTTTCCAAATCGAACGGCACCTCAATGGCTGCATTTTGCTGCAGCGCAAGGAACATTTCGGCCTCCTCGCGCAATTCCTCGTCTACCTCATTGCTACAGAAGTACTCCGCAAGACGTTTTTCCTCGGTTTCATCGGTCAATCCGTTGTAAAACCGTTCCAATAGTTTCTTTGTTTCCTTCGTTTCCATTATCGCTTTATTTCCTTTATTCTTTCTCTTATTTTCTTTCGTGCCCGACTCAGAACAGAACGTAGATTAACTTCCGTAAGTCCTGTTTCGGCACTGATTTCTTCGTATGTCCGCCCTTCCACATCGCGCATAAGCATCACCTTTCCTTGCGGGTCGGGCAGCGCAAGTATCATTGCTCTGATGCGTTGCCATTGGTCTTGCGCGTCAATACGCTCGCTTAGGTTCTCGGTTGCTTTATGTTGCATTTCGCTAACGTCCCGTTCGGCTTCATCAATGTGCTTTGTACGTTTTATATCGTAGAATATTCGGCGCAACGTCATAATGCTGTAAGCCTCTGGGTTTTCGATGTCGGCAAGCTGATGGCGACGTGTCCAGAGTCGCAGAAAGGTTTCCTGCACCAAGTCTTCGGCAGCCTGCGTATTGCCCGTCAGGCGCCATGCCACCACATAAAGTCTGCGATGGCACGGCAAGAAGATTGCTTTGAATTGCGAGGCTTCCATTTATAACTGTTTCGTGAGCGTGTTTACTTCTTCTTTTTCTTGCTTTGGCTATTGATAACCTCGCTGAGCTTGCTCAAAGGGATTTTACCTTTTACCAATACAAGGGAGCAATCGGAGCCTTCAGCATCAATGACAACAAGTTCGCGAACTACACCATGCTTCATCTTAATCTGAACACTTGAAAAGCCATCTTTCTTGTTCTGCCTGACAAGTTCGTGGTAGCTTCTGTCGTTTATGCGTTTTGCCTGTGTCCAAAAGTTTCTTTTCACATCATCTGAACACAGGTAAAGGTCTAACGTCTTTACCGATTTGATGCACTTCAGCATAGCCTGCGCATCTTCGTCGCTATCTTTTATAAAGGTCTTGGCAAACGCAAACAACAGTTTTCCTACGTGGTTGTACTCTGCGTGCTTGGCGTTTTTGAATGTCGCCATTAGGCTATGCACGTCATCGCCCACTCGTTGGCTGGCACTTGCAGTACTCGTGCTTAGAACAAGAACAAATATAAAAAGTAGTTTTCTCATATTCTTACTTTGATGTTGCACTTTCTATGATGCCATCAATGTCTTTCGGAGCGATGTTGCCATCTATTACTACAAAGGCGCATTCGTCGTCCTCTACGGTGTAAATAACCAAACGTTTGATAATTTCATTGGTACCTTGCGTCATTATTCTAACCTTTGAACCTTCCGAATTTACTTTTATCATTTCGTCGTAGCCCTTCCAATTGAAGGCTTCCACTGCCTTTTGAAATTCTTTCTTTGTAGCTTTGGTAGCCTCTTCGAGCGACAATACACGCAGATGGTCTATCTTGTCTACCCACTTTTGTGCATCTTTATTGCCCGAAGCCTTTAGGCCAAAAGCCAGCAATTCTTTAGGAACGTCTACCAATTCTACGTTTTCGTGATTTTTGAACTGCTCAAAAATGCTTTCAACATTTTGTGCTTTAGCAACCATACTTACTGCCAGGAGGGCAAGTGAAATGAATAATGTTCTCATAATCGTATTCTTTTAAAGAGTTTTTAATTTGCTTGTATTGGTATAGACGTAAGTTGTTGCGATTTTGTGGCAGAGAAAAAAAGAAAAAATACTTTTTATTTGATTTTTTCTTTATTGCAGTTTATAAAAACCATACTTGAGGTACCGCACGGGCACCTCAAGCCATTGTTACTCAAAGAGCGAAGGTTCGCTTACCGCCGAACCGCGCATTGTCTTGCCAAGATGCTCGTAAGCCAACTCTGTTGCCATACGTCCGCGTGGTGTTCGCTTGATGAATCCTTCCATAATAAGATAAGGTTCGTAAACTTCTTCCAGCGTTCCTGCATCTTCGCCGATAGCCGTTGCAATGGTAGAAACGCCGACAGGACCTCCACGAAACTTGTCTATAATGGTCAGAAGTATCTTGTTGTCTATCTCGTCAAGACCGTATTTGTCGATGTTCAGCGACTGCAACGACGACTGTGCGATAGCGTGGTCGATGGTTCCGTTGCCTTTTACCTGTGCGAAATCGCGTACACGACGCAGCAAGGCATTGCAAATACGGGGCGTGCCGCGCGAGCGTCGGGCTATTTCAACGGCAGCATCGCCTTCAATGGGCACCTTCAAAAGATTGGCAGAACGCTTTATAATGCGGCTCAAAGTTTCGGGTGCATAATACTCTAAATGCAGATTAATGCCAAAACGAGCACGCAAAGGAGCCGTTAAAAGTCCGCTGCGGGTAGTCGCTCCAACAAGTGTAAACGGATTTAAGTCTATCTGAATAGAGCGTGCCGAAGGGCCTTTATCAATCATAATGTCGATTCGATAGTCCTCCATTGCCGAATAAAGGTACTCTTCAACAACGGGAGAAAGGCGGTGAATTTCGTCGATGAACAACACGTCGTTAGGTTCGAGCGATGTAAGAATGCCAGCCAAATCGCCCGGTTTATCGAGTACAGGCCCCGAAGTAATCTTAAAACCGACGCCCAACTCGTTGGCAATAATGTTGCTCAACGTGGTTTTTCCCAGTCCCGGAGGACCGTGAAGCAACGTGTGGTCGAGTGGTTCGCCACGATATTTGGCAGCTTCAACAAACACCCGAAGGTTTTCCACCACCTTGTCTTGCCCACTGAAGTCGTCGAACTTCGGCGGTCGCAGTGCGTTTTCAAATTCCTTTTCAGCTGTTGTAAATCGTTCTTCTCTTATATCGAAATCTTCATTCATACCTTCTTTCGTCTGTCTTTATCACGAACAAATAGACTTGTAGTTTGCAAAGATAGCCAATAAAAACGAGAAACGAAGTGGGTTCCTCCATAAAACATTTAACGTTTTCGGTAGCTGTATTCACGTCAAAGTGTCCGCAAACGTTCTCTGCAAATCTCCAAAATGCCGATGAGTTCGTCCATTTTGTTAGCTCGAAGCATCGCAATTCGTGTTTGCTTGAAATCTGGAACACCTTTGAAAATGGGCGAAGCTGCAAGGTGTCGGCGGGTATGCAGTATGCCCCTATACTCGTCAATCTTCTCTACGTTGATGCGCAACATCTCTTCCAAGATGTCTATTTTATGGTCCAAAGTAAGTTTTTGGGCATCTGGAGCATTGGTTTCGCTAAACAACCACGGGCAGCCAAAGGTGGCTCTGCCTATCATTACGGCATCTACGCCATAGCTGTCGAAACGCTTCTGTGCATCGGCAACGCTGGTTACATCGCCATTTCCTATAATAGGAATATGTATTCGTGGATTTTTCTTCACCTCACCTATAAGTGTCCAGTCGGCTTCACCTGTGTACATCTGTGCGCGAGTGCGACCGTGGATAGTCAATGCCTGTATTCCACAGTCCTGAAGTTGTTCGGCAAGGTCGGTTATAATGAGGTTGTTATCGTCCCAACCCAAGCGTGTTTTCACCGTAACAGGTGTGTTTACAGCCTTCACAACCTCGCGTGTTATCTCCAATAGCAACGGTATGTTCTTCAACATACCTGAGCCTGCCCCTTTATTGGCAACCTTCTTCACGGGGCAACCAAAGTTTATGTCGATTACATCGGGCTTTACCTGCTCTACTATCTTGGCAGCTTCAACCATCGATTCTACATCTTTTCCATATATCTGAATACCTACGGGGCGTTCCTCTTCGTCAATAACAATCTTGTTGAGTGTCGATTTTATACTGCGTATGACAGCATCTGCCGACACAAACTCTGTATAGACCATTGCTGCACCGAAGCGTTTGGACATTTTACGGAAGCCTATATCGGTTACATCTTCCATCGGTGCCAAGAACAAAGGGCGTTCTCCAAAATCTATCGTTCCTATTTTCATACTGCAAAGGTAGTGCTTTTTATTCGAATTGCAAGTTAAAAAAATGCACTGACAAAGGCTATAACTGTTCGTCTAATCGTACTAAATATATTGGCTCTCAGTCGATAAGATGATAGTTTGCCAAGGAAAAGATACCAATATATAGTTTGTAGCATAATGGGGAATTAGAGGGAATTTAAAGGAAATTCCCCCTATTTATATAAAGAAAAACGAACAATTAAGACACTAATCGAACGACAAAGGGTATTCTCACAATAGCAACAAAAAGATAATAATTTTTGCATGTTTGTGTAATAATCTGTATATTTGCAACACTGTGCCATACTTTCAAGTGTCTGGGTAAACAATATGAAACATCAATAGTTATTATTAAACAAACAAAAGCATTACAAGTATGAAGAAAATCTATTTATCTTTTGTGTTCCTAATGGTGGGAATACTATCAACGTTTGGGCAAAGTGCAGGCTGGATATTCCAACCGGGAAGTGAAGGACCGTGGTTCGAGAAAGAAATAGAACAAGGAAAACCAATGGAATACTACGACTATGGCGGTCCTGAAAAAGGCATGCGAGGCAACTATGCTTACACGCTTCAACGGTTAAGACCTAAAAATTCAGATTCGCACATTACAGTTATATTCGAGAAAATAGAGTTCGGACAAGGCGACGAATTGCGAATTTATAACGGTTTAATCGAGCTTTCGTGCGAAAGAGACGAGGATAGCGGAGACTATCTTTGGGGGTGGGCAAAACAAGAACCACTCAAAACAATAACGGACAAGCCAGAGAAGCTACCCCTTAGAATAAGTTCTACTGCTGCCGATGGCGGTCTTTCTGTGGCTTGCTATGCTGCTACGACCATGCCGGGCTGGAAAGCGATGGTCTATTGTGTAAAGAACGGAGACCCAGAACCAGGTGCCAAGACTCCCGAAACGAAGCCAAACTTTACACTTAAGGTGGATCCGAGCATAAAAGTAGAATACGACGAAGATGGCGAACCTAAGCCAATATATGCGTATTTAGAGTTACAAGGTCTTGAAGACGGGCAGAATGTAACGATAGAACAGAACGGACAAAAGACCGATTACACGTTAAGTAAAACTATTGCTAACTCTGTGCAATTGGAAGTAGAGCCGAACGACGTTATAAAAGTATATGGCAGATTACGTGCTTTCAAGGCTCAAGCTGACCGATTGGTGGCTTGCGAATTAGGGAAAAACGACGATTTGGAGGTTCTCGACCTCATGATGAACAAGATTTCCGAGCTTAATTTGACACAACTTCCTAATCTGCGCGAACTCTCTGTTACCAATAATAAGCTAACATCTATAGACCTTGGCTACCTTAAAAAGCTACAACAGTTTTATGGCAGTTATAATAAGGTGGGCAAATTAGATACAAGCAAGAACCCCGACCTTGAAGTTTTGGCGTGTGCTGCTATGGGTTTGACGGAATTAGACCTTAGCAAAAATGCTAAACTCGAAAACCTTACGGCAGGTAAAAACAACTATGCTACATTCCCCGACCTAAGCAATAAAACATCGATGAAATGGATTGATATGGAAGATTGCGGCATGAAAGGTTTTGATGCAACTATATTTCCCAAACTAAAATTCTTGGATTTATCGGGCAATCGGCTTACAAACATCAACCTTTCCAAGAATTCTTTGCTCCGTAAATTAGACTTAGACAACAACCAAATGGACGCTTGTGCCATAAACGACATTCTGTTTACACTTCCAAAAGTACAAAAAGAAGACGAAGCTACCTTGCAAATAAAAGGCAATACAGGCTCTGGCACTTGCGACAACACGCTGTTGGAAGGCAAGAACTGGAATATGAACGTTACAGGCGATGGTTCTGGCTGCAACACAGTGCGTCTGCGCTTCGAGGAAAACACACAGGGAACATTCAAGACAATAGTCGATGGAAAAGACATTCCGGAATGGACGCCAATAGAAAAAGGTAAGGAAGTGAAGATTGAAGCCTCTCCAATAAAAGGCTATAAGTTAGTTAAAACCATGCTCAACGGTGAAGATGTTACTGCCAACAAGTTCAAAATACAGCAATATGGATTTCTTGCAGCCGTGTTCGATGTAGATAATGGTATTCGTGATACACAGGCAGAAACCGTAAGAGTGGGGCGACACAATGGAAATATTGTTGTCATGGGACTGCAAGCCGAAAAGAATTACTCCATTTACGATGTGTCTGGCAAACTTCTCCATATAGGTATTACAAATGCTAATGGTGATGCTGTAATCTCACTGCCGGCAGGACACCTTATTATAATAAAGCAGGAGCATCTCGTCATAAAGGTAAGGCGCTGACGGAACTATTGGTTTATAAACGCACCTTCGGTTAAGTCCAGTACACATCATTAATATTTAGGCAGATGGTCTGCCGTCTTTTCTAAAACGTAATGAACTACGTTGAAAGAAGACGGCAGGCAAACTGTTGATAAGAGATATTGAATGACAAGAACCAATCTACCTTAAAAGAACGGTGAGGCATCGAATTAACAATCATTCCGAGCCGTTTCCCACAGCACTAAACTTGTTACAGACACGTACATTCTTCAATCTTAATATCTATCTGTCTCCTTTTTCCATTGGTTGTCTTAGACAATAAGATATCATTTTCCACATAAAGAATAAGCCTTGAGAGCACTAATAAATCCATAGAAATCCCCTGCTTTGTAACTGCAAGATTTCCAATAAATTATAGAACCCGTTATTTTGAATTCCAAAACCCATTGTCTTGCAACGCAAAACAGGCTGTTTTGTGCTCCAAAAACGGCTGTTTTACATTCCGAAATAGATATAACGGCAATTCAATAAAGTACCAACAAGAGAATAGAGAATGATGAGAAACGATGCCAAGAATACAAAACGGCAAGATGGCTGTTTAATAATCAGTTTGGGTTAAAGGACTCCCCAACTTTAGATACCATAATTTCAATTAAACTGAGATTGGAGAATCTATACTTTATTTTTGACATTTTGATTTGCCCCATAAATGTTATTTGAAGGACATAAGTGCTTTTGTTCCTAATTTTAGACAGATTTTGAAACATTAATACAAAAAAAATGCAACTTACAAACTTGACATAAATCAATGGCATTTAAAACGTTTTGCTCTTATAAGCTCTCCTTTTGATATTATAATAAAAGTATTAAGACAAAATACTACACATAATGTGAATTACAATTTTCCTGCATATCATTTTTCTTTAACTTTTTAATCAAAAAATATTTTGCCAATTCAATTATTATATAGACCTTTACAGCGGAATCTAACCATAACTAAAACAAAGAGAAGATCCTATGGAAGAACAGATCGAAGTGAAGGAGCTTGAACACGTCGTAGTGTTATTCTCCGGAGACTCGGGTGATGGAATGCAGTTGGCAGGAAATATTTTTTCAAATGTTTCTGCCACTGTAGGTAACGGAATTTCTACATTCCCAGACTATCCTGCCGATATTCGTGCCCCGCAAGGCTCGCTTACCGGAGTCAGTGGGTTCAGAGTTCACATTGGTGCAGGTAAAGTCTACACACCTGGAGACAAATGCGACGTGTTGGTTGCAATGAATGCAGCAGCCCTTAAAACGCAGTACAAGAACTGCAAACCGCAAGGAACAATTATTATTGACACTGATTCTTTTAGTCCACGCGACTTAAGAAAAGCAGATTTCGCGACAGATGATTATTTGAAAGAAATGGGTATCGATCCCGACCGTGTAGTAGCTTGTCCTATTACAAAGATGGTAAAAGACTGTCTTGCCGACACGGGAATGGACAATAAGTCCATGCTGAAGTGCCGCAATATGTTTGCACTCGGCTTGGTCTGCTGGCTATTCAATCGAGATTTAGAACTGGTAAACAACTTCTTGTTAGACAAATTTAAGAAGAAATTAGCTATTGCGGAAGCTAATATTAAAGTAGTTGCTGCCGGTTACGACTATGGCCACAACATTCATGCATCAGTACCTAATACCTATCGTATTGAAACTAAGAAGAAGGTACCAGGACGATACATGGATATCACGGGGAACAAAGCTACAGCCTATGGCTTGATGGCAGCTGCAGAAAAAGCTGGTTTGACCCTTTTCTTGGGCTCTTATCCTATTACGCCGGCTACAGATATTCTCCACGAATTGGCAAAACACAAGTCTATGGGCGTTGTTACTGTACAATGCGAAGACGAAATTTCAGGTGCAGCATCTGCAATTGGAGCTGCTTTTGCAGGAGCATTGGCTGCTACTTCAACATCAGGTCCCGGTATCTGTTTGAAGAGTGAGGCTTTGAACCTTGCTGTTATCGACGAGCTGCCACTCGTTATTATTGACGTTCAGCGTGGCGGACCATCTACCGGACTGCCTACAAAGAGTGAGCAAACCGACCTTTTACAAGTGCTCTACGGTCGTAATGGCGAAAGTCCTATGCCTGTAATAGCCGCTACAAGCCCGACAGACTGTTTCGATGCAGCTTTCGCAGCTTGTAAAATGGCACTCGAATATATGACTCCGGTTGTATTGCTTACTGACGCTTTCATCGCAAACGGTTCTTCAGCTTGGAAGTTACCAAATCTTGAAGACCTTCCTGAAATCCGTCCTCATTACGCTACTGAAGCACAACGTTATAAATATACTCCTTACAAGCGCGACGAATACAGCAACGTTCGCTATTGGGCTGTTCCGGGAATGGAAGGCTACGAGCATATCCTTGGTGGACTTGAGAAGGACGGAAAGACTGGTGCCATCTCAACCGATGCCGAAAACCATAACCTCATGGACCACTTGCGTTTCGACAAAGTTGCACGTATACCTGTGCCAGACTTGGAAGTACAAGGCGATAAGGACGATGCCGACTTGCTCATCGTAGGTTTCGGAAGTACATATGGGCACTTGTATTCAGCAATGCAAGAACTCCGTGCAAAGGGATACAAGATTGCGCTTGCGCAGTTTAAGTATGTAAACCCATTGCCAAAGAACACTGCCGAAGTATTGTCTCGATACAAGAAAGTTGTTGTAGCGGAGCAAAACCTTGGTCAGCTCGCAGCATTACTTCGTATTCGTATTAACAACTTCGCCCCATATCAGTACAACCAAGTGAAAGGTCAGCCATTTGTTGTTCAAGAGCTTGTACAAGGTTTTGAGCGCTTACTGACACTTCCGGCACCAAAGGACGAAAGCGGTACGTTCTATTCAAGAATATTACAATAATCAAGGAGGAAAATAAGATGACTCAGTATACAGACAAAGATTACAAGAAAGGTCAGCCAAGATGGTGCCCAGGTTGCGGAGACCATTTCTTCTTGGCAAGTTTACATAAAGCAATGGCAGAGTTAGGCGTTCCTCCATACGAGACTGCCGTTATCTCTGGTATTGGTTGTTCAAGCCGTTTACCTTATTATGTCAGCACCTACGCAATGCAGACAATTCACGGTCGTGCGGCTGCGATTGCAACAGGTTTAAAGGTTGCGAACCCAAAACTCACAGTTTGGCAGGTTTCTGGCGATGGCGACGGATTAGCTATCGGTGGTAACCACTTCATTCACGCAATGAGAAGAAACATCGATATAAATATAATTCTTCTCAATAACCGCATCTATGGTTTAACAAAAGGACAGTATTCTCCAACCAGTCCCCGTGGCTTTGTTTCTAAATCAAGCCCTTATGGAACTGTAGAGGATCCATTCCGCCCAGCTGAACTTTGCTTTGGTGCACGCGGAAAATTCTTTGCGCGCACTGTAGCTACAGACGCACAAGAAACCATAGCTGTACTGAAAGCAGCCAAACAACATAAAGGTGCTGCAGTTTGCGAGATACTTCAGAACTGCGTTATCTTTAACGAAGGTTGCCATGATGCCGTATATAATAAGGAAGGACGCAAAACAAACGCTATCTATTTGGAGCATGGCAAACCATTGGTCTTCGGTGCTGACAATGAATTTGGATTAGTTCAAGAAGGCTTCGGCTTAAAGATCGTTAAGTTAGGTGAGGACGGATACACTATCGATAATATACTTGTTCACGATGCCCACTGCGAAGACGATACTCTACAGCTGAAGTTGGCGATGATGGATACCAAAGATGGTTTCCCAATAGCATTGGGAATAATCCGCGATGTTGAGGCTCCGACTTACAATGATGCTGTCTGGGAACAAATAGAAGAGGTGAAAGCAAAGAAGCCTTACCATAACTTTGCGGAGCTACTCGAAACGAACGACATTTGGGAAGTTAAGTAAAATTGGTGTTGGAGTATTTAAGACTGAATTCATTTGACAAAGAATTTTGTGTTACAAACCATATAACCAAATACGATTACGGCTCTGTTGGCAATTCGTTATCAGTACGATTGCAGCTAAATGGAGCGTTTTCTTCCCCAAGAAACAATCAAAATAAAATAAAAGTATAAACTAATTACATTTGCTATGAAAGTTCATGAATATCAAGCAAAAGAGTTTTTTGCAAGTTATGGGGTTCCAGTAGAGCGTGGAATAGTCTGCCGAACACCAGATGAAGCCGTAGAAGCCTACAAGAAGTTAGGTGTAGAGCTGGCGGTTGTTAAAGCTCAGGTGCACACTGGTGGCCGCGGTAAGGCAGGCGGTGTCAAGTTAGGTAGAAACGTCGAAGAGATACGGACACACGCAAGCAATATCCTCGGTATGGACATAAAAGGCTTTATTGTTGACCGAATTCTTCTTTGTGCAGCTGTTGATATTAAGTCAGAGTATTACGTTAGTATTCTTCCCGACCGTCAAACAAAGTCTGCTATCTTCATGATAAGCCGTGAAGGTGGTATGGATATTGAGGCTGTGGCAAAAGAAACACCTGAAAAAATTGCCAAAATAGCCATAGACCCAGCAGTAGGACTACAGGATTACAAGGCTCGTGAGATAGCTTTCAAACTCTTTGACGGCAAGAAATATGTTAATCAGGCGGTTCCATTGTTCAAGAATCTATATCGTTTATTCGTAGAAAAAGATGCTTCTTTGGTTGAAATTAACCCACTCGTTATTACGGAAGAAGACAAACTGTCTGCAGTAGACGCAAAGATGACATTCGACAACAATGCTCTCTTCCGCCACCCTGACGTGTTTGAACTTTTCGAACCTACAGAAGAAGAGAAGAAAGAACAGGAAGCGAAAGACAAAGGCTTCAGTTATGTTAACCTTGGCGGCGAAATTGGCTGTATGGTAAACGGTGCCGGACTTGCCATGGCTACCATGGACATGATAAAACTCTATGGTGGCAACCCTGCAAACTTCCTCGATATAGGTGGCAGTTCTAACCCTACGAAGATAGTTGAAGCCATGAAGCTTCTTCTTTCAGACAAGCATGTGAAGGTTGTTCTCATTAATATCTTCGGTGGTATAACCCGTTGCGACGACGTTGCAAAAGGTCTTATAGAGGCTTTCAAACTTATAAAGACCGATATGCCAATCGTTATCAGACTTACAGGTACTAACGAAACCGAAGGACGAGAATTGCTTAAAGGTACCAAGTTCCACGTTGCTACAACTATGAGCGAGGCGGGACACATGGCAGTAGACCTCTGTAAATAATTTATTTTACTTTAAAACATCAAGAAAAATGAGTATTTTAATTAATAAAGATACACGCCTTATTGTTCAAGGTATTACTGGTCGCGATGGTAGCTTCCACGCTACAAAGATGAAAGAATATGGTACTAACGTTGTAGGTGGCACGTCGCCGGGCAAGGCTGGACAAGAAGTTGCAGGCATTCCTGTATTCAATACTGTCCGCGATGCAGTAGAGGCAACGAATGCAAACACTTCTGTAATCTTCGTTCCTGCTGCTTTTGCAAAAGATGCAATGCTCGAAGCTGCTGATGCAGGCATCAAATTGATTATCTGTATAACCGAGGGTGTTCCTACGCTCGACGTTGTTGAGGCATATCGCTATATCCAAATTAAAGGCGCACAGCTTATCGGACCTAACTGTCCTGGCTTAATCTCTCCTGCAGAGAGCATGGTTGGCATTATGCCAACAAACATCTTCAAGAAAGGGCACACGGGTGTCATCAGCCGTTCAGGTACTTTGACCTATCAGGTTGTGGCTGCGCTTACTGCAGAAGGTCTTGGACAATCATCGGCTATCGGTGTAGGTGGCGACCCTATTGTAGGTCTTTACTTCCAAGAATTGCTCGAAATGTTCCAGAACGACCCTGAAACCGACAGCATTGCAATCATTGGCGAAATAGGTGGTGATGCAGAAGAACGTGCAGCCGAATACATTAAGCAGTATGTTACAAAACCTGTTGTTGCCTTTATTTCGGGTAGAGAAGCACCGAAAGGCAAGCAGATGGGACATGCGGGAGCCATTATCTCAAGCAGTTCCGGTACTGCTGCAGAAAAGGTTGCTGCGTTCGAAGCTGCAGGAATCCCTGTTGCTCGTGAGACATACGAGATTCCAATACTGCTAAAGCAAAAGTTAGGCAAGTAAAAATAACTCCGACTTAAATTCGATCATAGTTTTCAATTGAAGGTATGTCCGTTTCCTAATGGACATACCTTTTGTGTTTTTACTCCAATCAGGGCACAATTACCCCTTTCTTGCCGCCATCTAAAAACGTAGGAAACTGTCGTTATCTTTCATAAATGAAACCATGGCATAATCGTCTGACTTACAGTATATTGCAAAATCCGTTATTTTGCAGTCCAAAAACGTGGCTTTAACACGACAAAACAGTGGGTTTCGCATCGCAAAATAGCCGTTATTGCAACATCAGAACACCGTTGCTGTTTTATGCTGGAGTTTTTCTTTACAACCAAGGACTGTTTTTCGCTGCTGAATAAAAGGCAGAAGTATATGTCTTTCGTCGTATGTAATCGTTATAAAACACCCTTTTTCTTTTTTCCTATTCGTATATAATAGTTTACCATAAGAGAATTAACGTTTGGTAAATACAACAAAAAGACATATCTTTGTTGCCATATTTACGAATAAATGGCATTTAAAACAAACAATAAAGAATATAAAACTATGAAAGAGAACAGAAAAGAACTAAACCGGAATTTGGCACAAATGCTTAAAGGCGGTGTTATTATGGACGTTACAACTCCTGAGCAAGCTCGTATTGCCGAGGCTGCCGGTGCTTGTGCAGTAATGGCTTTGGAGCGCATTCCTGCCGATATTCGTGCAGCAGGCGGTGTGTCTCGCATGAGCGACCCCAAGATGATACGTGGCATTCAGGAGGCTGTCAGCATTCCTGTAATGGCAAAAGTACGTATCGGACACTTTGTAGAAGCTCAGATTTTACAAGCCATCGAAATCGACTATATAGACGAAAGCGAAGTGCTTTCACCAGCTGACGATGTCTACCATATAGATAAGGCTAAGTTCGATGTTCCTTTCGTTTGTGGAGCAAAGGACCTTGGCGAAGCATTGCGTCGTATTGCCGAAGGTGCAACCATGATTAGAACGAAGGGCGAGCCGGGCACAGGCGACATTATTCAGGCTGTGCGCCACATGCGTATGATACAAACGGAGATGCGTCGCCTTACGTCGCTTGGCGAAGACGAACTCTACGAAGCAGCAAAGCAACTCCGTGCACCATACGAATTGGTGAAATACGTTCACGATAATGGTAAACTTCCAGTTGTAAACTTTGCTGCTGGTGGTGTAGCTACACCTGCCGATGCTGCTCTAATGATGCAATTAGGTGCTGAAGGTGTATTTGTTGGATCGGGAATCTTCAAGTCAGGCAATCCGGAAAAGCGCGCTCGCGCTATCGTTCAGGCTGTTACCAACTATAATGATGCAAAGATGATAGCTAAACTGAGCGAAGACCTTGGCGAAGCAATGGTAGGTATCAACGAGAACGAGATAGCTGTTCTGATGGCAGAACGTGGCAAATAATTCAGCAAAATATGAGAATTGCCATATTAGCTTTACAAGGAGCATTTGCCGAACACGCTAAAATGATGCAGCGACTGGGGCACGAAACCTTTGAAGTGCGCCAGCTTGCTGACTGGAATAAGCCTAAAGACGGACTGATTATTCCTGGCGGAGAAAGCACCGTAATGCTGAAACTCCTACACGAGTTGAACTTGTTTGAGCCTATAAAGAAAGACATCGAAGGCGGTTTGCCAGTTTATGGCACTTGTGCAGGACTTATTCTGCTATCGAAAGAGGTGGAAAATGCACAAAGCCCGTACGACCGTTTCGCTACGATGAACATTCGCACCTGCCGCAACGCATACGGCAGACAGATGGGAAGCTTTGCTGTCGATGCACCGATGAAAGGTATTGCCGAACCCGTGCCGATGACTTTCATACGTGCACCGTATATTGAAAAAGCAGGCGAAGGCGTAGAAGTGCTTGCCGAAGTAGACGGACACATCGTAGCTGCATGCCAAGGAAAGCAACTTGTTACAGCTTTCCACCCCGAGTTAGGTACTGATACTCGTGTACATCAGCTATTCGCTGATATGCTGAAATAAGAAAAAGAATGGATTTTAAACTATACCATTAAAACCTAACAGGCGGTAGTTTGAAATCCATCAGATGTTTTTAGTCTTCAATTAAACAATTGAACTTACTGACAAGAATAAAGGCGACCTCTTTAAAAGAGGTCGCCTTTACTGTATCTTTCCTTACAATACGCTTTATGCGTTCACTGCATCAGCAAGTTCAGCACCTGGTTTGAACTTGGCAACTTTCTTGGCAGCGATTTGTATTTTCTGCTTTGTAGAAGGGTTAATACCTTCGTGTGCAGGACGCTCAGTTACAGAGTAAGTACCAAAACCCACGAGCTGTACCTTGTCGCCAGCTACGAGTGCCTCTTTAATAGCGGCAGTCATTGCGTCTAATGCCTTTTTTGAGTCAGCCTTGCTTAAGCCTGCACCGGCTGCGATTCTTTCGATTAATTCTGTTTTGTTCATAATCTTTGAATTATTGTTTAATATTTTATAAAAACTATTCTAACGTCTTTGCAAATATACTTGTTTAGTTTTATAAAACAAACAAAAAGGCAAAGAAATCTAAACTTTTACCTAAAAAAATAGCCTAACAGGGCGATTTCTTGCCAATAATGCAGAAAAAATTAGTATTTTTGCAGGTGTTTAGTAGAAACATTTGGAAGTTTGGCACTTGCGATACATACTTCTCGCAAGGTAGGGAATATTAGAAAAAAACAGTAAACAGAATATGCGCAACATACCAACAGCAACAAAAAACTTACTCGTTCTTAATATATTGGCATTCATTGCCGGTATTATGTTCAGCAGAATGGGTATTGATCTTAACAACGTTTTAGGACTTCATTTCTTTCTTGCCGATGATTTCCATCTATGGCAACTCATTACTTACATG
Organism: Prevotella nigrescens; assembly: GCF_031191185.1. Lineage (NCBI taxonomy): Bacteria > Pseudomonadati > Bacteroidota > Bacteroidia > Bacteroidales > Prevotellaceae > Prevotella > Prevotella nigrescens. Next base: position 318,053 of record NZ_CP133465.1, on the reverse strand, counting down.
TTCATGCACGGCAGTTTCATGCACATTCTTATGAATATGTTCATGCTATGGATGTTCGGAATGGTAATGGAAAACGTGTGGGGATCAAAGAAATTTCTATTTTATTATATCGTAACTGGGGTTGGTGCAGGGCTTTGCCAAGAGTTAGCGCAATATGCAACCTATATGGCTGAAGGCTTGAGCCGCTATCAATATGTGGCAACCGAGATGGGACGGATACCAATGGACGCCTATCTAAACCTTTGGACAACCGTTGGTGCTTCGGGAGCAGTGTATGGTGTGCTATTAGCATTCGGACTTACATTCCCCAACGAGCGCATGTTTATTATTCCAATTCCTATTCCATTAAAGGCAAAATGGATTATTATGGGGTCTATTGCGATGGAACTTCTCTCTGCAATGGGCACAAGCAACGACGGAGTAGCACATCTGGCACATCTCGGAGGAATGCTGTTCGGCTATCTACTTATAAGGTATTGGCGCAAGCACCCTTACTCTGATGGTTCCTCAGGTATGAATAAAGGACACCAATTCTTTGACAATCTGCGTAACAATTGGGAAAACCGTACCCATCGTTCAGCTGGAAATAATCGAGGAAAAGATGGTGGAGGCTTTCAGACAAATACGTCATACACACAGCAGACGCAACAAAAAGAAAGCGATTGGGACTATAATTTACGAAAGAAAAAGGAACAAGAAGAAATAGACCGCATACTCGATAAGATAAGAAAAAGTGGATACGACAGTTTGACGAAAGATGAAAAGCAGAAACTTTTCGATAGCAACAAGCAGTAACGACAAGCTATGAAGAAGAAGAAAAGGCAAGAAATATATGCTATATAAAATAAAAGGCACTGTCCTTAAACTTGTCTCGGTTGCCAACATCATCGCAATAGTCCTATTATTCCTTATTGGTAATGTAGATAAACTGCAGCCAGCTGACCACCCATGGTTGGCAAATTTTGGTTTAGGGTTTCCTATTGTGCTGGTCCTAAACTTGCTTTTCATTGTAGTTTGGGTAATATTATGTCCTAAAAGAGTCTGGTTGCCTTTATTGGGACTACTCATTTGCTATGTACCCATTCGCAAATACATACCATTTAATATAAAGAAGGAAATTCCTGTAAGGTCTATTAAAGTGCTGTCCTATAACGTTTACATGTTCTCGTTGTGGGATTTCGAACCCCAAGCTCATAATCCCATCGTCGATTATATCGTAAAAAGTAATGCGGATATAGTCTGCTTGCAAGAAACAGATGCCTATGGCAAACAACGCGATTATATTTATAAGGTACTCGCAAAAGCTTATCCCTATCACGATTTTGTAAGTATGCCAGCTCCAGGACACCAGCACATGATGCTGTTGAGCCATTATCCAATCCTAAAAAAGGAACGAATAATGTATAAGTCAGCGGGAAACATAAGCTTTGCCTATGTCATTAATTACAATAACCAAGAGGTATTGGTAGTCAATAATCATTTTGAAAGCAATCATTTCAGCGAAGCTGATAAGCAAGGATACAAGGATATAGTGCGTTCTCCCTTTGAAGGAGGAAACACCAAGACAGAAAGTAAGCGCATATTGGATAAGCTTGGCGAAGCTGCCATTATACGGGCACCACAAGCAGATGCCGTTGCTGCTTACGTTGAAAGATACTTAAGGAAGAAAATACCTGTCATCTTGTGCGGCGACTTCAACGACAACCCGATTAGTTACACCCATAAGACCATTGCCAGGCAACTTACCGATGCTTACATAGCCAGTGGAAATGGACCGGGAATATCGTATCATCGAAGCGGAATGTACGTACGGATAGACAACATTTTCTGTTCAAGCGAATTCGAGGCATACGGTGCGAAAGTTGACGACAATATCTCTACTTCCGATCATTATCCCATATATGTATGGCTAAAATATCGTCCAAAATATTAAAAGTAAGCGAATAAAAGCGCTTAAATTTTCCGAAATGTGAAAAAATAACTATCTTTGCACGTCTAACTATCCCTGAAAAGGAAATAATTAAAAATAAATAAATAAAATGCAAAACAAAGGATTAGTAATTTGTGTTGCCGTCTTGCTGACGCTCGCAAGCATTTTCTACTTGTCTTTCTCGGTAGCAACAAGCTATTACGACGGGCAAGCTGCGAAGATTAAAGACCCTATTGCACGGCAGGATTACAAAGATTCTGTGAAGTACTTGGGCATTTACTCTTACCAAAAGTGTTTAGAGACACAGATAGGTTTGGGTCTTGACCTTAAAGGTGGTATGAACGTTATCCTCGAAATTTCAGTTCCTGATGTCGTAGATGTACTCGCCGACCACAAAACCGATGCTGCTTATCAAAAGGCAATGAAGGAAGCTAAAGCACAAGAAGCAACAAGTCAGAGTGACTTTATCACGCTTTTCGTTGATGCTTTCCACAAAATTGCTCCAGGAAGAAAGCTTGCCGAGATATTTGCAACGCAACAATTGAAGGGAAAAGTTAGCACGCAGAGCTCCGACAAGGAGGTAGAGAAAGCCCTCCGTGAAGAGGTTACAGCTTCAATTGATAATTCTTACAACGTAGTTCGCAACCGTATCGACCAGTTTGGTGTCGTTCAACCAAACATTCAAAAGCTCGAAGGGCAAGAAGGACGCCTTATGGTAGAAATGCCCGGTATACGTGAACCAGAGCGTATGCGTAAGTTATTGCAAGGCTCAGCCAACCTCGAGTTCTGGGAAACATACAATAACCAAGAGATTGAACCGTACCTGACACAGCTCGATCAGCGCTTGGCAAACGGCGAAACAAAGGCAGAGGCTAAAGATTCTACAGCCAACGCCACTGGGAAAAAGCAGGTTGCAGAGAAGAAAAACACAACTAAACTTTCATTGAAAAGCGATAATATTGACGAAAACGTAGGTAGCAATGCACAGACTGCAGCAGCAAAGAAAGAACATCCTTTGCTTTCTATCCTCCAACTTACTCCTGGCGATGCTCTTAGTGTTGTCGGTTATGCAAGTGTCCGTGATACTGCAGCAATCAATAAAATTATCTATAGCAAACTTGCACAACAGGTATTACCGAGCGACTTGCGCCTTCGCTGGAGTGCAAAGCCTGCTGACGGCTTGAAGCAGAAGAACATTTTCGAACTCCATGCCCTGAAGGTTACAACATCTGATGGTCGTGCTCCACTGGAAGGCGATGTGATTACAGATGCCAAAGACCAGTTTGACCAGTACGGACGCCCGGAGGTTAGCATGACAATGAACTCTGATGGTGCACGTCAATGGGCTGCCATTACAAAGGCGAACCTTGGCAAAGCTGTTGCCATTGTGCTCGATGGACTTGTTTATACAGCACCTCGCATCAATTCTGAAATCACCGGTGGTTCGTCATCTATTTCAGGTTCGTTCACTATCGAAGATACAAAAGACTTGGCTAACACCTTAAAGTCTGGTCGTATGCCTGCTCCTGCACGCATCGTTCAGGAAGAAGTGGTTGGTCCTACGCTGGGTGCGCAGTCAATCCAGCAAGGTCTTTGGTCGTTTGCTATCGCATTCGTACTCTTGATGATCTACATGGTTGTGATGTACGACCTTATTCCCGGTATGTTGGCAAACTGCGCTTTGCTTGCCAACTTGTTCTTTACGCTGGGCATTCTGGCATCGTTCCAGTCGGCACTTACCATGCCGGGTATTGCGGGTATTGTGCTTACGCTCGGTACGGCAGTCGATGCTAACGTGCTCATCTATGAGCGTATCAAGGAAGAAATGCGAGCTGGAAAGGGCATTAAAGATGCGTTGAAAGCTGGTTACAGCAATGCTTTCTCTGCCATCTTCGACTCTAACTTCACGTCGCTCATTACTGGTATCATTCTTCTTGTAACGGGAACAGGACCTATTCGTGGTTTTGCAACGACATGGATTATTGGTATTGTCTGCTCATTCTTCACAGCTGTGTTCCTGACACGTCTCATTTATGAGAACCGTTTGAAGAAAGACAAGTGGTTAAACCAGAAGTTCTATACTTCAATCAGCAAGAACCTGATGCAGAATACACACATCAAGTTCATGAGTCTTTACAAGACGACATTCACTATTTCAGCGATTACTGCCGTGCTCTTCCTCGTCAGCATCTTCTTCGTAAGGGGGTTGAGCAAGAGTATCGACTTTACTGGTGGACGTAACTATGTCATTGCGCTTAACAAAAAGGTACACGTAGAAGATGTCCGCAAGGTTTTGAACAACGCGTTTGTGAATACCACTGGCGAAAATGCGGGCAAACCAGCCACAACAACCGTAATTGCATTGGGTACAGAGGGCAACACCATTCGTGTGTCTACCAACTATAACATCGAATCGAACGACCCGGCTGAGGACGACCACGCAGAAACAGTGCTCTACAATGCGTTGAAGAAGGGTGGCTTCGTAAGTCAGGCAAATGTGGATAGCTTCAAGAATCCGGACATTCGCGAGGGCGGTTCTATCATCAGTTCTTCGAAAGTGGGGCCTTCAGTAGCCAAGGACATCACACACGGAGCTATCCGAAGCGTTGTATTGGCGTTGATATTTATCTTCATTTACATCTTGCTGCGTTTCCGTAATCTTGGTTTCTCTGTAGGTTCAGTTGTGGCGTTGGCACTCGATACATTGATAGTAATAGGTTTCTACTCTGTCTGCTACGGCTGGATAGGTTTCTCTCTCGAAATCGACCAGACCTTCATCGGTGCTATCTTGACCGTGATTGGTTACTCTATCAACGACAAGGTGGTTGTGTTCGACCGTATCCGCGAAAACATGCGCTTGCATCCAAAGCAGGATTACCAGACATTGTTCAACGATTCCATCAACCAAACGTTGGCACGTACAATCAATACATCGTTCTCTACGTTAATCGTGTTGCTTTCAATCTTCATACTTGGAGGCGACAGTATCCGTAGCTTTGCGTTCGCAATGATACTCGGTGTGTTCTTCGGTACATTGTCTTCAATCTTCATTGCCTCTCCAGTTGCCTACTTGGTATTGGGCAAGAAGCTTGAAAACCGCTTGAAGAATGCTCCTGCGGAAGAATAAACGCAGGTACACATAAATAGGAAAAATGGCAGATGTTCGATAAAAGCATCTGCCATTTTTTTTACTTTTCCTGTCTGATGGGGTTGCTCTTGCCTTGTTCCATTGATGGAGTGGGGCAGTGGACTTTTGACGAATAGAAGATATTTTACGGACGAAAGGGAGAGAATGATACTGTAAAAATATTCTGCAAAAGTAGCTATTGTCTAACTTTTTGTTTATCAATATATTATGAAATCCGTTATTTTGCATTCCAAAAACGGCTCTTTGGAACTGTAAGAACGGTTGTTTTACGCCGTAAAATAGCCGCTTTCGCAATGCCAAAGCACAATTATCACGTTTTAGCAGAATTATTTTTACAAATACAAGAAGGCTTTTTTACCTTTGCATTGAGCACGGAAATGAAAACACTCTCCCCCTGACAAACATCGACTGTCCTATGGTGGGGTACTCCAAGAATAGATCCTGCAGCGTGTGGCAACAAGAAAGAATAACCGATAGGACAAACTTTCATTTCTGACTACTAATATTTTTTAACCTCCTTTGTTTTGAAGTATCAGAAATAAGGGCTATCTTTGCACTGTCATAACAAAGTTATAAAGAAGGTGTAATAGAATTCTGGCATGCAAACAGTGTTGGGATTCTGTCTTTTTTATATTTCTTTTGAAAAGCGTATAAACAAAAAAATATAGATTATGTCTTACATGTCACAAGATGGCTACGACAAACTCGTGGCTGAACTGCAGCGTTTAGAATCAGTAGAACGCCCCAAGGCATCGGCGGCAATCGCAGAAGCAGCTGACAAGGGCGACCTAAGTGAGAACTCAGAATATGATGCAGCCAAGGAAGCACAAGCCCACCTCGAAGCGAAAATAACAGAAATGAAGATGACCATTGCCCAGGCTAAGATTGTTGATACATCGCGTCTAAGCAACGAAGCGGTGCAAATTATGTCTACGGTAAAGATGACAAACCTGAGCAACGGTGCTAAAATGGAGTACACAATAGTAAGCGAATCGGAGGCGAACCTGAAGCAAGGGAAGATCTCTATAAAGACTCCTATTGCCCAAGGACTACTCAACAAGAAGGTCGGAGACGAGGTTGAAATAGATATTCCGCGTGGCAAGATAAAGTTGAGAGTAGACGAAATCTCCATCAATCTTTAAGTTTCGTAATTTAAACATACCGTTATGACCATTTTTTCAAAGATTGCTGCTGGCGAAATACCAAGCTATAAATGTGCTGAAAGCGACAAGTTTTATGCCTTTCTCGATATCAATCCGATAGGGAAAGCGCACACGTTAGTAATTCCCCGTAAGGAAATCGACTACATTTTCGATATGGACGACGACGAGTTGGCAGCGTTCCAACTCTTCGCAAAGAGAGTTGCCCGTGCCATAAAAAAGGCTTTTCCGTGTAAGAAAGTTGCACAAATAGTTTTAGGACTCGAGGTAGACCACGCACATATTCATTTGTTACCCATCAATAGTGAAGCTGATGTAGACTTCCATAAGCATATTGAATTGACGGCAGAAGAGCAAACAGAGATTGCTGCCAAAATCTTTAAAGCTTTTCAAGAGATAGATTAAGCAATATTTGGGGATATGAAAATAAGCATACAAACGAGTTTATACATAGAAAAGTGTATATTCTCGTTTGTTAGTATGGAAATATGAAAGAGATAAAAGATGATACTTGGACCGACTGGCTGCTAAACAATAAACATAGCAGAAAGCTGTCCAAACGAACCAAATGGAGTCCTTTAACAATTATAACAATAGGAACTTTGCTTATTGTAGCTGTTTTCTATGCATCGCTTTTTATTTGTTATCAAGGCTTTATTTATTATGCAAACACAATATTACCATTCCACTTCCCACTCTCTTGGTACCTTTTAGGAGTAGCAATTCTTGCTATTTGCATAAGTAGTGGTATGATTACGATAGTAAAGAAATATAAAAATTCCTCTAATAAGCTCGGTAACTTTTTATACTTTGCTATTACTTCTTGGTTCGGTATATTGTTTTTTGCGGGTTTTAGTTTCTTTCTTGTCTTTTTCTCTAATTCTTACTTTGGCTCGAGCCAGTCAGAAAGTCAGGTTGTAACCTTAGCCAAAACAAAAGTAAAACGCTATTACCGCCGACCACTTCCCATTAGGCGCTATGTTCTCTATCTTCCTAAAAACAAGACATACCTAAATTACGCCACCTTTTCGTCTTATGACGGCGAATTGGGGAAACATTTTCTGCTTTACACGCATAAAGGACTCTTTGGTTGGTATGTTGCAGACGATTTAAGAGAAATAGAGTAAAGGTAAATAAAACCATCGGGAATGTAGTATTAGTACATTCCCGATGGCTTTTATGTAAAGGTTGCTCTTGTGTAAAATAAAGCAATCTATTTATATCAATCTATAATGAGCACCAATCGGAACAAGAGTCTTTGCGTGGCTGATGTAGATTAAATGAACTCCTCGCCTTTCTTTATTTGTGCCTCATTAACATACTTTCTTATCAACGTAGAAGAATTTTCTTTCTTGCAAACCAACAGCACGTTGCCCTCTTCAGCCACTACATAGCCATCGAGTCCGTTCAGAACGGCAAGCTTGTCGTCGGGCAATCTAACGATATTATTGCTCGAACCATCAAACAATACGTCTCCGCTTGCCACCACATTGTTGTTCTTTGTGCAACTCTTCGACTCATACATACCTTCCCATGTGCCCAAATCTACCCAGCCAAAGTTGCATTTCAGTACGTGTACATCTACCGATTTCTCAAGAATACCATAGTCTACAGACATATTTGGAAACGCCGGGAAGATGTTTTTAGCATACTTTTCGTCATCGGCAGTATCTATTTCCTGTGGCGAGGCATCGAAATCTATCTGTGCAACCGACAGGCATTGGTGCAAATTAGCCTTCAAGCACTGCACGTTTCCCAAGTACATTCCAGTGTTCCACAGCCATTCGTTGCTGTCAACAAACATCTGCGCAAACTCCGCATCGGGCTTTTCGGTAAAGGCTTTCACCTTATATATATTGCCAACTGCGCTCTCGTTGCCTTTCTGAATATATCCATACGCAGTCTCTGCACGTGTCGGCTGCACCCCAAGTGCCAGCAAACAGTTGTGCGTACTGACGAAATCCAGCCCTTCAAGAATACAGTTCTTAAACAGCTTAGGGTTTAAAATGCTCTGGTCGGAGGGCGATATTATAATATTTGCACGGTTGTTTCGCTTGGCAATGCAGCGGGCTGCCCATGCCACACTGGGGGCTGTGTTCCTGTAAACAGGCTCTGCAATGATGTTGTCTCGCCCTATTTCGGGTAGCTGTACCCGCACAATATCGTGATAAATATCACTGGTAACAACAAATATATTCTCCTTAGGAACGATGTCAATAAAGCGGTCGAAAGTCTGCTGAAGCTGTGTTCGCCCCTCACTAAAGAAGTCGATGAACTGCTTTGGATACTTTTCTCTACTCACCGGCCATAGTCTTTTGCCTTTTCCTCCAGCCAAAATAACACAGTAACTATTATTATTTGCAATTTCCATAGACATATAGATCTTATGTTTCTACAGTCAAAGGTATTCAATTTATCCCTAATCCACAAATGTTTAAGGCATAAAAAAGCTTTTTTTATTTATATATTATATTTTTAAAAAAAAGCTATAACTTTGCAGTCTTTAGACTACAACTTAATGAAACATCAATGAGTACTTCGCTAAAACATACAATTTACTTTGCCCAAATATCCCTACAAATCGTTATTCTTACTTTTGCTTGTAGCCAGGCAGAGGCTTGCAATTTGCCAAACGACACCACGAGGAACGCATATACAAAGGTTTCGGCAGACAGTCTATACACTTTCAGCGATTCATGTCGTGTGTTTCAGAAAGTTGGAGACGTGCTCGAACATATCAGCAACACTCGTTTTCATAAAATAATGTACTCCAGCATGCCGCTTATAATAGGTGGATTCATTGCGAAAGGGCAGGACAAACACTTCCGTGGCTTAAGAAACGACTATCTGCCAAGGTTTAATCGCCACTTGGACGACTACACTCAGTATCTTCCTGCTGCCGTTTTGTTAGGACTGAAGTTGGGTGGAGAGAAAAGCAGAAGCAGCTGGAAGCGTATGCTTGCCTCCGATTTGTTCGCAACAACCATAATGGCTGGCATTGTAAACTCGCTGAAATATACCACCCATGTAGAGCGTCCTGATGGGTCGAACCGTAACTCTTATCCCTCGGGACACACTGCAACAGCCTTCATGACGGCTACTATGCTGACCAAAGAATATGGCAGCAGAAGTCCGTGGATAGGTATTGGGGCATACACCGTGGCATCGGCAACCGGCATTATGCGCATGGCGAACAACAAGCACTGGCTGAGCGATGTGCTGATGGGTGCCGGAATAGGCATACTTTCTACAGAATTAGGTTATTATTTTGCCGATTTAATTTTCAAAAACCGTGGATTAAACAATGCTACTGACAGCGAAACGTTTAGGAAATGGCAGAAACCATCTTTCCTTAGCCTCAACTTTCAAATCAGTTTGCCTCTGGCTTCCTATCCAATAGGACCAAGTTCAAGGTTCAAAGTGTCGTCCGGGTGCATGTCGGTACTCGAAGGTGCACACTTCTTTAGTCCATATATAGGTTTAGGCGGACGGTTCTCGGTCACCCGGACTTCGGTTATCGTAGACAATATTCGGGCAGAAAACAATGTCTTCGATACGTGGCGGATAGGCGGAGGAGCCTATTTCTCTTGTCCGCTCTCGACACGTTGGCTTGCAGGAAGCAAACTTCTCGTAGAGCGTGTGCACTACCCCGACTTGCAACAAACAAGCTATCTCATCGATTCGCGACATAGTTTCAGCCTTGGAACCGGTCTTTCGCTTACGTTTAGAGCACACCAACATTATGGCATTCGTCTCTTGTTAGACTACGACCTGCTGCCTTATCGGACAGCAGGCAGGCAAATCTGCGTCCATTCTTTAACGTTAGGTACAGCCTTTCTCGTTGCTTTTTAGCTGCAAAAGCATAGAAACAGGGAACACACAATGTCCACAGCAGTAAGGCTGACTTTGTCTACTCTCCCCATAAGGTTCATTATTCCTTCCAAATTCCTATACAGCAGAATACAAATAGGATAATCTTTGTATTGTAAAGATAATTCTCTTAAAAACTCATAACACCGTTCTCTGATGGAAAAAATATATTACATTTGTACTTTGATGGTTCAATATAATAAAAATTTAGTTATATAAGTTAATATGCTAAAGAGTACTTACTATATAGATAAGGTGGAAGCCGGTTGCGACGAGGCTGGTCGTGGCTGTTTGGCAGGAAGTGTTTTTGCAGCTGCAGTTATACTTCCTCCTGATTACGAAAACGAATTGCTGAACGATTCAAAGCAGCTTTCAGAAAAAAAACGCTACTTGCTGCGTTCCATGATAGAGAAAGACGCCCTTGCTTGGGCGGTTGGAGTGGTTACGGCAGAGGAGATTGACAGGATAAACATTCTCAATGCAAGCATTCTTGCCATGCACCGGGCATTGGATATGCTCTGCGTCCGACCGGAAACCATCATTATAGACGGTAATCGCTTTAAGCCTTATCATGACATACCCTACACAACTATCGTAAAAGGCGACGGAAAATATCTATCGATTGCCGCGGCTTCTATTCTTGCGAAAACCTGTCGCGACGACTATATGAAAACAATCGATAAAGAATTTCCTCAATACGACTGGAAGTCTAACAAAGGTTATCCTACTCCCAAACATCGTACAGCCATAAAAGAATACGGAATATCACCTTATCATCGGAAATCTTTTACTTTGCTTCCAACAGAGGAACAGAGTCTTGATTTTAATCTTTAAGCTCAGATTGGGCTAATGGTGATTAATCTTTAAGTCAATGCGCTATTCTAAACTCCAAAACGAGCTCCGGCTAATCCTGTTACTTGCCGACTCTGTAGGTTATACTGCCATAGAATTGAGCAAGAAAATGAATATTTCTCGCCGGCAAATCTACTATCTGCTCGACTTTATTAAGTCGGCAGGCTTCATTCTTTTTAAACAAGATAATAAATATCACATTGATAGAAGGTCTTCTTTTTTTGCCGAACTGTCGCAAACTCTTCAGTTTACCGATACTGAAATACGCACCATATATAATATGTTGCTCATGACCGATAATAGCAACGATATGGTAAACCAATTACGTGCAAAACTCGACCGTACTTATAACTTCTCGCAAAATATACCTCCCGCAAAACAACAGGCTTATATTAATAACGTGAAAATCATTACCAATGCTATCAGAAATAAAAGAATGTTACGTTTTGTTGGCTATTCCAGCCCACATAGTCATTCTTTTTCCGATCGTGTAGTTGAACCTTTTCTTTTAATGAACAACAATCAAGACGTACGGTGCCATGAGATAGAGACGAAAATGAACAAGACTTTCCGCCTTAACCGTATACAACATATCGAGCCTATTGATGTTCCTTGGATATACGAACATTGCCATAGACAAATGTTCACCGATATTTTTATGTTTAGTAGCGAGACGCACTATAACGTCAAACTCCGTCTTGGGCAACTCGCCTATAATATTTTTATTGAGGAATACCCACATGGAGTGAAGTATATTTCGGCAATCGACGAACAAAATTGGTTGCTCGACATTGAGGTTTGCGATTTTCGAGGGCTCGGAAGGTTTGTTCTCGGTCTGTATTCAGATATCGATATCCTTGCAAACGATGACTTTAAAACCTACATACGAAAAATGCTAACTGACTTCAACATGAAAAAATAAACGTTTTTTCAACTGTCTTTTACATTCTATACTTCTTATCACAATAATATTTCTTTACTCTTATTTTATGAACAAACGTAAGTTTAACGCCATACGGACTGACATAACACGCATTTCAGCCCTCTTTCGTGGGGGTTTAATTCATTTCTTGTTAATAAAAGTGAAAAAGATAATCGTTTCATTAATTTTATTTGTTCTATTAAATGCTATACACTATCTTTGCATTTACGTTAAAAGATGAAAACACTTTCGGTTTTAACTAAGCTATGAGAAGTTGGGACGAGTTCCCAAGTAAAAATGAAACAATAACTGTTAATAATTAAATTAAAAAGTGAGAGATTTTATGAAAAAAAGACTAACAATGTTTCTCGCCTGCCTGTTCTTAAGTTTAGGAATGGCTATGGCACAGACGCATGTTACGGGTGTCGTTATCTCGGCAGAAGATAATCAGCCTGTAATCGGAGCTTTTGTTAAGGTGCTCGGTACTTCAGACGGAACTCAAACAGACCTTGATGGTAAGTTCGAGTTGAATGTACCTGCTGGTGCAATGCTCGAATTTTCATACGTAGGTATGAATCCTAAGAAAGTAAAGGCAGCGGCTAATATGCATGTAGTTCTTGAATCAGATAACAAGACAATGCAAGAAGTTGTTGTCGTTGGTTATGGCTCTGCTAAGAAGATTGGTTCAATCACTGGTAGTATCACAACCGTAAATGCCGACAAGTTGAAGAATGCTCCTTCTTCTTCTGCATTGGACGCTTTGCAAGGTCAAGTAGCTGGTTTGAACGTGCTTTCATCTTCAGGTGAGGCTGGTGACAATGCCGTTTCTATGAATATTCACGGTAAAGGATCTATCGGTGCAAGCTCTACTCCGTTGTACGTTATCGATGGTATTCCATCTTCTTCACGTGCCATTATGGCGATGAACCCTAACGATATCAAGAACATCTCTGTATTGAAAGATGCTTCTGCTACATCTATCTACGGTTCGCGTGCTGCCAACGGTGTAATCTACGTTACCACAAAGAACGGCTCTTTCAACTCTAAGGCTCGTATCACATTCCGTTCACAGTTCGGTATCTCTACTCCTGCCGATAAGAGACTCTACCATAACATGATGAACGCTTCTGAATTGAGAGAATTCTGGGGTAAGTTGGGATACACTAAAGAAGATATTGATAAAGCTTACACTTGGAAAGACCGCGATGGAAATGAGCATGTCTATAATGGTGATACTCGCTGGTGGAATCACACTATGCAATTCAACAATCCACAGACTCAGAACGACTTAAGTATTGAAGGTGGTAGCGACCGCATTTCTTACATGGTAGGTGCAGGTCAGTTCCACCAGAGAGGTGCTGCTATCGGTAACTTCTACGATCGTTACAACTTCCGTTCTAACCTCTCTGCACGTCCAAAGGACTGGATGCGCATGGGTATAAACGTCGCTTTCTCTTACGACAAGAAACAGCGTAATGCTAACTTCGGTAACTCTGAAGGAAATGCCCAGTACACAAGCGGTGGTCTTTCTTTCCTCCTCAGCCCATTGTATCCTGCAATCGACCCTGCAACAGGCAAGGATTATGCAAAGAAATACCCTGGTGTAAACATGACCAATCCTTACTATGCACAGAAGAACAGTCCTGACGTATATGAGCGTTATGGCGTTCTTGCTAATGCTTTCATTGAATTGGAGCCAATCAAGAATTTGAAGATTCGCTCACGCCTCGGCTCTGATATGTACTTTATTCTTGACAACTGGAAGACAAATGCTTCTTACGAATTTTCATCTCATGGTGGTGTAAGAGGCAAGAGCTCTACATTTGGCTACAGCAACACGATAACAAATACCATCGAGTACTCTTTCAACCTCAACGACGACCACCATTTCACTGTTTTGGGCGGTCAGGAAGGTGTCAAGAATAACTACGATTACTTCTATGCACAGTCTACAGGTCAGATTGACGACCACTTGATGCTCCTCCAGAATGGTAAGAAGGAATCTTATGGAATGGGAGAAGAAGGTTCAGAAAGCCGTTTCTTGTCTTTCCTCGGTCGTATCGACTATGACTACGCTAACCGTTACTTCCTCGATTTCTCTCTCCGTAACGATGCCAGCTCACGTTTTGGTGCAAACAACAAGAATGCGGCATTCTGGGCTGCAGGTGTTCTTTGGAAGATTAAGAACGAAGCTTTCATGAATGAATACAAGTGGATTGATGACTTGAACTTTAAGATATCTTATGGTACACAAGGTAACTCTTCTATCGGCGACTACGGTTCTCTTGGTTTGATTGGTGCTACAACAAACTACGACACAAATGCTTCTTGGGTTTACGCGCAACATCCAAATCCTGAATTGACATGGGAAAAGCAGAAGATGTTCTCTGTAACTTTAGACGGTAAGTTGTTCCACAGGTTAGACTTCGAATTGATGTACTACATCCGTAAGACTACCAACATGTTGATGGGCGTACCTTATCCTTATACAACAGGTTACAGCTCACTCGTACGCAACGTAGGTGGTTTGCAGAACTCTGGTATCGATGTTAAGTTGGGTTACGACATTCTTCGCGGTCGCGACTACTACCTCCGTGCAGGTATCAACTTCAACTACAACAATGATAAGGTTACTGAACTCTTCCAGGGCCGTCAGCGCTGGGAAATCGCAAACACAATGGTGGCTTATGTAGTAGGCAAGCCTGTTATGTACTACTTGCCAATTTGGGCTGGTGTAAATCCTGCTGATGGTTCTCCACAGTGGTATCTCCCTGGTAAGAATATTGATGAAACAACAAAGGACAAGAGCAGAGTTACTTCAAATTTCGACGAGACTGTTTTGACACAAAACTCTGGCCACCGTCGCTATGCTCCATTCAATGGTGGTTTCAACATCAGTGCAGGTTGGAAGGGTCTTACGCTTTCTGCAGACTTCGCAGTTGTTCTTGGCAAGTACTTGGCAAACAACGATATGTACTTCTATGCTAACTTCGCAGCTGTGCAAACATCTTATAACCAACACAAGATGGTTAACGATTTCTGGAGAGAAGACAACAAGAACGCTAAGTTCCCAGACTGGCGTAAGGGTTATGGTATGCACTTCGACAGCCACTTGTTGGAAAATGCTTCTTTCATGCGTTTGAAGAGCTTGCAAATTGGCTATGTTCTGCCAAAATCTTTACTTGCATGGCAAAATGTTGTAGAAGGTCTTAAGTTTACGTTCACTGGACGCAACTTGTTTACTATCACCGACTACACCGGTATTGACCCGGAAGTTGATACAAACGTATCACTTGGTAGACTTGGTAACACCAGACAAATACTCTTTGGTGTTGAAGTTACATTCTAAGTTTATAGTTCAATAATTGAATTAAATATAAGAGAGAATATGAAAAAATATAATAAATTTTTGCTTGTCGCAGGTATTGGCGCATTGTCTCTGACATCATGCAACTTGGACCTCGAGCCAAATAACTATGTTCCAGGCGAGACAAAAGATACACTTTTCACAGAAACCTCTATTGAGTTCTATCTGAATGGTATCAATCAATCTTTCCGTGGCTCTTTCTATGGATCCCTCGCTTATCCTGCAGAAGTAATGTGCGATGGCTTCAATGCCACAAACATTTATGGTAATAACTATGGTGCTATCCATCGTATCGATGATAGTT